>CAYXAD010000007.1:19531-25544 GCA_964462965.1 uncultured Salinivenus sp.
ACGGTGTCTAGCCAGTTCGCCGCTTTCAGGGGATCCCGTTGGGCAGTGGAGATCGAAATGAGGGGGAGGTCGGCATATTTCTCGTAGAGAGGCTGGAGATCGGGAATGTCCAATCGACCGTGCAGGGTGGTGACATTGCGCCATTTTTTCTGGCGAGAAACCGGATAGTGCAAATAGTCGATGTGAAAGTGTACGACGTCAAAGTCATCCGCTCGATCGACGACGTGCTGAAGCATTAAGACGTGATGTGCGAGAGGATCCCTGCACCGTTCATCGAGGCGCAGAGACTGAGAAGTCATCGGGATCAATTCCGCCGCCGTCGAAGAATCCCCGGAGGCAAACAGGGTGACCTCGTGTCCTGCCTCTACCAGTTCCTCGGTGAGATACGAGACCACTCGCTCCGTCCCGCCGTAGCGCTTCGGGGGCACGCTTTCCTCCAGCGGAGCAACCTGGGCAATTCTCATATTCGCACCCTCTCTTGCGAGCCAGACTTACGAATGTGACTGGACGGAAGACGAGGAAGCCTGATCCTTTCCGTCGTCTTGCGCCTCCTGGCGCTGGACGCTGGGAGCATCGTCGAGGATAAATCGGTTATTGAAATCGAATGTGAGGTAGTTGTATACCCAGTCCATGAAGACGCGCAGCCGGTTCTCGAAGCCCACGAGCTGATACACGTGCACGAATGCCCAGAGCAACCAGGCGACGAATCCGCGCAGTCGTAGTCCCCCCGGGAACTGAGCAACTGCAGAGGCCCGACCAATGGTCGCCATAATGCCAGGGTCTTCGAAGTCAAAGGGCTCTCTCGACTTTCCCTCCACCTGGCGCAGGACCTGTTTTGCTGCGTGACGCCCCTGCTGAATGGCCACGGTCGCAAGTTGGGCGTAATACTCCCCCGCCTCGTCCTCGCAGGCGGAGAGATCCCCGGCCACGAACACGTCTGGATGGCCCGGAAGACTCAAATCCTGCTCGACGAGCAGTCGCCCCCCCTTACTTTGCTCTGTCCCGACGGCGTTGGCCAACGGATGCGCCTGCACCCCACCCGTCCAGATCAACGTTTGAGCGGGAATGGTTTCTCCATTTTCGAGCTCGACGGCCTCGGGGCGAACCGACGCCACCGTCGTTTCCGTCCGAACCTCAACCCCTCGCCGCTCCAGTTCTCGCTGCGTGTACCCCTGTAGGGAAGAGTCGTATCCGGGCAAGACATGAGGCACCATTTCCAACAGCACGATACGTGCCTGGCGAGGATCAATGTGGCGGTAGTCGTCCAGCAACACTCGCTGCGACAGTTCAGCGAGCTGGCCCGCGAGTTCGACCCCGGATGGACCTGCCCCGACCAGGACGAACGTAAGCGCCCCCTCCCCGGCTTCGTCGGAGTCTCGCTCACACCGCTCAAACTGATAGAGAATGTGATTGCGAAGATGAACGGCCTGGGGGACGGTCTTCATCGAAAAGGCGTGCTCCGCAGCCCCATCCACCCCGAAATAGCTGGTGATGGCTCCAGCAGCTAAAATCAAGTAATCGTACGCCACTGGCGGACCATCTTCGAGCGCAAGCTGCTGCTCTTCCAAATGGACGTCCTCGACCGTGCCGAGGAGAAAACGGACGTTCTTGTTCTTCTGAAAGATGTCCCGAAGCGGATGCACGATGTCATCCGGCCCCAGGCCTGCCGTGGCGACCTGATACATCAGCGGCTGAAAGTTGTGGTAGTTCTTCTGGTCGATGAGAACCACCTCGACCGGGGCATCGCCCAACGCTCGAGCGGCATTTAATCCGGCGAAGCCTGCCCCAACGATGGCCACGCGCGGACGAGACTGCTGAAAGGACGTGCTCTGGAATGCATTCATAAAAGAGCCTGCGACTGGTTCGGCGTCAAAATTGAGATCGAGCGGACGGTTCGGTAGCCCGAAGAGTCTCAGAAAAACGAGGCTGCTCCAACTAAATGGTGATCTCGAAAGATCAAAAGCCCGGGGGCATATTCACTTCCGAAACTCGGTCTTTGGGATCGGCCTCTCCGTCAGGTAATGAGCCACAAGCTGGCGAGCGCCCCGAGGCCGAGGGCAGCGGTGATCCCTCCAATCACCCACCCCGTAATTCGTCGTTCGTGCCCGGCAGTAAGCTTCTGAAGGGTTTTTTGATGCGTCCAGTATCCCATGAAAAAGACCCCTCCCCCAACGAGGACGAACAATACGCCGAGCGACGGGACGAGCCAGGCAGGCTCTACCTCCTGAAGCAAACGCGTGACCCCAAACCCAGCGGCCAGAGTGGTAAGACCTGTCCGAATCCACGCACTAAAGGTGCGATCATTGGCCAGCAGGGTCCGCTCGTACGCCCACCCCGTCCGATCTTCCGCCAGTTCTGTCTTTTCACTTGCGTTCTGCGTGGATGGACGAGACTCAGGGTCCTTCATAGAAGGACGGTGATGTAGATTCATGAACCGACTGCACCCCAGGCGGCGGCGTCTCCTCAGCCTCCGGAAACGCTTCTTTTAGACGGTCGACGCCCCACTGGGGCCGTGCCACAGACACGAGGTCCTGACGCTCGCGCCGCTTTCTTTCGATGTCAATCTGCATCGCCGTATTCCGATGCTGCTTCATCCGAGGATCCGACTCCCCATCCCGATTGAACGACCACATTAACGTCGCCTCCCCCGTCGGGAGCCTTTCCCCTTCGTCCTCTCGATCGTGACGCCCCGTATGCCACGTGTGCCAGGTCTTGCCGTAGCTGTTCACGAGCATCCGCATCAGCTCCTTCTCCGCAACATCCGGGATGCCGGGAGCAACAAGCTGTCCGGACAAGATCTCGTAATTGTGAGGATGCCAATACTCCTTCTCCTCCTCAGAGAGTCGATCGAAGAGAACGTCCGAGAGGATGTACTCAATCCCGATGAGATTGGCGTCTTTGGTATTCCCATCGAAGATGATGCATTGAAGAAAATCCTGGTTCACCAGTTGACAGTAGTGATGGGCCTCCATCTGCATCGAAGGCTCCTGCTTGGCACAGTGAAAGCCCACCACATACACGTCGAAGTTTGACATGGGGGCTGTCCTCTGTAGCCAGTCGGCCCCCTTGTTCAACAGACGGGACTTGACGGAGGTATCTCGACCAGGAGGAAGTAAAGGCGGGGATCGCTTCATAGAAAGAGAGAATCAGGAGATGTCTATCGCTCTGTGGCCCCACCCGGGGAGACCGTGACGAACGGTCACGTTTGATACCGTGCCGTCGCCGCGACCGGAACGCGATGGGTGGTAAGGGCTGCCAAGAGTTCGAACACCCCGATCACCAGATGCGGCTCCCAGACGGCATTTGAGAAGCCAAACAGCCAGGGAGAGACGATCAGAATAATGCCCGCCATTCCATCGATGCCCAGATGGGTCGGCATCGAAATCACAGGAGCTACCCCAAATTCGTAGTTGGTCAGGGTGCTGTAGACAATCGTCCCGGCTCCAATTAGAACAGCGGTCCACGTGGCGGCCTCAGTCCCTGAAAAATTAAACAGCCATGGAGCAGCGATGAGCAGGACCCCGACGAGGTAGTCGAGTGCTCCATGAACACGGGTTGGAATGAACCTCATAGTTAGATGTACAAATCGATTGGTAAAGTAGTGACAGGGTGTCTTCGGATTGGCCGAGGGGCCATTCATCGACTTCCAAGTCACCAAAGACCCATTAGCGGCCCCCAAATTGCCGCTGTACTAGCTCTCTCACCGCGATATCGGGGCTCCTGCACCGGCCTTTCCCTGTCAGTCAGAGAGGCCTGCCAGGTGGCGACTGAACATGTGGCGCAGGTGTTTCCGGCCTTGGTGCAATTCTTCGTACTGCCGAAGCTTTTCAATCTCCTCGAGGGCCCAAGCTATCAGTCGTTCCGCAGTCTCATCGACACTTAACGAGTCACAGTCATCGATGGGTCGATCCGCCGTCGCATCCGAGGAAGTCTCCCCGTGATCTGAGCCGACCGATTCCAGATGCCGCTCCAGTTCGTCCTTTCCGATGGCCCTCCCTGTAGGGACGATCCTTTTTTGAGTGTCGTTCTGATCGGGCAACCCATTTGGAAGAAGGCATTCTTCATACTTTCCAGGTCGACCGAGAAAGAGATGGGGCATGTCTCGGTATCCGGGTTCTTTCTCGAAGTAGACTAGGAGAGCCTCTCCCTGATTGATCATTCGTCGCCGGTCGTAAGTGTCGTCCGTGAAAACGAGAAGCTCTCCTTCTTCTTCCTCTACCCAGGCGTACCACTCCTCCCCGTTGAATCCCAAGAGGGTCGTCCCCGAAAGGGTCTCAATCAGCTCGTAGGTCCCCAGTTCTTGACCTTGGACCGGCATAGTACCTCCGACAATTGGGAAGGAAAAGCGTCGATAGAAGCCTCCCCGTGAAGAAGGAAGGGAAAGACGAGTTCTTGCGGTACAGCCCCGCGCGAAGTTCCTAGAGGCTTGTATCTGCTCGGGGCGTTCTCCCACCCCTCCAATTCTTAAGATTCGAGGCAAAAAGAACAGCCTTCCAACCTGCCTCGACGAAAGGGACTGCCCATTAGGACCCTGCTCCACCCTCAGGACTGTGCCGTTTCTAGATCAGAATCGGTGCCGGAGTCACCGAACAGACGAACAATATTCTGGCGCCCCAACGCATTTGGGTGAACGCTTTTCGGGTCGCTTGGGTGGAAGGCATTCTGCCCTAAAAAGAGCCCATCCACAGCGGTCGAGAACAGGACGAGACGACTTCTCCTCGCATCCTCTCAAGGACGACCGCCAAACCGTCGACGATCTCCTCTGCCTGTTCCCGACCGCTAACTGGGCCCTGCAGGGAAGGCCTCTACCGGCCTCCCCCTACTTCCCAGCAGAACTCCACACTAGTTATTCATGTCTCCCGGTTCGCCCATTGAGCCAGCTCCCTGGGACTGTCCCGTAAGGATCTGCTTGGCCTCTTCCAAATGCTGTTTTATGGTTTCTCGTTCTTTTTCGAGCATCTGCTGCAGCTCGCTCTCATCCGCATTTGGAATAAGCGTGTTGTTCAGCAAGAGGAGGGCCTGCTGGTGAAGAGACACCTGCGCCATCATGTACTCACGCTCCTGGTCGCTCATCTGTCCCTCCATTTCTCCTTGCTGCCCCATCTCTTGTTGCTGTTGCTGCTGTTGCTGGGGCTCGGCCGGCTCGTCTCCACCCATCGTGGCCATGCCTCCGGTGTCTTGCAGTTGCTCCACGAGTCCCTGCACCGAGTTACTCATAACCTGACTCGCGAGGTTATCCTCGCGCTGTATGTCCAACCGATTGGCCAGTTGTTCGGCCCGATCGATGACCTGACTGTGTTCCTCGATCATGCGCTGGGCAAACTCCTGCACCTCATCTGCTGCGGCACCGGTTTGCTGCTGGGCAGGGGGCTGATCTCCACCGGTCTCTGCTCGTTGAGACACGTCTTCCTCCGTCTCACCGCGAGGAGGGCCCTGGCGCTCTCCGACTTGCTCTCCCATCTGCTCGCCCTCCTTGAGTTCGGAAATTCCACTACGAAGCTCTTCCTGGCTTAAGTAGCCATTTCCATCTTCATCCCACTCGTCAAAGTACTGGCTCGCGGTTTCCGCCTGCGGTTTTTCAGAAAGAGCTGACTCGGAAAATCCGGACTGGAACTCATCCTCACCCAAGCGACCGTCTCCGTCTTCATCCCACTGACTGAAGAGCTGGCCAGGGGACATCTCTCCACCAGTCTGTGCTCTCTGAGGGGCGTCTTCACCTGTCGTCTCCTTGCCAGGTGGAGTCTGCTGTTCCCCCATTTGCTCTCCCATCTGTTCAACTCCCTGGATTTCGGACAGTCCAGAACGGAACTCTTCCTGGCTCAAGTATCCGTCCCCATCTTCGTCCCACTCCTCAAATTGCTGACTTGCATTTTCAGTCTTTGCTTGTTCGGAGAAGGCAGAGTCGGAAAATCCCGACTGAAACTCGTCCTCACTCAAACGTCCGTCTCCGTCTTCATCCCACTGACTGAAGTGCTGATTCCAATCTTGGCCCTGCTCTTCTCCGGTCTGCTCA
>CAYXAD010000007.1:25644-32340 GCA_964462965.1 uncultured Salinivenus sp.
CCGGTCTGCTCAGCAGTCAGAGTGTCTCTCTCCTGAGTAGTTGTCAGAGTATCTTCTCTCTGTTGAGTAAGAGTGTCTTCACGGGGAGGCTCCTCTTGTTGCCCCTCCTGAGGAACTTCCTCCTCCCCTCCCGTCGGCACCCGCTCTCCTTGTGCGAGCACCTCACTCGTTTGAACCTCGGCTTCATTTGCGGTGATGAACAGATCTAAGATCTCCCCATCCGTAATATCAATCTCCTCTTCCTGTTGCATGGGAGTCTCCTCTTGTGCCATGACGGGAGTGTCCACGGCTACAAGCATCAACAGCAGAGCGCAGACAACACCTATACCTCCTTTGAGGCCGGCGGGTAATCTCATCATTCCTGTAGACATAATGCGTTTATGGTTTTGTACGACTCAGCGAACTGAAAAAGGCGTCCCTCTCCTTTCTGAATGATTTTTCTAGCGGTTACTCTATAGAATCTCGTGTGTGGGCCTTCCTCCATCTGGTGTCTCCTTCACTCCGTCGAAAGCCCGACTCGCCCCTCGTATGGACCCATTCGGGAGAACCGCGTCGATCCATTGCGAAAACAGCGCATTCGGTCGTAATTCACGTCTTCAATAGAGCAAAGCGCAGTCATTCACGCTGCCCCCACCTTTCGCCTCCCCCGACTCCCCTCCATCGGCCAGAGGGACCAAAGAGATACTGGAGACTCATCCGTATTTCCCTCTCTATGCCCCCACGGCCCGTTGCAAGGCCTTTGCAAAGAACGGAACCGGGGGTCTCCCCAGATGCCAAGCTGAATCTCATCGGTGGGAAAACACACGTAGCGCGTGTACTGCACGAGGGGATTAATCGGAAGGCCAGAGGGAGGGCCCTCATGGAACGATTCCAATTTAAGTGGCGCACACAGCTTCCCGAATAGGAGAATCCAACCAATCGTCGGACCCGTGCCAGCCAACATGCAACAGGCTGGTGAAAGCCTACACCTGAACGACCGACCGTCACGCCCGACGAGCAAGCAGACTTCGCAGGAAGGGAGATCGTCTGCCAGACGAAATACAGCGTTAAAGACCTGTTAGGAACACTCTCCGTTCAGTCCCTGGGACCGTGCACCGCAAACACGACCGAGTTCGAAGGAAGAAAGCGGTTTCCCCTCTCACGAGGCCTCCTTCTCCAGGGAATCATCGAGTTCATTGTTAGGAGCCACCTTGCGATCCGAGAGATACGTGAGGAGCGACGGGGCAACCGGCGAGGTGCTGTCCACTCCTCGACGTCGCTCTGCGTCTTGCTCTGGCGAGGCAGACGGAAGCAGGCGATTGACCTGTTGCATGAGGTTGGCCACGAGATTGGGGAAAAGCCGATCGGCCACCTTGAGAAGACGAGCGGAGAGCGTGAAGGTCACGTGTCCCTGCCCATAGCGACAGGCGCGGACAATTTTTTTGGCGGCTCGACGGGAGTTTATGGAAAGCAGTGGGGAGGCCCCCGAGAGCGCAAACCAGCTAAATTCTTTCCGGTGCTGTCCTCGAAACCAGGCGTTGACGTGGGACCCGGTGCGCATCAGCCCCGGACACACCGTCGTGACGTAGATGCTGTACTGGGCCAACTCGGCACGCATGGCATCGGAAAGGCCCGTAAGGGCAAATTTACTGACGGTGTACGGCATGAGATGAGGCACCGCCACCAAGCCCCCGATCGAGGAAATGTTGACGATCCGTCCGCCCTGATCCTCCATCTCGGGCAGGACGGACTCCATCAGATTGTAGGCTCCCCAAAAGTGCACGTCGAGCGCTTCTTCGACGTCCTCACGGGTCATCTCTTCCACCGGCCCGCCCACAATCACGCCTGCATTGTTGATCAATACGTCGATGCCCCCCCGCCGGGAGACGATTTCGTCCACGACTTCACTGATCGTATCCGTCTGCGTCACGTCACAGACGTACGTGTGAACGTCAGGGGCGTCAAATTCAGCCTCGAGCGTACGACGAGCTCGTTTGAGTTCTTCCCTGTTGCGTGCGAGAAGAGATAGCCGCGCCCCTTCGGCCGCAAAGCACCGTGCGAGCTCGAGTCCCAACCCCCTCGAGCCGCCGGTGATGAGCACCGATTTGTCCTCGAAGGACATCCTTCGGGCCCACCCCTGGGCAGCCAAAGCCCCACCTGCGAGGACACTGGCCACACTGGCCCATTTTAAGAAGTCACGCCGCAGGAGAAAGCGACCTGCTCGATGCAACAGGACCTTCTCAGTTCCCTCTTTTAGTGCCGCAAACAACATCGTAGACCACCTTCCGCACCTGTGTCATCAAGGTTCGAGGACGACTTTCACGCAGCCATCGCGCTTGTACTTGAACGTATCGTACGCTTCAGGGGCCTCGTCTAAACTCAACCGATGCGTCACCGGAAAGGAGGCATCCAGTCCATCCGACTGGAGGAGATTGAGCAACTTCGGGATGTGACGCTGCACGTGTGTTTGCCCCATCTCGAAGCTGAGGCCCTTGTTGAAAGCCGCTCCTAAATTTAACTTGTCCAAAAGACCGCCGTAGACGCCTGTAATGGAGACGGTTCCTCCTTTACGACACGCCTGAATGGCCTGTCGAAGAGCCGTAGGACGATCTGTTTGTGCACGAATGGTCTGCTTCGCCTTGTCGTACCAGCCCGCCACTCCAAAGCCGTGGGCCTCCATGCCTACGGCATCGATGCAGACATCCGGCCCCCGACCGGCAGTCATGTTCTGGAGCTTCCCGAGCACGTGTTCTTTCTCGTAGTTGAGCACCTCAGCCCCGACCTCCTGACGAGCCATTTCCAATCGTTCGGGAATGCGATCAATGCTGATGACCCGCTCAGCGCCCAGCTGATAGGCACTCGCCGCGGAAAAGAGCCCCACCGGGCCAGCCCCCCAAACGGCAACAACTTCACCGCCGTCAATCCCCGCCTGTTCGGCGGCCTGATAGCCCGTGGGGAGAATGTCCGTGAGAAAGAGAACCTCTTCATCTTCCATCTCGTCGGGGACACGAGTCGGCCCGACGTCAGCAAACGGGACACGCGCGTACTCGGCCTGTCCCCCTGCGTAGCCCCCGAGCAGATGGGAATACCCGAATAGAGCCGCCGGCGAATAGCCGTAAAACTGCTCTGCCAGCGCAGCATTCGGATTGGAGTTGTCGCACAAGGAGTATTGCTCCCGCTTACAATGGCTGCAATGTCCACAGGAAATGGTAAACGGCACGACGACACGATCGCCCACCTCCAGCGTCTCGACCTCGGCCCCCACGTCTACGACCTCCCCCATAAACTCGTGGCCCAGGATGTCTCCTTCACGCATCGTTGGAATGTATCCATCGTAGAGATGAAGGTCCGACCCGCAGATGGCGGTCAGTTCGATATCCACAATGGCGTCGTGCGGATTCAGGAGCTTGGGATCGGGAACTGTATCCACCCGCACGTCCCCGGGACTATGCCAGCAGAGAGCTTTCATGAGTGGGAATTCCTAGGTGCTGAATAGATCGCGACGGTTCACGGAAAAGGGCACTGTTCAGATCGGCCCCACGTCCCCACGACAGCATAGGGGCAGGAGGTTGAGAGAAGGCAAGCTGCTTTCCCCAGTCCTTCTCTGCAGAGCGAGTCGCGTTGGCGACAGCCCGCTCCGCCTCACCCCCTGCCCGGTCAGTGCCGCCCGCTTCCAATCGAGAACGGCAACAGGCCCATGGGTCCCCCGCTACGCTACTCTGAGGACGGCTGGCCTTCGGTCGTGGGGATTTCGCCGGCCTCGATGACGTGCTTGAACCGACGCACGTCTTCCTTAATCATCTGCTCCAGTGCCGGGGTAAAGAACCGCGCGACAGAAGCACCCAGCTCTCCGGCCGGCGGCCGGTACTCGATGATCGCCCGAATTTCTGTTCCCTGGTCTCCCGGGGCATCTTCGAAGTCTACCACGCCGGAGTTGTGAATGGTCGCTTTCGGGAGGGAGCGCCAAGCAATCCGTTCTCCCGGATTGTCTTCGGTAATTTCTGCATCCCACTGCACGGAGCTCATTCCACCCGTCACTGACGCTTCCCAGTGAGACGTTTTCTCCCCCGTCTGTTTCACCGAGGTAAGGTGACGCATAAAGCGTGGGAGATTCTCCAGGTCGCGCCAGTACTCGTACACTTCGTCGCGGGACTGATCGACCGTAATGGCCGTTTCCACCCGAATGGGTTCTGCCGTCTGCGTCCCCTCCATCGTATCGATGCCGGCCTGCTCGTAGATGGGACTGTGCCCCGTGATCCCCCGGTATACGAGCAACCCTCCGGTTGCCGCGGCGAGGAGACTGCTTGCCGGGAAGCGCCGTAGCCCCCACAGGGCGAGAAGACCACCGCCGACGATGGAGGCCACCCGTTCGTACGAGTGTACGTTCGGCTGCTTCTGCCCGTTTTCAGTCTGCTGGTTCATCAGTTCCTGTACCTTATCACTCGCTCTATCCTTCATGTTTTGAGTAGTATTTTGTTACTATTATAGCGTATATTCGATGGGGTAAATGAATTACCAACCACACTTCGCCCCCTACTATGAACTCAGAAAGAAGGAGAAGGAACTCGTCCTATCCCCCCACAATCTGGCCACCATTTGGATGAAGCGTCTGCCCGGTGACATATGAAGCATCCCGGGCCGCAAGAAAAACAAAGGACGGGGCTACCTCACTGGGATGTCCGGCACGGCCCAACGGGGTGTTGCTCCCAAAGGACTCTACGTGCTCCTCGGAGAAACTCGCCGGAATGAGCGGCGTCCAGATTGGGCCCGCGCTACGGCATTGACGCGGATGCCTGCTTCGGCGAGATTCTGGGAGAGCGCCCGGGTAAACGAAAGGAGGGCCCCTTTTGTCGAAGAGTAATCCAGCAGCTTTGGGTTTCCCTGAAACGCCGTGATCGAGGTGGTATTAATGATCGCACTTCCCTCTTTGAGGTGCGGTTGCCGCTCCTGATGCTGCGGGGGAAACCCTCGAACCTGCTCTTCGGCCATGACACCTCCTGAACGATTGTAGATGACTTGCGGATAGTGCCTCTCCTTCCTCCACCGTCCCTCCCGGGAAGGCCTCCCGTCAGAGACGCGACGCATCACAAGCCGGGAGGGATGGGAGGCTTCCCCCGAGGAAAAACAGGCCCAGCCGCCCTACCCTGCCTACAGAGCAGATACGGACTGGGCCCGGGCTTCGAGGACGGGTTAGATTCACTCCGATCGAATCGTGCTTATCGATTGGGAGTCTCCGTCTGCCGCTGAGCCTCGACGTTCACCCCTTCTGAGAGCCATCCGCCCAGAGCAATGTCATTGAGCTCCTCGTCGGCGTCTTTCTCCTCGCTGAGGATGTTGTCGAGGACGTCGGCGATGTCGTCGTAGTCGAGTTCCTCAGCGTAGGTTCGGGCAGTGCCGTACCCTGAGATTTCGTAGTGCTCAATACGCTGAGCGGCCGCGATGAGCGCCGCATCCTTTACGGCCGTCTGACCGTCCTGCTGTATGATTTCTTGTCCTTCCTGAATCATCCCCTCCATGGCTTCGCACCGATTTCCTTCCGGGTCGACATTCATCTCGCCAAAGACATCCTCCAGGCGTTGAAGCTGAGAGCGGGTTACTTCGAGATGGTTGTTGAATGCATTCTGCAGTTCCTCGTGGGACGCAGCCTGCGCCATCTCCGGAATCGCATCCACGAGTTGCTGTTCGGCGCTGTAGAGGTCGCGCAGCTCGTGAATGAACAATTCACTAAGAGAGTTAAGAGCGGGAGTAGCCATAAATAAATCTAGGGTTTGGAATGAACGGTCCTTCGCTGTAGACCTCCCGGTGAAGGTCGGTCCGAATCTGGCACTCCAAAGCTAACTGCCTCACCCGGAACCATGTATGGGAGAACTCACTGATTTCGCCGTAAGGACCAACTGCAATCACCCTGTCCCCCTGTCATTCACGTCCGGGGATGTGGGTCGCACTTCCCAACACGCGCTCTACGTACAGCAGCTTTACCAGGACGAACACCACCACCATCAACGGAGTGGCCACAATAATGCCCAGGAAGCCGAAGAGGATGCCGAAAATGACGGCGGCAAGAAGGGTGAGCGACGGCGGCAGCGAGACCCCCCGCTCCTGCACGAGGGGGGTAATCAAATTGCTCTCGACGGCTTGTATCCCCATGTAAAGGAGCGCTACGTAAAGCGCATACGTTGGCCCTTTCACAAATCCCATCAGAATGGCCGGGACAGCCGAGACCACGGGTCCGACAAGCGGCACGAACTCGAGGAGTCCGGTGAGAAGTCCAAGCAGGGTCGCGAGAGGAATCCCGAGGATCTGAAGGCCCAGCCAGGTCAATACACCTACGATGACCATAGACGCAAATTGTGCTCGCAGCCACAACCACAGGGCACGTCCCGTCACATGTAGCGCATCTTGAACGTCTGACCGCTGGTCCTCCGGAAACAAAAGGACAATGCCACGAATGTGGATCCCCGGATTCGCCGTCAAGTAAATGGCCAGGAAGAGAACGACCAGAGCAGTTGCGAGCACGTCAAAGAGGCGGGATGCAGCCCCCGTCACCCGAGAAAAGATTCCGGAACTCTCACTGAGGGCTTGCTGGGGGGAAGGAACTTGCTGGAGGATGCGCTTTCCCCACGGCTGCTGTTGAAACGTTTCGACGGCCTTCTGAACCTGCTGAGTAATTTGATCGCTTTGCCCAGCAATCTGTGCCCCAAAAAACCATCCTCCGAG
>CAYXAD010000007.1:32440-33536 GCA_964462965.1 uncultured Salinivenus sp.
AAGCGAGTCCCTTCGAGTGAGCACGTCCCTGGCAGCGGTCGAGACGGAGGATGGCGAGGCGAAACCAAAAGAGGACAGAAATACGCGGGCGATTTGCCGTGGACATGAAAAGACAGCCTTCCATCAGTGCCATTCGAGGACTGAGAGCAAAACGAGATACACTCTTCTGCCTTTCTCGAGACAAACGCACCATCTTCACCGTGCGGGATACGTCCTCCGGGGGCGCTCAAAGACGGTACTTAGGACGAGCCGGTCGAAATCGGCTCCTGTTCCTCTATCACCCCAATCTTGTGGCGGTACGACAGCTCCCCCCCGTACCAGCCCGTCATCACGAGAAGGAGAGTAATCACGGCAGAGACGATCAGTCCTGAAGGCAAGACGGCCCCCTCTACGTCGGCAGTCCGCAGGAGAAGCGTAATGAATGCCAGCACGAGCACCACGGCATTTCCGACGAAGTGGATCCATCCTGCGGAGTGCTCGCGGGCTCGTTCAATGGTAAAGAAGTCGATGAGCCCGAAGGCAGCGGCGATGATTCCCGTGACGAAACCTGCCCCAATGAGCCAGAGCGAAAAATGCGCCCAGAAAGCGGACAGGGTGTACCAGTACGCCAAATCAGTCACAAAGCCCCCGACGAGAAAGGCAATGGGGAAAGGAATGAGCATCGGATGAATGGGATGACCGCCCACAGCAGCCGTGCTTTCCACGCCCTCGCGGTGATTCCGAGCCATAGCAGTTCGTTAATTACTAGTGAGCAAGGCGGTAAGGCCCCGTCCTCCTGCGGGAGGCCTCCAACGTTGACGCCGATGGGAAGACCGTAGAATGCAGGGGCTCTCAAGAAAAGAAGGGGATTCTGAGAGTTGGCTTTGCCTCTCTAGCTTTACCTCCGTGTGTGTACCTCACACAACGAAGATATTATAATAAGAAGATGAATGATCTTTCGGCCTTCCTTCTCTCAAAATTGAGATCAAGTAAGGAGACACCAAGACCGGAACAGTTAATGCTCTTTCCTCTCAACTGCCCGGTCTCGGCGCCGAAGACTCTACTAGGCTCTGTCTGGCAAATCCCTCAAGGGCTGCACGTGGGCCTCGCTGCGCTC
>CAYXAD010000008.1:0-13426 GCA_964462965.1 uncultured Salinivenus sp.
CAGAGGCTTCCATCGCCGGGGCGAACGTGACCACAACACCTCCAACCCAGTCGATTTTAACCGATGACGAAGGAAAATTCCTTTTTACGGAGGTTCCCACCGGAAACTATACCATCGAGGTAACGAAGAGCAACTACGAATCTCAGCAGATCAGTGTGAACGTCAAGGAAGGGCAGACGGCGACGGCATCCATCCTCATGGAGAGGGCAGAGGGGGCCGGCCAGACAGCAGACTCTCTCGAAGTCGAGATCGTCAACTGGGCCAACGAGCGAGTAAATCGAGATAGTACCGGAGCCGACAGCGTATTTGCAGAGGTCGAGTACAATGTTCGGAATTCCGGTGACGTCCCAGCCAATTACTACGAACTCTATTTCACGATCGAAACGGACGCGAACCGGTTCTCTGCGGAAGTGCAGGGAGACAGCCTCGACGTGAATCAGCGGGATGTCGGTAACTTTCGAAAATACATTCGACAGGATCCGGCACATTCAGTCTACCTCGAGGACACGTATACCGAAACGAGGAACTGAGTTGTACTTTGGAGACTCACTCTCCTGCTGATTTGGAGAGCAACCGTCGATTTCTCTCGAGCTCCATCTGTGACTGGGGCTTCGGGAGGGATCTTTCTTGGAAGAGCCCTCTCCAGGTCCAGGGCGTCCCGTTTGGGATCGAATGGGACGCTTGCTCTCTGAACTTGATGCGAGGCGAGCAGTTGATCGTCGCGACCCCGTTAGCGTTTTTCGTGCAGTTCGCAAGGCCATGTCGTTCGGAAGCGTTTTTCACTCTTTGAGACCCCCTGGGCTCTTTCTCGTGGTTCTATCTCTTTTCGGAGGGGGAGTCGGATGTCAGACGGATTCCGACTCAGGGACCTCCCCGGTTCAGGGAGACACAACACAGGAAGATCGTCGCATGGAGACAACGACCTCTGCAGTCGAGGACACTGAGGCGTCTGCGAAGGGGACAGAGGTGCCCGCGGGGATGGTGTACGTGCCAAGTGGCAGCACCCGGATCGGACTCGAGGGCGATCGCTGGCGTCAGCTTCGTTCTGAACGGCCCTCCGGACCGCGGCACATGTTTGGTCGAGACGCACACCCGCCGTTCTGGGCATACGTCGACTCCTTTTTTCTAGACGTTCATCCCGTAACGGTGGCCCAGTTTCGGAGGTTTGTGGAAGAGACCGACTATACCACGCAGGCAGAGAAGTTTGGGGATGCAGGGGTACTGAGAGGCGGGCAGTGGCAGCTGGTCAAAGGGGCCACCTGGCGTCGTCCTCTTGGACCCGATGCGGCGGAGGCTCCCGACGAGCACCCGGTGACCCAGGTCTCTTGGAACGATGCCGAGGCGTATTGCGAGTGGGCCGACAAGCGTCTGCCCACGGAGATCGAGTGGGAGCATGCTGCGCGCGGCGGCCAGAACCGACGGGCGCTCTGCCCGTGGGAGGGAGACTGTCGGGATTCGGATGCTCGCGTCGCGTCGGCCAATACCTGGCAGGGCCGCTATCCCATCCGCAACACGGCGGCCGACGGGTATCGCTACACCTCGCCGGTGGGAGCCTTTGGCAGCACCGACCTCGGCCTTCAGGACATGAGTGGCAACGTGTGGGAGTGGACGGACAGCTGGCATCGTCCGTACGACGAACGCGACTCCGATTTTCAGCCGACCGCCCAGAGCGAGCGTGTCCAGCGGGGCGGGTCTTTTATCTGTAGTGAGTGTGGAGGGTACTATGTGTTTGCCCGGTCTTCGGCGACCCCCGAGACATCGCTCTTTCACGTCGGCTTTCGATGTGCGCGCGATCCATCTCCGTAGGAGCGGGGCCACTACGTCCCTGGGCGTTTAGGGCGTTCATTTAAGGATAGGGGAGGGCCATTTTTAGGTTCTGGACTGTCACAGGAGTCTTGTTAGATATCAGTTGGGGGTGATGTCTCGACGTCGTTGACTTTTGCCGGTGACTTCAGATATCATGCGGAAAACCTTCAGGAAGACGCTCGCCACTCTGTTTTGTGAGCACACACGCCATGTCATTTTCTAGTCCGTCAGTTCGTTTCTCTTTTCCTCTTCCTCTCGTGCTGGGGGTACTTCTACTGGTGGGGGCAAATACAGGGGTTTATGCACAATCAGATGGGGAAGCCCAGGACCGCCCCAACATCGTATTTATCTTCAGCGACGACCACGCCGTGCAGGCGCTCGGGGCCTATGAGGGGCGCTTGTCCAGCCTCAATCCGTCTCCCGAGATCGACCGGCTGGCCGAAGAGGGCATGCTCTTTCGGAATGCATTCGTCACCAACTCGATTTGTGCGCCGAGCCGAGCCGCTATTCTGAGTGGGCAGCATAGCCATCTGAATGGCGTTCGCACGAATCGTGACAGCCTGAACCCCGACGTGCAGACCTTTCCCGAACTGCTCCAGGAAGCAGGGTATCAGACGGCCATGATCGGCAAATGGCACCTGAAGCGCGAGCCGGAGGGGTTCGATTACTGGGAAGTCCTGCCCGGCCAGGGGGTCTACTACAATCCGACCTTCCGCATGGCGAACGACACCACCGAGTATCTCGGATACGTCTCCAACATTATTACGGATCGGGCCATCCGATGGCTGCGGGAGGAGCGGTCTGAGAATTCTCCGTTCCTGCTCATGTATCAGCACAAGGCCCCGCACCGTAACTGGCAGCCCGGGCCCGATCACCTTACCACCTACGACGACATTGAAGTTCCTGCGCCCCGAACGCTCTTCTACGACTATTCGGGATTGAGCACGCCTGCGGTGATGCAGGAGATGGAAATTGAAAATGACCTGAGCTGGGGATGGGATCTGAAGCTGCGGGCCCACCCCGACCATCCCAGCGACTCCACCGTCTGGCAGGAGCGGCTCGAAAATCGCTTTACCCCCAAGCAACGAGCGGCCTGGAATGAGGCCTACGGCCCAAAAAATGAGGACTTCCACGAGGCCTACAACGACGACGAGCTGCAGGGACGGGACCTTACACGCTGGAAGTACCAGCGCTACGTCAAGGATTATCTTCGGTCGGTCCGATCGATGGATGACCAAGTCGGGCGGCTCCTCGAGGAACTCGACCGTCTCGAGGTGGCCGACGAGACCATTGTCGTGTACGCCTCCGACCAGGGGTTCTTTCTGGGGGAGAAGGGATGGTTCGACAAGCGCTGGATGTACGATGAGTCGGCTCGAATGCCTCTTCTCGTGCGTTGGCCGGGGGTGGTCGAGGCCGGATCAGAAAGCACTGCTCTCGTGCAGAATCTGGACGTGGCCCAGACCTTCTTGGACGCGGCGGGCGTGGACGCCCCGGACAGTATGCAAGGCCGAAGCATGGTTCCCATCCTTCGGGGAGACGTGGACGACCAGCGCGAAGCGATTTACTACCACTACTACGAATATCCGGCGGTGCACAGCGTGATGCGGCACGAGGGTGTGCGCACCGATCGCTACAAGCTCATCCACTACTACTGGGTGGACCAGTGGGCGCTCTTTGATCTGAAGGAAGACCCGCGCGAGGTCAACAATCTGTACGGACATCCGGATTATGCCGACGTGACCCAGCGCTTGAAGAAGCGGCTCGGGGAGCTGAAGGAGCAGTACGACGTACCGGCGGAGGAGACAACGGTCGACCCGTACTAGCCTCAAGGGCCCACCGACGTGGTGTTTCCGTCCAGACGGCGGACGACAGACTGCCGACCGCTGAAAACGCGACTGTGAGGCAACCCCGTGTCTGCAGTCGACCGTTCCTGGAGGAAAACAATTCTACCTCGCAACCTAGGTTAGCGACGACGGGACCTCCGAGTTCTTGGGGCCTCTTTTGGAGAAGGAGGTTTTTCCCTGGGGCGAGGCTCTCCCACCGCGAGACCCACCGGGGGCACCCCGGCTCCTGGTAGGCGTGCCCGACTACGTCACGGCCCGATAAATGATGAGGAGGAGGATGGCCCCGCCGATCGCGACGAGGAAGCTCGGTAGGTTAAACCCCGAAATTCCGACTCCAAACATTAAGCTTCCCAGCCAGCCGCCGAGGACGGCACCGACGATCCCGATCAGGATGGTAACCAGGAAGCCGCCCGGATCTTCGCCGGGCATCAACACTTTCGCAATGGCTCCTGCGATGAGACCGAATAAGATCCAGAGGAGAATACCCATTGTCTTTGAGGGGGCTGGAAAATCGTGAGTTCGTGGACAGGGCCCTCGCTGGTGAGGAGTACAGAGTGAGCACTGAACCCTGTCTGCGGGCAATGATTCCACCAAATTCTGTAGCACCACACGATAGCCGGTAGCCGGTGACTCTACGTACGCTTCTCCCCGACGGCCTTCCCCCATAAATGGAGTGTTCTCGGTAGTAAAGGAGCAGGGCCGAACCCTTCCTCAAGGAGAGCCTGGTCCAGCGGTCGGGGCGGATTGGTCGCCCGTCGTTTGGTCGGGCGTTCCATTCACTTCAGACTGCTGAATGAAGACACTTCGGGTCGGGTAGGCAATCTCGATGTTCTGCTCCTCGAACTGCTCAACGATCCGAAGGTTAATTCCCTGCTGGACGTCCATGTAGAGATTGTAGTCCGGATCCAGCACGTAATACACGACTTCGAAAACAAGGGCCGAGTCGCCAAACTCTTTGAAGTGAGCTCGGTCGAACCGGACCGGATCCTGAGAGTTGACGGCCTCCTGAAGCAGATCGGGAATGTTTTGGAGTTTCTCGTGGGAGGTCTGATAAGTAACCCCTACGGTGAAGGCCACCCTTCGCTCCTTCATCTTTTTGTAATTCCGAATGCGGCTGTTGAGGAGGTCACTGTTGGAAAAGACGAGCTGTTCCCCCGAGAGGCTCTGCAGCCGCGTGGTTTTTAGGCCGATGTTCTCGACGGTTCCCAGGTAGTCGTCGATGATCAGGAAGTCGCCCACCACAAAAGGTTTGTCGAGAACAATTGAGAGAGAGGCAAACAGATCCCCGAGGACATTCTGAAGGGCCAAGGCGACGGCAATTCCGCCGATGCCGAGCCCGGCGATGAGGGCCGTGATGTCCACCCCGAAGTTGTCCAGCGCCACGAGCAGGAGGACCACCCAGAGGAGCAGGTGCCCGATAAAGCCGAGGGCCTGCATCGAGGTCACCGTCGAGGCGTCAATTTCGTAGCGTTCCTCCTGGTAGCTCTGCACGTAGAGAGAGATGAAGGATCCGCCCCACAGGCCGATTTGCACGAGAAGGGCGAGGAGGGCGGCGTGGTTTAACACCCCGAGGACTCTCGACGGCATTTGAAGGAGGAGGGCTGCGAGCCAGAGGCCCAGGATCCCCAGGAAGAGGGTGTTCGTCTTCTGAAAGGTCTTGGCCACCATGGTGTCGACCACGAACCGCGTCCGCTCTGTGAAGCGAACGTAGTGCCGACCCACGACGTTGCGGAGGGCAATGAGCAAAAGGGAGATCCCAATCCAGGCGACCGCAAGCAGAATCCAGGTCTGAAGCGGGGTTCCGAGGAGATAGCGATCGAGGACGTCTGGGCCCATGACTGCTCTCGATTCTGTGCGAAGAGAAAAACTCACGTGATGCCAATTCATGCTCCGCTTTCTTGTTCGACCCCGACTTCTACGACGAAGACGCTGGGGGTCGAGAAGGACTGCGAGCGTGAAAGGCAATCCACCAAAGAGGAGGTGCAAAGACGGGGTGTAGGGACCCGTCGTCCGCCGGAGCGTCCTGCCCTCAAGGAAGAGCCACTGCACTTACGTCGCCACAGTCGGTAGTGCCTGGAACGGAGACAATCCGGAAGGAGGGGGCATGTGTATTTCCCGTGGTCATGTTTTACTTCCTAGAAGAAAATGATAGATTAACACATAGCTCACCGTAGACGAGGACTCTCGGGTAGGGGGCTGAATCATCACGCCCTGCACCATGCTTCTCTCCCAACGCTCTCTCGGGAAGAGAGGAGAGTTGATCTGCCGAGGGTCACTTTGTCGTTTGCGGACTTTCTCGTCGATAGATCACGAGGTGGGCCCACACTCTGTACCGATCCATCCTGTTGTCCAATGCACGTTCAGATTTCAACGCTCGTCCTTCTCGCTGCGCTGCTCCTTAGTGGGTGCACCACCTCTGAACAGGCTCGGCAGACGTCGGACGAGGCAAGCACCGCTCCCGACTCGCAGGAGCAGTACGACGATGAGGCTCTTCAAAATTTGCGGGAGGGGACGCGGAATGGGGCTTGGGAGTCGACGTACGAGCCTCTGCCCGCCGAACCCACCGTGATTCAAAATGCCACGATCATGACGGCTGCCGGTGAGGAACTCGAAGGGGCGGACATCCTGCTCCGCGACCGACAGGTCGAGGCGGTCGGAGCGGAGGTTTCCGTTCCGGAGGGGGCAACGGTCATCGACGGAACGGGGAAGTACGTGACTCCTGGGCTCATTGACAGTCATTCTCACCTCGGAGTGTCCGCCACCCCCGAGGTGTCTGCGCACTACGACAATAATGAGGTGGGCATGGCGACCCCGCAGCTCTGGATGGAGCACGGTGTGTGGCCGCAGGGGCCTGGCTTTGCACGGGCCCTCGCGGGAGGAACCACCTCGGCCCTCCTTCTGCCTGGGAGTGGAGACCTCATTGAAGGGCGGGGCATCACAGTAAAGCTCGTGCCGGGGCAAACGCCTCAGGACATGAAGTTTCCGGAGGCGCCCTCGACCCTCAAGATGGCCTGCGGCGAAAACCCCAAAGGCGGATCGGGGTTTCCCCGAACGCGAATGGGCACCGCCGCTGGATTTCGGGAGACCTTCTCTCAGGCCCGGGACTACCGCGAGACGTGGGACGAATGGCTCGAGAATCCGCAGGGAGAGCCCCCCAGTCGCGATCTTGCAAAGGAGACCCTGGCCGAGGTGCTGCGGGGCAACATGCTCGTGCAGGTACACTGTTACCGGGCCGACGACATGACGACCATGCTCGAAGTGGCCCAGGAGTTCGACTTTGACATTCGCTCCTTTCATCATGCCGTCGAGGCCTACAAGATCCGCGATCGTCTGGCTGAACACGACGTGTCCGCCTCGATGTGGTCGGATTGGTGGGGGTTCAAGATGGAAGCCTTCGATGGCATTCCTGAGAACGTCCCGCTCGTGTCCGAGGCCGGCGGGCGGGCCATCGTCCACTCCGACAGTGATCGGGGCATCCAGATTCTTCCCCATCACGCTGCCAAGGCCATGCAGGCGGGCCGGGAGGCCGGGCTCGACATTTCCCGGAACGAAGCTCTCCGCTGGATTACGGCCAATCCGGCGTGGGCCCTCGGGATCGCGGACGAGGTCGGCACCCTGGAGGAGGGAAAGAACGCTGACGTGGTCCTTTGGTCGGGAGACCCCTTCAGCATGTACTCGAAAGCCGAGCGCGTCTGGATTGATGGGGCGCTGGTCTACGATCGAAGCGATCCGGAGCGGCAACCGGGATCGGATTTTGAACTCGGCGGGCCTCGGAAAGAATAGCAGGACGAGCCCGTCTCTTGTTTACGCATCACAGAAGGCATCTGCCCTATGACTCGCTCTCTCCGTACAATTTTTCTGGCCGCAGTGGTTTTCGCCGTTGTAGTGTGCCCTCTCCAGGCCCAAGACGTTGCACTCGTGGGAGGGACAGTACACCCCGTAAGCGGCCCCGTGCTTGAAGAAGGGGTCGTTCTTTTCGAGGACGGGAAAATTACCGAGGTGGGGCCGCAATCGGATACGTCGATTCCAGACGGGGTCCGTCGCATTGACGCCACCGGAAAGGTCGTTACCCCCGGCCTCATCGACGTTGCGACCTCGACGGGGCTCGTCGAGGTGAGCAGTGTCTCCTCGACCCGCGACAATGCACTGCGCAGTGCGGAGGCCGTCCGGGCTGCGTTCCGCGTGACTGACGGCATCAATCCCAATTCGGTGGTCATTCCCATTACGCGGCTCGGAGGCGTCACCACTGTGGCGTCCACCCCCTCCGGAGGGGCGGTCTCGGGCCAGGGCGCCGTCATCGATCTGCTCGGAGAAACAGTCCGCGATATGCTCGTGAGGGATCGCATGGCCCTCTATGCGAACTTCAACCCGAGTGGTACGGACGACACGGGGGGTGGGCGAGGCGGGCTTGCCATGCGACTCCGAGAGGCATTCGAAGACGCTCGCTTTTACGACGAACACCGAGACAATTACCGACGAGGAGCGACTCGCGACCTATCCCTCTCGCGACTCGACTTGGAGGCCCTCCAGGCTGTTCTCGATCGGGAAGTGCCCCTCGTAGTGCGCGCATCCCGGGCGAGCGACATTGATGCCGCCCGTCGTCTTGCTCAGGAGTTTGACCTCCAGCTCCGGATCGAAGGGGGAGAGGAAGCCTGGATGCGAGCGGATGCACTGGCAGAGGCTGAAATTCCCGTCGTGGTAAAGCCCCTTATTATTTTGCCGACCGTTTTTTATCGGCTCGGCACCCGCTTTGACAATGCAGCGAAGCTGCACGACGCCGGGGTTCCCGTGGTCATCTCTACCTTTGACACCCACAATGCCCGCAACCTGCGATTTGAGGCCGGACATGCCGTCCGGTACGGCCTGGACTGGGAGGTCGCCCTCGAGGCAGTCACCCTGGCCCCCGCTGAGGCCTTCGGCATCGAGGACACCCACGGCTCCTTGGAAGAGGGCAAGACCGCGAATGTGGTTGTCTGGTCGGGCGATCCGTTTGAGCCGACGACGACGCCCGAGCACGTCTTTATTCGCGGGCAGGAGGTCGAGGACGACTCCCGACAGAAGCGTCTCTTACGACGCTATCAAGACAGAGAAGAGCTGCCGGATCAGTACGACGATGGAGCATCCCGCTAAGACGGTTCGGTTCCTTTTTCATTGTTCTGTGATTGTCGAACCCCGCGCGCTTGTTCGATGTGCGTGAGGGTGACCAGCCCGAGACCGCCGACGAGGTTGCCCGCTGTCACAATGGCGGTCGATCCAACGAGAGTTCCAAGTCCTACCTCAGCTCCTAGAAGGAGGCCGAAGATGAGGAGCATGTCCGTGACGATGATATGATCGAAGTGACCGAGAGTAAGCAGGAACCCGATCATGTAAGCAACGACCATCCGGCTGCTGACGCTGTTAACGGCCTGTAGGAGAAAGGAGAGGAGGGTAATGAGGGCCCCACCGATAATCGCTTTGAAAAATCCAACGGCGGCTCGTCGCTCGGCAATCTCCTCGGCGAGGGTATTCAGCACACCCGGGGCTCCCTCCGGAAGCACCCCTTCGATTGACAAGAACACTGCGAGGAGGCCCCCGCCGACGAGGTTGAGCACAAACGTAACTCCCCAAAGACGGAAAAGGCGCTTGAGGTCTCCGGGCTTATTTCGTTCAGCGACCGTCGCTACAGGATCGAAAAAGTTTTCTGTGACGAGCTCGGCTCGGCCAATGATTAAGAGCACGAGCCCGATGCCAAAGGCGAGGGCTCCGGCAATCGTGGCAACCCCGCTTCCGTAGGATTCGACGGCAGCACGGACAATGCTGAGGGCAATGATGCCGAAGACAATTGTGGTCCCCGCAATGAAACTACTGGAGACGAGGGCGAGCCACGACTGATCGAGGCGTCGTTCTCCTTCTGTTACCGCACGGTCGAAGATTTCGGAGAGGGACGGAGCGACCATGAATAGTGAAGTCCGCATTACGAGGGCGAAACATCAAACGTTAAAAGGGAAGTGGGAGAGAATGTCTCCTACGTGGCTCGAAGAGAGTACGTCACTACTCCCAGATCTTTATGCAGTCGGTCGATACCCTCCCCCGAAGACCGGAGACGCTCAGGATTCTATCTGGAGGAGTTCTAGGAAAGGGGGCGGGAACATGACCCTTACAGTAGCGGTCCGGTCGAGGGAAGCGCAGACATTTGGTTTTGGGGGCGATGGGGGAGAGCGAGGGTCTATGGTTGATGTTCCGGCTGTGCAGAAAGATCTTTCCCTTCCTCCACCTGCGTACGCCTTCCTTTTTTCCTGCATACATTCTCCTTCCCTGAGGGGTTGCCTTCTGTCGCTGTTGGCGACGGAAGGTCTTCGTCCACGTTGTCGGCTCGATCGATCTATCACCTTCTCATCCGATCCTAAATGGCTACTCAGATCTACATCGTCGAAGATCACGACGTCATGCGGAACGCTCTTGTTGACTTTATCGAAGGGGAAACCTCTTTTGAGATCACAGGCCAGGCCGCTTCTGCTGAGCAGGCGTTGGAAGAGTTGAGAGAGAGCACGGTCGATCTGGCACTGGTGGATACCCGCCTTCCCGAGATGAATGGCATTGAACTCGTGGCGGAGCTCAAAACTCGACAGCCGGACTTAAAGTGCATGATGCTATCGGGGCATGATGAGGAGACCTACGTGGAAAAGGCCCTCGAGGCCGGAGCCAGCGGGTACGTCGTGAAAGGGAATCCAGATGAGATTTCTGAGGCCATCCATCAGGTGCTGGAGGGAGAGGTCTACCTCAGCAACCGTTTGAGTGGGACCGGCCCCTTTGAGGAGGGCTCGTAACCTGAATCCGTTTCCAGGGTCGTCCGTCCTTCTGCAGTGGAGAGGAGCATTGATTTGGAGGGAGGCTTTGGACAAGAAGGGGAGTCCGGGGAGCCTCGTTCGGAAGTGTAGGGGCGTGCAGGGGGGCAGAATTCATCTGCCAGTAGCACGAACGGATACACTGTACTCCTCTCGAGTTGGATCTGCTCGGGAACGTAGGCTCAAGTCATCCGCCCGCACCGGGGAGTAGAATCGGCCTGCAAAGGGAGCTGGGTCCTACTGGCAAGGCAGGGGGGCTTCGAGCTCCCAGGCGCCGGCTCCTATTGTTTGACGGTGTCACCGTTGGGGCTACGCATCGACCGTTCTCCAGAGGGGGACTCTCCCCCAGTAAGGCGCTTGCTGCATCCGGGAGTGGCGTTCCTCACGTCTCGATTCACTTCTCGCTCAGGAAAGAAGTAGCACTCGTCGCTCCTTCGAAGGGATCCAGACAAGGAGAATGTTACTGAGGGACACGCAAAACCGTCTCAAGTCCCTAAACTACGGGCACTCGCCGTGTGATCGTGTCTGGTCCACTCCTCAATCGCTGTTTGCCCCTGCACCCGTTTGCGCGGGGGATAGTTCTCCGGTCTGCGCTCCCGAATCGAAGGGGGGACCGGGTCCTGTGTACGCACGAATTACGGCTCTCATCGAACGTGGGTCTGTTGACGGTTGCCTGTTGGCAAGTCCCTGCTTCTAGGGGGGGTAGGGATTGACTCTAGCTTCGTCGAGCCGCGGGACTGCGTTTTCGTAGTCGACTTTTTACCGCTTTGGTAAAGAAGGATGTCGGTGGGATCGAATTCCAGGGGTCTCATGTCCTCTTATCGTGCACGTTTTCGCATTCTAAATAAAAGGAGGAGAAAGGATTTGTTCTCGTGAATGAGGGAACAGATGAGTGCAACGCGGGAGAATTGGGCTCTCGGTTCACCAGGAGCCGCTGTGCTCTATGAGAGTGAGGCAGGCTATTTGTACTAGGAGGGGGGTAGTCACGTGCCGTTGAGCCTCCTTCTTTTCTCCTCGCAAGTGCGAATGCATTCAGTCCACTTTTACACCGTGGGTTTTCCCCGGGCTTTGCAATGACCGTACGTATTACCTTTTGCGCCCCGCCTCGGCAAAATTCCCCCGACGGCTCTCCCTTCCAGATGTCCGTGGTCCATGAACGGCGCCTTGAGGGCGTTCCCCCTCAGGTGGCGCAGGAGATGGATGACGATTACATTCGGTATCAATCAAATCGGGCAGGGGCGAGTCGATACAATATTTACAGGTTTGAAAGCGCTGGGGAGCAAATGGAAGTCGCCCTCGACTTCCGAGAGATTACTGCGCTCGACATTTCTACGTCGTAGTGGCCGAAGGGAAGAGTGTCTTCTCTCCTGTATTTGCTGTCCACTGAGCCCGACACTTTTTCCTCTGAGGTTTTCCACGCCGATGAGGAGTTCCTGGGGTATTGCACAAGCGTAATAAATTAGTGCAGCGTTGTCTCTCAGGGACCTGACAGATCGGATTAATGTTCACTATGCGGTGCTTGTGCTAAAGGCCTGCGGCTCTGACTGGGGATAGCTCTCTTCTTGAACGGATAGAGAGACGAGGGGGGACTGAGGGAGAAAAGGCGGTCTTGGAGGGGCAAAGACTTCGGAGCCGTCACTGGCCTCAAACGCTGATTGGTAAAACCGTCAGTCCTCCTCCAGTTGAGGAAGCTCTACAGCTGGTGCACCAGTGGCCCTGTCCTCTCTTTTAGTGTGGGCGGTCACTCCCCTTCGTAGAGGTGTTCGAAGAACGAGTTTTATGAGTACGGCTCCCTCCGACAGAACTCCGCACCGCATTTTTCTCGTGGACGACCATCCCGTGATTCGACAAGGGCTCCGACAGCTCTTCGAGGACGCCGAGGGATTTGCGGTCGTTGGAGAAGCCAGAAACGGAGATGAGGCGCTCTCACAAGTGGAAGAGCTTTCTCCAGACCTTGCCCTCGTCGACGTGACGCTCGGTTCGATGGGGGGGATCGAGCTGGTCCGTCACCTCTCGTCTCAGCATCCGGGCATCCAGGTGCTTATTTTTTCGGCGTATGACGATGCGTATTACGTGAGAGAAACGCTCAATGCAGGGGCCGAAGGGTACGTTCTCAAAGACAAGCAGAACGAGATCTTGCTTGAAGCAGCGCAAACGGTTCTCCAAGGACGACAATACTTGGATGCCGGGGTGCAAACTCCTTTGTGAGGTTCTACTCCCATCCTGGCGGCCGATTGTGCACGTTTTGCCTTTCTCCACGGAAGAGAGAGGGGTTCGGTTGCGGTCAGAAGATCTCGGGGGCCGACCGTGCACAGTGATCTGCCGCACACTGTATGATTGACATTTACGTATTTGCTCCTCCTCTGAGGAACGGGGCAGCGGCCCCTTTCTTCGCTTGAAAGACGACTGAGAGCTGATTACGAGGGATTCGGGAGTGCGTCCGTGACGGGTTCAAGTAGATTCTTTCCCTCCTCCGCGCCCGTGCAGTCCCTCCGGTTGTTCTGCAAATCACAGCAAAAGACAAACGATGGCGTTCGGTCAGGATGCTTTATCAGAGGAAGAAGAAATACAGCTCATGCAGCATTTAAAAGAGCACTTACAGCCGGGAGAGGGGTGTCCGGTCTGTGGTCGTCAGCAATTTCAATCGGGGCGGTTTTATCTGCCCAATGGAGCGACGGAAGAAGGTAATGAGGCGGTAGAAGCACTGATTGGAGTTCAATGCAGAAACTGCAGCCACTACATGTTCTTTGGCGACTCCATTCTCGGGGGATAGGTGGGGAGCGTATCCAAGGTCTGTTTCAGAACGACGGGAGGGAATCGTTTCCTTATGCGTCAGTGAACGGGGGGCTGGCGTGCCCCGATCACTCCTCTGTCTTCGTTGAAGAGCAGGCGTAGCGTGCGGTGGAGTCACGTCTCCGGAGCAGTTCGTTAGTGAAAAGGGCAGCTGTCTCA
>CAYXAD010000008.1:13526-30668 GCA_964462965.1 uncultured Salinivenus sp.
GCTGTCTCACAAACCGACGCGGAGACTTCGGGTCTCCCTTAGAGTGTTTCAGTCCAGAAAGTGGGTGAACCAAGCCAGGTCTTACCGTCTCCTGAGCGAAATGTGGTTGATGTCTCCTTACTGAGCTGTCCATCTTTACGGAGCCTCGGGCAACGAGTAGGAGCTTCCTCGTCACGATTGATCGGGGGAATGGCACGGTCCCTCCTCGGGAGAGACCATTCATTCAGCGTGCGGAAAACCGAGACGTAGCGCTTCCGGTGTGACTATGGAGTCGTACCTCGTTCTCCTCTTGCTAGTGGTGGTCGTGAGTGCGACGCTTCTTCACCTGCGTGCCTTTCCGTTCACCGGGTCGGAGGGCGCACGCGATGGGGGGCGGGGTCCTCGGGGACGACGGAAGGGCCGGACGACCGGTCGGGGAGACTGGATGGAGGGGTAACGGGACTGGCTTTGCCACGCTTGACGACGAGGCCCGTCTTCTGCTAGGGCGGTAATTTCGGACTTCTACGCCGCGGGTTCCACTTATGAAAGTGATCGCAGTCACTGAGACAGCCTCTCCAACTTTGGAATTGCTCGTGCAGGGCCACATCTTCCCCGAATCTCTGGAGTACACAGCGCTACGACCGGACCCCGATGCATGATCGTCCAAAGCGGAATTCGATCCGCGCCGCCTCTGCATTGCAGCGTTGCTTGATCGACAAGTCTTTTTCACGACCGATCTCGCCCCATGTCCCTTCTTGTTATTCTCGGCATTGCCGTTGCCGCTCTCCTTCTGGGCCTGCTCAGCTACCAAGTCTTGTCCTCTGAACCGGAGGCTCAGGGCGACTCCCCGGCCAGTGGGCCCGGTCGCGACGTACCGGGCGAGCCGCCGGACGAGTCCCCGCCGGTGTAGGACGAAGCCCCCTCTCTGCACGTTCTTCTTCTGAAGGGCTGAGTGACAGAGTATTAACTCAGTTCGTAGGAGTCACGGAAGGAACTGTGTCCCCTGGGCGGTTCTGTTGGTTGGTGTGCATGATTCATATGCCGGCGTGGGGGGGAACGAGTGGAAGGGGAGGAAGAGGAAAAAGAACATGGCTTGTCATTCATTTCGGGTAGAAAGAGATTCACATCTTGGAAGAGATTTGGAATCCGTGCCGCAACGGTGGCAAACTCTCCTATTCTCCATGTTTTGGATCCGACTCCTCTTTATGACCAGCTTGGGTCTCGCGGCTTTCAGTTGTCTCCTTCTGCTCGCGTTGTCGATCTATGTGCTGATCACGACCGCCAAGGATCTTGACAAAGTCGAGATCAGCAAGCATCGGAGCGAGCGGGTAAAAGACCTCTTCTCATCGTAGGGAGGCAGCTCTTGATGCGTGAGAACCGGATCCCTTTTCGCTGTCGCTCCCCAGGAACGTCGAGGTCTTTCTGTTCCTGTGCTCGAGCTTCCCCGTGTTTGTGGTCAATCGGGTCGGTCCTGTGTCTTCGATCCGCTTGATCCCGACAACGCAGTGGAGTAGGTCCTTCGTGTAGGTAAGGAAGCCCCGGACCGTACACTCTCGCTTGCAGAGGGAACTCAGCGAGGGGGAAGTGGCTCATGTCTCTTGGTTGTCTGCCCGACAGGGGGAATGGCGTAGGAGATAAGGATTCCTGCGCAGAACCCGAACGACCGCAATAGCCTAGGACCGAGGCATTTGCCTTGACCGTGTCAGACCTTGGGAGGGCGCTATACTCCTCGCAAGATCAACGGCTTTATGGAGTCTACAGAACAAATTTCTCCTCGCTATTGCCCTCGGTGCAATCAGAAAACCAATCATCGCGAGTCAATTCGGTCGATTGCTCCAGATCGGACGGAGGTCCGCGAACTCTGTAATCGGTGTGGGGCCTTGACGTCTACCGAAATACGTGGGACTGGGTCACCAACCCCGGAGCTCGAAGAGACCTTGCCGAAGGAGGCCGAGGAGCATCTCGAGGAAGAGCTTGATGAAGACGAGTCCTTCATGCGCGATCCTCTCGATGGTCCTGAACGGCCGTTTTGACGACTGATCTCTTCATTTGACCGTCGAACCTGAATTTTAGATCACGACGATAAACGGGACATGACTCAATGATTTAGCCTGGGTGAGCATTTGGGATGCGGGGCACATTCGAAGGCACTGACAAGTCGTGCATTCCGCACGCGATCCACGCCCCCGGGATCCGTTATCGCGAATGCGGGGAAACATTCTCCGCTTCGGAAGTGCAGAGCGTATCCCTGGCGTACGAGGTGTGACCCGTGCTCACACAGTCTGGATGTACCACGTGCGAGGCGTGCGATCCACCCAGCCTGGGTGTGGTCGCACGCTTTTTTCTTTCTCTACGTTTTCGATTTGTCACTCCTGCTTCTCTGTAAGCACTGACGCGGGACAGGTCCGAACCACCCGGGGGATTGAATCGATGCTCCTTCTCAATTTCTACACGGTGGATCTGACGTGCGAAGGAGCCAAATCGAAGGGAAAGGAGGCCGCCGGGCAAAGAGAGACGAGTAGTGTCGTGCGAAGATCCCTTCTCCACCCATGCTCCCCAAACTCTCTATGGGAGACTTCCACCTGTCGAAAGACCGCCACAGGTGCAAACAAAAATACCCCTCAAGTCGCTTTTAAAACGACCTAAGGGGCACTCAGAGGCTACAATCTATGGTGCGCTCGGGAGGATTCGAACCCCCGGCCTTCGGTACCGGAAACCGATGCTCTGTCCGACTGAGCTACGAGCGCATAATGAGCGGTGTGGCGTCGCAGTAAGCGGTACGGCTTAGCGACTGCGATATACTGTTCGGCGTCCGCCCCGTAAATGTTCCTGCAAAGAATCGACAAAGCGGCAACCTGCAAGACGCACGGCCCTTTGAACCCGGCACCTCTGTTCGGTAGATCTCACGACTCATGTCGCCCTTCGATCCTTCGTCGCCACCTCCCACGGATCCCGGGGACTTCACGGCCCCACGAGGTCGTCGTAGTGAGCTGCTGCTCGATGGCCCCCTCGAACGAACCTCCGTCGATTCGGCGACTCTGTCCTTCGTCACGGGACTCTTGGGATTGGGCGCAGCCTTTATCCTGTTTCAGTTTGTCGTGAGCCCCGTGGTGCTTCTCATCCAGATTGGGCTCTCGGAGGGGGGGATGGCTTCTCTGAACGCCCTAGAGGAGCCGGGACAGCTGCTGAGCACGTATACCCGAGAGTTGATGATCACCAATAGCATCGGGCAGGTGCTGGGCCTAGCGGTACCGGCGCTGCTCTTCGCTCGACTGCACTCGAGTCGGGTGATGGAGTACCTCCGTCTTCGAGACGTCGACGGTCGACTGCTGCTTCTGGCCGTAGTCGGGGTGATTGGGCTTCAACCGGTGGCGCAGTGGCTCGCCGAGCTCAACCGCCAGATTCCCCTTCCCGAGGGCCTGCGCGCGCTCGACGAGACACAACTGGAGGTCATCCAGGCGGTGCTTGCGAGTGATCTCGGCCTCGCGTTCAACCTCGTAATGATGGCGCTGGTGCCCGCGATCTGTGAGGAGGTGTTGTTTCGGGGATACGCCCAGCGCCAGTTCGAACGGGCCACGGGGCCGGCGATGGGTGTCGTTCTGTCTGGGGTGCTGTTTGGGCTCTACCATCTGCGTCCCTCACAGCTCATCCCTCTGGTCGTCTTGGGCCTCTTTATGGCCTATCTGGTCTGGCGGTCCGGAAGTCTTCTTCCGGCTATGCTCGTGCACGTCGTGCACAACGGACTGGCGGTCGCCGCCGCCCGGTACGTTGAGACGCAGCCCGGCTACGACTTAGAGACTCTCGAGCATGCCTCGATGCCGTGGTATGCCGTTGCCTTCGGGTTCGTGATTCTCGGAGGTGTCCTCTATCTTGTTCACGCTCACTCTCCCCGCGCGCGTGATCGCTGACGGACGTCGGGGATCGCAGTACTGTCCATGATTTTCCTCCTTGATCTATGAGCACACGCGAAGATTGGGTCAGCATCTTTCGCACCGGCACGGATTACGAAGCGGATCTCGTTCGGGATCGTCTGGATGACAGCGGCATCCCTGCCGTCGTTCTCACGCAGCGCGACCACGCCTTCAACCTGAATGTGGGAGATCTGGCGTCTGTGCACGTGATGGTGCCTCCCGAACGGGCCGACGACGCAGTCTCTCTTCTGCAGGAGAAGATGACGGACGAAGAGCTGGAAGAGGCGGCGCTGGGGGCCGATCCGGATGCCCCGTCGGCCAATACCCCAGAAGAGGACTCCAAGCTTGATTCTGGGCACGAACACATGGACTTTGGTCCTCCGGAGGAGGATGAGGAGGACGAAGAGTAGAGCCCGGGGGGGCTGCAGGTCAGAACGGTCATTTCACATCCCTTCCGCGTCTTCGTGAGCAACAACCTTCGCCGCATCCTCACGGCCCTCGTTGCGGCTCCCGTTCTTTTGGGCCTCGCCTATCTCGGGGGGTGGCCGTTTGCTGTGCTCGTCGCCGGGATTGGTCTCGCCGGACAGGCTGAATTGTACCGGATGGCCCGACGCGTGGGGGCCTCGCCCCAGGGAGGGGCTGGTCTCCTATTGGGAGGGCTCGTGATCGCTGTTTTGGTGCACCCCCCCCTATGGCCCCTCTTGGCAGGTGTGCTTCTGCTCTTTGTCGTCGTGGCCCCTTTCGTGATTCCCCAGAAGCAGTTCCTGTCGAGCTTTACGGTCACCATCGCGGGGGCGGTCTATCCGACGGCCCTGCTGGGAGGCCTCGTTCTGCTGCGGAATGCTCGAGGGCCTGCCGTGGACGATGCGACGGCCTTTTCGCTGGTGCTCCTCACCTTCTTTCTGGTGTGGGCGACCGACGTCTTTGCCTACTACGTGGGCCGCTGGCGGGGGACGCATTCCCTCGTGCCGTCCATTTCACCGAGTAAAACGTGGGAGGGCACCTTCGGGGGGCTCGGCGCGGCGGTCGTGGTTGGGGTGCTGATCAAGGTGCTGTGGCTCGACGTCCTTTCCTGGGGACACCTCGCGGTGGTTATTCTCATTGGGGGAGGAATCAGTCAGCTGGGAGATCTTTTGGAGAGCCAGATCAAACGCTCGACGAGTACAGATGACTCGAGTGACATCTTGCCGGGGCACGGGGGCATCCTCGATCGCTTTGACGCCCTGGCGGTGGCGGCGCCTCTCATCTATCTCTATCTAACTGCCGTGGTCGGGTTGTTCTAGCGGATGCTTTTAACTGGCTTCACGAATGGGAGCTGATGTGGAGGATAGTGCATCAGTCCTGAGGGCTTTCAATCGTAACGGGTTGACGAGTCATGCGTTAATCGGGCGCCGCTCCCCCGATTGGGACCTTTGAAGGACTGAGAAAATGGACCCTTCATCAGTTCGAGGGGGACGGAGGCTCGATCCTGACAGATTCGGGGAGAAAGTGCCGTCTGTGTTGGGGAAAACGAGAGCTGTAAGCTCCTTTCCGGGTATTGAGAGTGGACTCGTGCCGGGAAGCCCACGTCAAGTCATTGGGATCTTTGGTCAACCCCAGAAGGGAGGAACGAGAGAGCCGATTTTCGAGTTAACATCGACCTGACATCATTCTAAGAAGGTGAAGAGGATGCCATGGGATTGTTCTCCTCCGGTCGCGGGCCGCGTTCGTTCGATTATCAGCCCCGCTACTACGATCCGGAAAAGGACGACGACCGCGACCTCAAACGTCGGATGCGGTCCCGACGCTCTCGTCAGCAGCGGCGGAGTCCGCTAAGTCTTCTCTTCCTCTTGGGCCTCTTGTTGCTGACCCTCTTCATCTACCAAGCGCTGTAACGACGACTGACCCACCTGTTCTGTGACTGCCGAGTCGACGTCCTCCGAGGGTATCATTGAGGTCATGTCGGATCGCCTCGCCAATCAGATTGCGGCGGGCGAGGTCGTCCAGCGACCGGCGTCCGTGGCCAAAGAACTGATCGAGAACGCGCTCGACGCAGGTGCTTCGTCGGTCGAAGTGATTCTCAAAGAAGCGGGAAGCACCCTCGTCCAGGTCATCGACGATGGGTGTGGCATGAGTGCGGAGGATGCGGTGCGCTGCTTCGAGCGGCACGCCACCAGCAAGATCCGGTCGATCGACGATCTCGAACGGATTCGGACCCTCGGCTTTCGGGGGGAAGCCCTGGCCTCGATTGCGGCAGTGTCACAGGTCGAGCTCAAGACCAAGCGCATCGAGGACGAGGCAGGAATGCTCGTTCGCGTGGAGGGGGGAGAGGTCGTCGAGCAGCGTCCCTGCGCCGCCCCCAACGGCACGTCCGTGGCCGTGCGCAACCTGTTCTACAACGTCCCGGCCCGCCGCAACTTTCTGAAAACCCCGGCCACCGAGCTGAAGCACCTGACGACGACGGTCCAGTCGCTCGCCCTGGCCAACCCGGAAACGGCGTTTCGGCTCGAACACAATGGGCACGAGCACTACGACCTGCCCGCCGCCAAGACCGACGACTGGCACGAAGCCATGCGAGTCCGCATCCTCGGCCTGTTCGGCGAAGAGCACGAGGATGAGCTCGTTCCCATCGAGGACGCGTCGAGCGACCTGACCGTGCAGGGCTTCGTCGGGCGCCCTTCGTTTCGTCGGAAGACGCGCGGCGAGCAGTTTCTCTTCGTCAATGGCCGACACGTGAAGGATCGGTACCTCAGCCACGCCGTCAAGAAAGCCTACGGCGATCTTCTTCCGGACGGAGCCTTCCCATTTTTTGCCCTCTTCCTGACGATGGATCCCCGGCGTGTGGATGTAAACGTCCATCCCCAGAAGTCGGAGGTGAAGTTTGACGATCAGAGCGGGATTTATGGCTTTCTGCGGAGTGCCGTGCACCGCGCCTTGGGGGACGTTCTCGTGGCGCCTCAGTTCGAAGAAGGGGAGGGACAGGATCCGTCGGAGGAGGGAACGCCCTCTGCAGGGTCGTCGGCCGGAGCCGACGGGTCGCAACGCTCGACGCCGACGTCCTTTCAGCCCCGGCGCTCGTCGGAGGGCCGTTCCACGTCCCCGTCGGGGTCCTCTTTACAGTCAACATCGTCCCCCTCCAGCCCGCGTCGCGATTCGGGCGACGCCTCGTCCGCCCCTCCGGGAGACCGGTCCGATGCGCTCTACCGCCCGCCGGATCGCTCCGCCGACGAGTCGTCGACCCCGTCGGAAACGCCCTCGCGAGCGGCGCGCGATGAAGATACCGAGGACGATCGGAACGAAACGTCGACGAATCGTCGTCCCGTGTGGAGCCTGCACGATACCTACATTGTAACGCCCACGGACACGGGCATGATGATCGTCGATCAGCGGGCCGCTCACCTCCGAATTCTGTACGAGCGCGCCCGGGCTCGTCTCGAGCGACAGCAGGGCGACTCGCAGCGTCTTCTCTTTCCCCACACAGTGGACCTTTCGCCGGCCGACGCCGAGCTGCTCGAGGAAGACTTGCTGGAGGACCTTCAAGCCCTTGGGTTCGAGCTGGAACGCCTCAGTGGTCGCACCTTCGCCGTGCGCGGGGTACCCACCGACGTTCCCGACGGGGACGAGGATCGCATCCTGGAAGAGATTCTGGAACAGTACAAGTCTGCACAGGACGCCGTAGAAGACGAGCGGCGCAAGCACCTCGCGCGAACAATGGCCCAGAACAGTGCTGTCCGGCGGGGGCAGGCGCTTTCCGAGGGCGAGCGCCGGGCGCTCCTGCAAAATCTCTTCGAGTGCGAAATGCCCTACGCCGATCCGTCGGGGACGCCGACGCTCGTAAAGCTGTCCCTGGAAGAGCTGGCGGATCGGTTCGGTCGATAGGGGCTCCCGTTGTCGCTTCCCGCATCATTCGACGCTCATGGCTCACTCTCTCGTCGATACGGTTGCCGAGTACATCGAGCGGCACGGCTTGCTCACCGAGGGAGACCGCGTTCTCGTGGGGGTTAGCGGCGGGGCAGACTCGATGGTGTGCCTTGCCGTACTCCACCGCCTCGGCTACGACGTCCAGGCCCTGCACGTCAACTACGGCCTGCGAGAAGGGGCCGACGCCGACGAGGCCCTGGTGCGGCGGTGGTGTCTGGACCAGTCGCCCTCGGTCCCGCTTACGGTCGAATATCTCGACGCCCAGGCACGGGCGGACGCCAACAACGAGTCCCTTCAAGAAGCCGCCCGTGAACTGCGGTACGACGCCCTGACGGCCCGGGCCGAGGCGATCGAGGCCGCTGCCGTGGCCACGGGCCATCACCGCGACGATCAGGCCGAAACGGTGCTCCTGAATCTCGTGCGCGGGAGCGGGCCGGAGGGACTGGCGGGCATGCCTCCGTCGCGATTCCTCCAGCACGAGAGTCGAGTTCGGCTCGTTCGTCCTCTTCTGGACGTCGACCGAGCGGCCATCGAGGCCTTTGCCGAGGCGGAAGGCATTCCGTGGCGGACGGATCCCACGAACCGGATGCACAAGTACGATCGGGGCGTCGTGCGGTCAGAGGTGCTTCCTCTGTTGGCCGAACATTTTGAAGGTGTGCCGGAGACGTTGGCCCGCTCGGCAGACCTCATGCGGGAGTACGTCGACCACACGCTGACGCCGGTTCTGAACGAGCGGATGGAGCAGGCCTACGTCGACTGCTCGGCAGGGGGATGGTTGATGCTGAATGACCTCCGGGACGAACCGGCCGTCTGGCGCCGCCGGCTCCTCCTGGAAGCCCTGCGCCGCGCTCTTCCCGACGCCCCTCGGACCTATGCGCTGGCCGACCAGCTGGACGCCCTCGTCGGGGCCCAGGTGGGGCGACGCGTCGAGCTCGGCGGCGGAACGGTGTGGCGCGAGCGAAACGGGCTCCGGTTTCTGCCCGATGGGGCAGTGCAATGTAACGTGAGGTCCACTCCTGTCTCCTGGGGAGCGCCCATTTCTCTTCCGCAGGGAACGCTCCTAGTAGACAGCCTGGACGAGGAGCCGACGTCGTTTGAGCCGGAAACGCCCACTACGGCTTTTGCGGATGCAGAGCGGCTGGGGACGTCCTTGCAGGTGCGAAGCTGGGCGGAGGGGGATCGCTTTCAGCCGCTCGGCATGGAAGGAACAAAGCGGGTGAGCACCTTTCTGACGGACAGGAAGGTTCCTCCGCACCGGCGAGACGCCGTCTGCGTCCTTTGCACCCCCGATCACATTGCCTGGGTGATCGGCTTCCGGCTCGACCATCGGGTACGCATCCGCCCGTCCACGGAGCGCTACGCTCGCCTTCGCCTGCGCCCGCATGAAAAACCCTCGGACGACTGTTATTCGTCCTAGGCGGCGGCTAGCTTTGGCGATATCCACTGGACTTCGACATTCTGTGCACCGCTGGTTTTCTCACTCATGCCCTCCACGCGCGACCTCACGCAGACGCCCGTTGACGCTGAGCGCCTCCGTGGTACCGTGACGTTCCACGGGGAGCAGTTTCGCCGGTACCTCGACTCGGACACCATTCAGGAGCGTGTTGCCGAAATGGGCCGGCAGATTTCCCGTGACTATGCCGACACCACGCCCATTCTCGTGAGCGTCTTGAATGGTGCGTTCATGTTTACGGCCGACCTGATGCGGGCGATCGACACCGCCTGCGAGATCGACTTTATCAAGCTCTCGTCGTACGGGGCCGCAAAGGTGTCGAGTGGGGAGGTCCACGAGCTCAAAAGTGTAGATGCCAATCTGGAAGGGCGAGACGTGCTCATCGTGGAAGACATCGTGGACACAGGCCTGTCGATGGAGTTTATGAAAGATCGGCTCTGGGACCACGACCCCGCCTCTCTCCGGGTGGCCACCCTGTTGCACAAGCCGACCTCGACGGAACCCGATCTGACGCTCGACTACGTGGGCTTTCGCATCCCCGATCTCTTCGTGATTGGATACGGGCTCGATTACGGTCAGCTCGCCCGCAACCTGTCGGACATCTACATTCTGGACGAGGAGTGAGTTGACGAGTTGATGAGTTACGAGTTGACGAGTTACGAGTAACGGGGCAGGCGCTCTAACCATCCGCCGAGGAATTTACTTCACGTTGGAACGGGATCAATAATAGGCTCTTTGGACCCCCGTCCAGTGAGCCCACGATGCAGTCGAGGGGCTCCTTCGATGGGATGGCAGCCGATTGGCTACTCCTCATCCAGTTTTTTGCGCTCAGTGGGCCGTCATTCAGGCAAGCTTTTCCGTAGTTGATCAGAACGAACGTGGTGTACATCCGATGGCTGTCGACTCGCCCCACATTTTCATTGCCTACACCGGGGGCACCATCGGGATGAGGCAGACGGAGGAGGGGTATGCCCCGAGGTCCGGGTCCCTGCAGGCGCTCATGGACGAGCGTCCGGCCTTTCAGGCCGACGAGGTTCCGTCTTTCGACATCTATGAGTTCGATCCACTTCTCGACAGCTCCAACATGACGCCGGACGACTGGCTCCGGATTGCGGAGGTGGTCCGCAGTCACTACGAGGCTTACGACGGGTTTTTGGTGGTGCACGGGACGGACACCATGGCGTTTACGGCTTCGGCCCTGTCGTTCATGCTGTACCCGCTCGACAAACCGGTCATCCTAACGGGCGCACAGCTTCCGCTGGCCGAGACGCGGACCGACGCCCAGGGGAATTTGCTGACTTCGCTCTTGCTTTTGGGGGAGTATTTTGATCGGCTCTCCGGGGTCCATCTCTTCTTCGACGAGCGCCTCTACCGGGGCAATCGGGCCACAAAGGTGAATGCCGAGGCATTTGGGGCCTTCGACTCGCCCGGCTTTCCGCCGGTCGGCACAGCCGGCATTGACCTCGACATCGACTGGGAGCTGGTGCCCAAGAAAGAAGACCCGGCCCGCTCCCCCGACGTGACGGAGCTGGGTGCGGCCACCGTGGCCACCTTCCGGCTGTTTCCCGGGCTGGAGGCCTCGTATCTGGAGAACGTGTTGGATCCGCCCGTGCAGGGCGTCGTGCTCGAGTGCTTTGGGGCGGGCAATGCCCCGCACAAGAACGACCGCTTTTTGGCGGCCTTGCGTCAGGCGACCGAGCGCGGCGTGGTCATCGTCGCCGTCACCCAGCCCCTACGGGGGACTGCAGACCTCGATCTCTACGCTACGGGACAGGCCCTCCGTGAGGCCGGGGTCGTGAGTGGCTACGACATGACGACGGAGGCGGCGCTCGCGAAGCTGTACTACCTCTTCGAACAGGGCCATTCGCCGGACGAGGTGCGGACGCTCGTGCAGCAGAACCTTCGGGGAGAACTCACGCCTCCGAATCAGGTGCCGCCGGCGCTGGGACGGGCCCGGCGCCGCCTTGCGGGGTATCGGTAGCTGCCCAGGCCTATGAGGTCGGAGGCACCGGCGCTTCCGCGGAGGTGTCTCGGTGGACGACGTCCGGGGCGAGCGGACGAAACTGCGCCGTAAAGTGGCGAAGCTGGGGGGGCTCCTCGGTGATCTCGAACCCCCGCAGCTCGTCGCGCCGATCGTAGACCTGCTGGAAACACTCGATGACGTAGTCCACGTGGCTCTGGGTGTAGACGCGGCGAGGGATGGCCAGGCGCACCAGCTCCATCGAAGCAGGCTCTTCGGTGCCGTCGGGCTGGCGGCCAAACATCACCGATCCAATCTCGCAGCCCCGAATGCCGCCCGTGGTGTAGAGAGAGACGGCCAGGGCCTGGCCCGGGTATTCGAGGGGCGGGATGTGCGGAAGCAGGGCCTTGGCGTTCACGTACACGGCGTGCCCGCCAACCGGCTGAACGATGGGCACGCCCATCTCGGTGAGCGCGCGCCCCAGGTATCGGGTGGAGGCCATACGGTATTCGAGGTAGTCCTCGTCTACGATCTCCTGGAGGCCGACGGCGATGGCCTCCAAGTCCCGTCCGGCCAGTCCCCCATACGTCGGAAAGCCCTCCGTAAGGATGAGCTGATTGCGAGCGTCACGGGCCCAGGCGTCGTCGTTCAGCGCCAGCCACCCCCCGATATTAACCAGTGCGTCCTTCTTGGCGCTCATCGTCATCCCGTCGACGTGCGAAAACATCTCCCGGACGATGGCCTTGACCGACTGGTCTTCGTATCCGTCCTCCCGCTGCTTGATGAAGTAGGCATTTTCGGCGAACCGGCAGGCGTCCAGGAAGAGGGGGACGTTGTGCTCGTCACACAGAGCTTTTGCCCCTTTGATGTTGGCCATGGAGACCGGCTGCCCCCCGCCCGTATTGTTGGTCACTGTGAGCATCACAATGGGGACGTGCTCGGCCTGGTCCGCCAGAAACGACTCGAGGCGGTCGAGGTCCATGTTGCCCTTGAACGGATGGTGGAGCTCGGGGTCTTTTCCTTCTTCGATCACGAGATCGATCGCTTCTGCCCCTGTTGCTTCGATGTTGGCCCGGGTGGTGTCGAAGTGGGTGTTGCTGGGAATCTTGGCCTCGGGGCCCGCGACGAGGCCCATCAGGATCCGTTCGGCAGCGCGTCCCTGGTGGGTGGGGATCACGTGCTCGAACGGCATCAGGTCTTTCACGGCCTCCTCGAAGCGGAAGTAGGAGGGAGAACCCGCGTAGCTTTCGTCTCCCTGCATGAGGCCGGCCCATTGTGCCGCACTCATGGCTGACGTGCCGGAGTCCGTCAGCAGGTCAATGATGACGTCGTCGGCATGAAGGTTGAAGAGGTTATAGTGGGCCTCCCGGATGAGACGCTCTCGCTCCGCCCGAGAGGTCATGCGAATGGGTTCGACGGACTTGATCCGGAAGGGCTCAATGATGGTCTCCATGGGTCAGAAGAGGTTGGGAAACAGGCTCTGCTCGGCAAAGAAACGAGTGGGGGCGTAGGAGACGGGGGGATCTGTCGCCCGACGGAGAAGTTTCCTTCGACGAAGCACCGAAAAGACAACCGCCCCGGGAGGAGTAAACATCCCAGGGCGGAGACCCTTCCGTGCGGTATATGAGGGTCCGGGACCGGAGAGGTCCAGTGGAAGTGGACAGCCAGAGAATGGGGAGCGGGCTCCCGAACGTGCGAGCCACCTACCACTCTCGCACAGCCGTACCGCGAGACGACTGAGGACGGTCTTTTTCAAAAGGCTCGGGGCCGCTTATCCCATCACGCTCAAGGGCACGTCCACAACTCGCCAGAGGTACCAGATCAGAAGGGCGGCTCCCGCCATGGACATGTTCTTCATGAAGTGAATTTGTTGGTTTTGGCTTTCCTGCGGGTCCTCGATGTTCCAGAAGTCATGCATGTAGAGAGCGGCCGGAATCAGAAAGAGCACCAGCAGGAGGGCTCCCACGTTGACGTAGGCGCCGAGAAGGATGCTGAGGCCGCCGAGAATGATGATGATCCCAGTCAGGATCACCATGAGCTGTGGGGCCGGCACTCCCTTCGATCCGGCGTACTCCCCCATCGATTCCGACTGGGTGAGGTGGCCCATGCCGGACATCAGAAAGATCGCAGAGAAGAGAATTCGTCCCAGAAGTACGAGATAGGCCATGATAATGGTGGTTTTTTCCTTCTAGAAAGTACACTGTAAGGTAGCGCCAAAGAAACAGTGGGCCTGCGAAAGAGCAAGTCCGCCTGACATTTCGAGCCCCCTAGAGCGTGTCGTAGGGATGGCTCCTTACGGGGGAAGGGGCACGAGGCAACAACGGAAGGCACGGACACGAACGGCTTACTGGTCTGCCGAGGTCGACGAATCGTTGTTTGCTGGAGTGAGCAGTTTGGTCCCTTGGAAGGCTTTGGCCTCGTCGAGGAACAGTTGCCGGTGGGGAAAGGGAATTTCAATGTCGGCCTCACGCAGGGCCTCCCGGACCTTTTCGGTATACTCCCACTGGATGGGAAGCTCCTGGGTGGGGTCCGAAATGTAAAAACGCAACCGCATGTCGACACTGGAATCCGACATCTCCGTGACGATGACCGTGGGACTCGGTTTGGGGAGAATCCGGTCGTCGTCCTCGACCAGCGGCAGAAGGACCTCTCGCGCTTCCGCCGGATGCTCCTTGTAGGCGACGCCGAAGGGAATGTCGATGCGAAGGAGATTTCGTTTTGTGTGGTTGGTGATGCGTTGCGTGATCATCTCGGTGTTCGGCAGGACCATGATCTCGTTCCGCACGGTCCGAATCCGGGTCGAGCGAAGCGTGATCTCGTCGACCTGTCCGTATTCATCGTCGATCTCAATGTAATCACCGACGCGGAATGGTTGGTCGATCAGAATGGTGACCCCCGAGATGAAGTTTTCGATGGAGTCGCGTGCGGCAAAACCGACGGCAATACCGGCGATACTGAGACCTGCAATCAGTGCCGTGATGTTTACGCCCAGGTGATCGAGGAGAATCGAGCCGATAAAGATGTAGGCCACGACCCGAAATGTTTTGAGGAGGAGGCTTTGCAGTCCCGCTTCGATGCTCGCGCTCCGATCGAGGACCCGAGTGAGGGCCGAGTCGAGGAGGCGATACAGAATATACAGGATCACGAAAGCTCCGAGAACCTCGAAGCCTTTTTCGAGCACCACTCCCGTCGCGCTCAAGAGATACGAGTAGAGGCGGTCGTAGATAAGCTCCCAGTTTCCGGAGACGAGCAGGTTCAGGATTTCACTGAAGGCATTACTGAACTGATCGACCGTGCTCCCGGTCGTGTCACGTGCGCTCGTGGTATCCGCACCCACCAGGGTTTGGCGGAGGGAGTCTGCCTGTTGAGCCAGGCTGTCCGCGGAGGAAGGGGCTTGCTGAGGAAATGAGGCTGCCGTCGACATGCCGGAGGAGAACTAGGGCGCTAGGAACGTACGGTGAGTGTCACCCGCTCTGGGGGAGAGAATAAGGTCGCTCACGATAGGGCTTCACGCATTGTGACGGGCCGCCCGAAGGGTATTCTTCAGCAGCATAGCTCGGGTCATGAGTCCCACGCCGCCCGGCACGGGGGTGATCCAAGAGGCTTTGGGGCGAACTCCTTCGAAATCGACGTCCCCGACGAGTCGATAGCCGCGATCCTTAGAAGAATCGTCCACGCGATTGATGCCTACATCGATCACAATGGCTCCTTGCTTCACCATCTCGGGACCGATGAACGCCGCCTGTCCCACGGCCGCCACCAGCAGGTCCGCACGGCGAGTGTGTGCGGCAAGGTCCCGGGTTCGACTGTGACACACGGTCACCGTGGCGTTGGCGGTGCGCTGGAGGAGCAGGTTGGCCAGGGGCTTGCCGACAATGTTGGAGCGGCCCACGATGACGGCGTCTAGCCCTTCGGGGTCGAGGTCGCACCGCGAAAGCATCTCGACGATTCCATACGGGGTGGCAGGGATGAACCGTTGGGTTCCCTGCATCAGCCGACCGAGATTTTGGGGATGAAAGCCGTCGACGTCCTTGGCCGGGTCGATGGCTTCGATGACGGTGTCATCCTCGATGTGATCGGGCAAGGGGAGCTGGACGAGAATTCCGTCCACGGAGGCATCGTCATTTAGCTCCCGCACCAACTCGAGGAGCTCCTCCTGGGAGGTCTCGGCATCGAGGTGGTAGGTGTTGGTCTCGATGCCCACCTCGGCGGCGTCCCGTTCTTTGCCCCGGACATACGCCTGGGAGGCCGGATCGTCTCCTACGAGCACCGCCGACAGGAAGGGGGGGCGGTGATCGTCCTGGGTCCATTCGTCGATGGCAGATTTCACTTCGTCGCGAACTTCCTGGGCGATGGCGCGACCGTCGATGAGATTAGCCTCGGGGGAAGTCATTGAGGGGCAATCGGGTGGGTTCGTGAGAGCACGTGGGGCGTTCGGTGTACCTGTAAGCTACAAAAGCGCGAGAGGGGCTCAAACCCGGGAAGATAAAGTGTTGGTGCACTGTCGGTTCGTTCTCGAGCGCAGAACGATGAGGCCTTCTGCATGCCAGAGGGGGCCAGGGGGGTCGGCTCTGCCACAATCTCGAGTTGACGAGTCAAGGATGAGGACTCCTGCCTGCACCAATGAGACCTTCTAGGTGACAGTGGAGGAGCTGGGCTTCACGTCAGTGACGCCGCCTGCGGGCGTACTCTTTTCGTCGAGACGGCGAACGAGAGACTGCCGGCCGCAGGAACACGGCATCCTGAAGCGGTCCGCCGTCGGCCGTCCCCGGAACAAACTGGTTGTATTTCGCACTTGGGACAGAGGTACTGATCCCTGTGGGAGGCCCCTTCCTCATTCTTCGTTGAGCTCTTTGGATCGTTCGGTGGCCGTCCCGACCGCGTTAATGAGCATTGTCCGGAGCCCGTGCTCCTCCAGAGACGAGACGGCGGCAATGGCCGTTCCGCCCGGAGTCGTCACTTCGTCCCGTAGAATGGCGGGATGCTTGCCCGTTTCGATCGCGAGCTTGGCCGCGCCGTACACGGTCTGGGCGGCCAGGCGGGCCGACTCCCCCCGGGACAGCCCCTGCTTAACCCCTGCATCGGTCAGCGCTTCAATGAACATGTAGACGTACGCGGGGCCCGATCCCGAAAGGCCCGTCACGGCGTCCATCTGCTTCTCAGGGATGGTCACGACTCCGCCGACGGCTTCGAAGATGGTCCGGGCCTTGGCCAGGTCCTCGTCTGTCGCGTAGGTGCCGGGCGAGAGGGCCGTGGCCCCAGCGTCGACCAGAGCCGGCGTGTTTGGCATCGCACGAACAACTGGCTGGTCCTGTCCAAACGCCAGCTGAAGCCGTTCCGTGGTGATGCCGGCCAGCACGCTCACGACGAGAACGTCCCGCGAAAGCTCCTCCCGAATTTCCGTGACGACCTCGGCGCGACTTTGTGGCTTGATGGTCAGGAGCACGATCGACGCGTCCTGCACCGCCTCGACGTTGTCTGTGGTGGTGTGCAGTCCGGGATGGGTCTCGGACAGGTCATCGAGTGCAGATTGGGTTCGTCGGGTGGCGATGACCTGATCGGCCGTGACGAGTTCGCTACTAATCATGCCGCCGATGAGGGCACGGCCGATGTTGCCGGCCCCGATGACGGCGACGGTGTCGTCGGAAAGCATAGAAGATGAAGGAATGAGGTTACGGAGAAGGTGCGAGAGGACTGCTGGGGAGACTGAGTCCGGGGGAGACCTTACAGCCCGCCTGATCGGACGAGGGCGTATGTCCGTGCAGTGTCGGCGTTCGACAAGTTTAAAGCATGCCCTTCGTGGAGGCGACTTCAGCGTGTTTGGCGCTTCGCTGAACAGCCATGCGGAGGGCCCGTGCCGCGGCTTTGAAGATTGCTTCGATCTTGTGGTGCGTATTGTATCCGTGCAATACGGTAATGTGGAGGTTGCACGCAACGTG
>CAYXAD010000009.1:0-30367 GCA_964462965.1 uncultured Salinivenus sp.
AGGTGTCTGATTTTGACGAGCTGCTGGTCTTGAAGCCGACCTCTACTTCACTGTCTTCAGAAGAAGGGCCGGTCGAGTCACAACCGACAAAAAGCAGAAGTCCGAATGCTGCTGTGATCGTGAGAAGCAAGGTAGAAAATCGTTCCATGGACGAAGGTGTTGCTAGTGGAAAAATTTTATTCTGGGTTCCTCCCGGTAATACGTAAAGACGGGACAGAAGCGAACCGCTCCTGTGTTGCCCCCATCAGCATCTAGCCGAGGCGGGGCAATCGCGCAGGCAGCGCTTCTCACCGGCACAGGGCACGAGAGTCCACTTGCGAAGACACCGGTGGAGCAGCCGTCAACTGTGCTCAGTGGACGAACAATGCTTCAATCCGTTACAAAAAGTCTCTGCAAACATCCTGCCTCGAGGCGAGAATAGCCGACCTCCGGTTGGAAAAGAAAAGTGAGGCTTCGCATTACATACGTGGTGGCTGTTTGTACACGTCGAGCTCTTTCAAAGAGGACTTTGAAGGAGATGCTGTACCGCGATTGAGGCGATACGGAACAGCGGCTCAAGCGAAGCCACCTCTAGAAGAACACCTGCTCCGGACGTTTTCCCCGAACGGATTCGAGACCACTACTCGGATCTACATAACTCTATCATCTCTCCAAGCAATCCCTCGTTGCCATGACCCTTCGCTTCCGCATCCTCCTCTGGGCAATGGTGGGCGTGCTGTTCTCCACAGCGCCCGTCCTTGGCCAAAACGCACCGACTCACAACCTCGAGGCCTTCGAGCCTCTGGACCTTACGGATCCCAACGAGTACCGCGCGGCCGACGGCCGACCCGGCGACCAGTACTGGCAAAACGAGGCCGACTACCAGATCGACGTACGCCTCGACACTGCCGAGAACCGACTCTCGGGCGAGCAGACGATCATGTACACCAACAACTCCCCGAATCAGCTCGACCGTCTGTGGGTGCAGCTCGAGCAGAACTACTTCAAGCCCGACAGCCGCGGCGCCCGAGTGGTGCCCCCCGACGCACGGTTCAGCGGCTTCTTCGAAGGCGCCGGGTACGAGCTCTCCAACGTTCAGATCGAGCACAATGGAGAGACATACGACCCGTCGTACTCGATCCAGGGCACCCGCCTCGTCGTCCCGCTCGACGAGCCCCTCGCGGCCAGCGGGGACTCCCTCCAGCTGAGCATCGACTGGAGCTTCCAGATCCCGGAGTTTGGGGCCGACCGGCACGGCATCCTCGACGTGGAGCAAGGCACGGTGTATCAGCTTGCCCAGTGGTATCCGCGCATGTACGTCCACGACGACGTGCACGGCTGGAACTCGCTCCCCTACCTCGGACAGGGCGAATATTATCTCGAATACGGCACCTTCGAAATCAACATTACGGTGCCCCGAGACCTGATCGTCGGTGCCACCGGCGTATTGCAAAACCCCGACGAGGTACTCACGGACACCCAGCAGTCCCGACTGGAAGAAGCCCGACAGAGCCGTGAGACGGTCACGATTATTGGCGAAGACGAGGTGGGAGACCCGTCGACGCGCCCCGAGGGCGACGGTCCGCTCACCTGGCGCTACACCGCCGAGGACGTTCGCGACTTTGCCTGGGCCGCTTCGGAGGCCTTCCTCTGGGATGCCGCGCAGGCAAAAACCGGGGACGGGACGATCCTCGCTCAATCGCTGTATCCGCAAGAAGGGATTGGCAGCTCGAACAATCCGGGGTGGGAGCAATCCACCGAGTACGTGCAGCACTCGGTGGAATTCTATTCGGACTTCCTCGCCCCCTATCCCTATCCGAACGCCATCAATGTAGCCGGGGTGGTCGCCGGAATGGAGTATCCGCAGATCATGTTCTGCGACGTGGAATCTCGCGGGCGGAGCCTCTTCGGTGTGACCGATCACGAGTTCGGCCACACCTGGTTTCCGATGGTTGTGGGCTCCGACGAGCGGCGCTGGGCCTGGATGGATGAGGGGCTGAACACCTTTATGAACCAGTACTCCCTCCTCGACTTCTACGGGCAGGGACAGGTACCGCCGGAGCAGGCGCTGCAGAGGCTCTCGAGCTACACGGCGAAGGTTCTCTCGTCCGACCAGGCCGATCAGCCGATCATGACCTACGCGGATCGCATCCGGGACGAGCAGCTCGGGTTTCTCGCTTATCGCAAGCCCGCCAACGGCCTCATGCTGCTGCGAGAGTACGTCATCGGCCCCGACCGCTTCGACGAGGCCTTCCGGGCCTACTTCGATCGCTGGGCGTACAAGCACCCCAAGCCGGCCGACTTCTTCCGCACGATCGAGGACGTGACCGGCGACAATCTCGACTGGTTCTGGCGCAACTGGTTCTATGATACCGACACGGTGGACCACGCTGTGACCGACGTCGCTCCCGGCGACACAACCGAGGTCACGGTGGAGCAACAGGGAGGAGTCATGCTGCCGATGACGGTCCAGCTCACGTACGAAGACGGATCCAGCGACGAACGCCGGATTCCGGAAGAGGCGTTCTACACGAAGGACACCCACACCCTCACGATCTCCGACGGCCCCCTGCAGGAGGTACAGCTCGACCCGCAGCAACTCCTGCCCGACATGGACCGGACCAACAACACCTGGACGCAGGCAGAGACGTCCGAGGAGGACTCTTCGTCGAATTCCTGAGCCCGCCTGCGGCCCTCTCTTCCGGCACTCCCGTTGGGGCGCTGGGCCTCCCGGCCTGGGGCCCCTTTCTTTTGGAAATTGCCTCTCACCTGCCGTTGAGACGCGCCGCGGTGCATCTCTACCGCTTCTTTACTCGCAGGCGGAGCCTTCATTCTCCGCACGGCGCGTATCTACCGTCTTTTAATCGCAGGCGCAATCGTTTGTCTTGCCATCGGTGCGTCAATCTGTATTTTACGCGCGGGCCTTTTGACTAGACGCCATCTGTACCCACCGCCTCTATGTCATTTTCCGTTGCCTTGCTTCGCGGCCTCATCGGCGTGGTCGTCTTTCTCGGCATTGCCGTGCTGTTTTCCACCAACCGCCGGGCCATCAACTGGCGGCTCGTCGGGATGGGCCTCGGCCTGCAGATCGTGTTTGCCATCCTCGTGCTGAAAACGGGACCGGGTGAGCTCGTCTTCGACACCCTGGCCAGCTTCTTCGACACTCTGCTCTCCTTCACCTACGAGGGCTCCGAGTTCATTTTCGGAGACCTGGGCGATCCCGAGGAGGGCAACAACTTTGCCTTCCAGGTGCTGCCGACCATCATCTTCTTTGCATCCCTCATGGCCGTGCTGTACCACCTGAAGCTCGTGCAGCCCCTCGTGAACGCCATGGGGTGGCTCATGCAACGGACCCTGCGCATCTCGGGGGCCGAGTCGCTGGCGGCGTCCGCCAACGTGTTTATCGGACAGACAGAGGCCCCACTGGCCATCGAACCCTACGTGGAAGACATGACGCGCAGTGAGCTCATGACCCTCATGGCCGGGGGCATGGCCACCATTGCCGGCGGCGTCCTGGCGGCCTACATCGGCTTCCTGGGCGGCGATTCGCCCGAGTCGCGCCAGCTCTTTGCCAAGCACCTCCTGTCGGCCTCCGTCATGAGCGCCCCCGCCGCCATCGTCATGGCCAAGATCTTGATTCCCGAAACGGAGACGCCCGCCACGCAGGGGGGCGCGCGCGTCAAGGACCAACGCGACAACGACAACGTGATCGAGGCCGCCGCGGACGGCGCCGCACAGGGGCTCCGCCTCGCCCTGAACGTGGGGGCCATGCTCCTCGCCTTCATCGCCCTCATCGGGGCCATCAACGCCGGCCTCGAATGGGTCGGGGCGCCGGTAGTGTACGGCAGCCAGCTCTACGACGTAAACGAATGGGTCGCCTGGGCCTCCGACGGTCGCTTCGAGGCCCTGTCGTTAGAGGCCATCTTTGGGTTTGCCTTTGCGCCGCTGGCCTGGGCCATGGGCGTCGAGGCCGTCGACATTCTGAGCTTCGGCACTCTGCTCGGTGAAAAAGTTGCCGTCAACGAGTTCGTGGCCTATGCCTCCCTGCGCGAGATGCAGCCTATGCTGAACGAGCGGTCGGTCATCATTGGAACGTACGCGCTCTGTGGATTTGCCAACTTCTCGTCCATCGCCATCCAGATCGGCGGCATTGGCGGCATTGCCCCCTCCCGCCGGAGCGAGATTGCCGCCCTGGGCCTGCGGGCCGTCCTCGGGGGCGCCCTCGCCTCCTGGATGACGGCAACGATTGCGGGCGTGCTCGTGGGATAGTCGACCCGACAGTCTCGACCCAAGCCGTGGGGAATACCTCCACGAAGCGTAGCCCGTGAAGCGTAATGCGTATTGCGTGTTACGTATCACGCATCACGGATCACGCAACAAAAAGCCGGACCTCGAAGGGGAAGCCCCTTCGGATCCGGCCAGCAACGGAGTCGGACCGTCCGCCGCGGAGTGTAGCCCGGCGGCTAGGGAATCCGATACGGAACCGTCGAGCGCACCCAGGATCCTTGCGGCACCCATTCTCCGTCCCGCAGTACGTAGGCCGGCTCCCACGTAGTTTGCGTGGAGGCCTGCATGGCAATGGCATCGAGCGTCGGGTGCACGCTCTGGACCACTTCGACCGCGTCCACCTGTCCCTCTGTGTTCACGTGCGCCTGGAGAACAACCTCTCCGCTCGTTTCCTCTGTGCGGAGGGAATCGGGGTAGGTGAGTCCGGACACGCCCTCCTTGTTTTGCGGCTCGCGGTAGTGCTCATTAACGGCGTCGTACGCCGCCTTTTTGTACTTCTGCAGAAGCTTGGGAGCGATCTCTCCATTTTCCTGAACGACATCTCCGCTGAGGTCTGCCTCTTGGAGCTTCGGAGCAGCATACTCCTCGAAGAGCGAGTCGACCGTCTGCGGATCATTGCGGTAGAGCCGCAACAGGCTCTGCTTGATGGCATTCTCGAATTGCTCCTGGGAAATGTTGCCTCCCTCATTGGCCATTTCCTCCTCCTCGACGATGCCCATAGAGCTCAAACTCTCGAGGTCTCGGAAGACTTCAGAGGTGTCGAGGTCTTCCTGCCACCAGCGTGTCTCCGTGGTCTCCCACCCAGAGGGAGGAGCCGTCGGATCCTGCCCCCCGCATCCAATCATGAAAAGAAGACCGGTCAGTGTCAGAACAATCCAGCGAGTCGCAACCATGAATCTGGGGTTGAGTGGGTGAAAAGGGGAAAATCTCTGATACGGTGTAGCGCCAAACTGCCTAAGCGTTCCTTCTCCTTCGCCAAAAGTGCACGGGTCGGGAGCGAAACTCCCACCGCGCCTTGCGTCATTCGATGAGTACCGGGGTGCCCACCTGCACCGTGGGCCATAGCTCATTCATGTCCTGATTGCTCACCGCCACGCATCCTTGTGTCCAGGTGATGGCTGAGCCGGTGCCATCCCCGTGGATCTCGATCCACCCCCCGAGGTCGGTGTTCATGGGCGGCAGCCGGAACTGCTTCTGCGCCTGAGAAATGGCCGTATACTCCTTCTGGGAGATCAGTCCCTGCTCGACTCCCCGCTCGGCATCACGAACGGTGGGATAATTGAGAACGAGAGCTTTGTAGAACTGGCTGTCCGGGTTTTTGCGAATGACGTAGAAGACGCCCTCGGGAGTGCGCCAGTGGTCCCGCAACACTTCAGAGCCGCGGCGTTCCTTGTCGGAAAAGGCATTGTACCCGACGTCTGCCTTGACCACGTCCACCAGCTCCGGCCCCCGGTAGAGGTAAAGGTGCCGCTCCTCCTTCGAAACTCGAATCCAAACGTTCGAGAGCGAGGAAGCAGAGACGTATCCCGTGCGGCCGTCGTCCGTCCGAACCTGGCACCAGGCCTCCGAGCAGTCGCGCCGATGAACCGGCGTGCGGAGAGGGAGCTGTGCCACCGGGGCCGTCGAGTCCGTCTTGTTGTACAGAGTGGCTTCCTCTCCGACCACATAGAAGAGCGACGCATCCTGCGGAGCCCCCCCGCCTTGCAACGATCCCTCCTCGATCGACGGTTTCTCGGCGCGAGCTTCCGCCATTGTTGAGAGCTCCGAAACGTCAGTGGGCTGCGCCGCAACCGGGGCTTCGCCCGCGACCATCCCCAAAACCAGAAGCAGACAGCACGCAGTGCGCATGCGCGGAAGAAAGTGGTGGTGGAAAGAAAGTGGGAAAGGCTTCATCCACTCTGTCCAATATTGGCACCCTGTCGGGGACGTCATGATCCAAACTCCCTCGGGAGTCAACGCTATTGGTCCAGTTCGTTTTCGTTTTGGGATCGGCAGTATCGGTAGGCCTCGATCGTTCCCTCGAGCACGGTTCCCTCCGTGACGTAGTCTACCTGCTCGGTGACGACGCCGTGGGCATTGGCAGGTGCAAAGGACACGCCAACAGAGGAGAGGGCCTCTAGATCGCCGTCCGTATCCCCAATATACGCAATCTCGCTCAAGTCGAGCCCAAGGTGCTCGGCCAACCAGGTGAGTCCGTGTTTTTTGGTAATCCCGGGCGGCACGACGTCCACGGAGTTGTCGGTGGAAAAGACGTGCAGGCCGGGTACATTCTCCTCGACGAAGCGCTCGACGCGAGGCCGAAGGTCGACAATCTCTTCGGGCGTCCCAGTGATCACCCCTGCCTGGGTGCGCTTGGCGTGGTCGAGCATGAGGGCCGTGCCGGGAATGCATTCGTCCACGAGCCAATGCTTGACCGTTTCCAGTTTTTTCTGCACCTCGTCCGTGAGCTTTGGGCTCCAGGTCGTCAGGGCCGCGGCCGGGTCGAAGCGACCGCCTCCGCTCTCGAAGAGGACCGGCGTCGTGACCCCCAGCGCCTGCGTGATGGCTTCAACGTAGGGGTAGGGACGCCCCGAACAGATAGAAAGGGCCGGAGCGGCGCCGTCTTCGTTCGGACGCCCGGCCTCTTCGGCGTAGCGACGAAGCGTGGCCACTCCGTTCAGGTCGTACGGCACGTAGGGCAACCCCAAACATCCGTCGATGTCGGTGACGAAAAGCTTGATCATGAACGTCGTCGACTGCTGGCGTTCAACAGGAGATAGATAGTGATCGAAATGCAGTGTGCAGAGAATCATACGGAACGACGGCCGACTGCGAGCCGCCGACGGCTCTCGGGGCAACGCAAGAGCCCCCCACACCTACTCGTCTTCGTCGGCAAAGGTGTCTTCCATGGCCTCCACGATCTCGTCGGAGATGCCCATGCTGGAAAAGCCGCCGTCGTGGTAGAGGGTCTGCATGGTCACCATGCGGGTGAGGTCACTCAGGAGCGTGACGGCATAGTCGGCGCAGCTGTCGGCGTCGGCATTGCCGAGGGGGGCGACGCGTTCGGCAAACTCGTACATGGCGTCAAAGCCCTCGATGCCGGAGCCGGCCGTCGTACGGGTCGGGCTCTGGGAGATGGCATTGATCCGAATGTCGCGCTTGCCCAGCCGATAGCCGAAGGAGCGCACGATGCTCTCCAGGAGGGCCTTGGCGTCTCCCATCTCCGAGTACTTCGAAAAGATGCGCTGAGCGCCAATGTAGGTCATCGCCAGGATGGATCCGCCATCGGCAATGGCGTCCGCATCCAGGGCATGATTGACGATGCGATGAAGGCTTACTGCCGACACGTCGAGGGTCTGCTCGTACCAGTTGTAGTTCAAATCCTCGTACGGCACATCCTTGCGAACATTCACACCCATCCCAATGGAGTGAACGATGAAGTCGATCGTCCCGAAGGTGTCTTTGATTTCGGCGAAGAGCTCGGCCAGCTCCTCGTCGTCGGTGGCGTCGGCCCAGATGATGGGGCTGTCCGTCTCGTCTGCAAGTTCGTCGAGCGAGCCGAGTCGGCGGGCCACCGGCGCATTCGACAGGGCAAAATTGGCGCCTTCTCGGTCGCAGGCCTTCGCTATCGACCAGGCGATACTGTCTTCATTCAGGGCGCCGAAGATGACACCGGTTTTTCCATCGAGCAGGTCATATCCGTCCATAGCAACAGAAGTCGTCGTGATTTGAGAGCAAAACGAAGAGCGTAGAGCATCGTCACCGGTCACAGACGAACGTCGTCCATCGACGCGAGATGACCGAGAAGGGCCTCGTGAACGAGCCCATTCGACGCACAGACTTGGCGGTCGAAGAGCGGCGACAGGCCGGCGGCGTCGTGGTAGTTCGTAACCCGACCTCCCCCTTCGCGAACCAGCAAGGTCCCTGCCGCGACGTCCCACGGGTGTAGCCCCGTTTCGAAGAAGCCGTCAAACCGCCCACAGGCCAGCCACGCAAGGTCGATGGACGCGGCTCCATGCCGGCGAACTCCCTTGGAGCTGCGAATCATTTCCCCTAGGACGTCGAGATACCGATCGGTATGTTCGAATCGTCGGTAGGGAAAGCCGGTCGCCAACAGGGCGCTTCCGAAGCGGTCGGTGCGACTCACCGATGTGGACTGCCCATTCACTCGAAGACCGTGATCCGCCACGGCCGTGAAGAGCTGATCGTGGGGCACATTCAGGACCACGCCGACCACCATCTGCCCCTCCTCCTGCAGAGCAATGCTCACTGCGTACGGAGGAACGCTGTGCATGAAGTTCGTGGTTCCATCGAGGGGATCGACGATCCAGCGCCGTCCCTCGACCCCGGCCGGCGGACCGTCGGGCTCGTCCCCCTCCTCCGCAAGAATGGAATCCGCGGGGAACGCTTCCTGCAATGTCTCCACGATGGCGGCCTGAGCGGCCTCATCCGTGGCCGTCACGAAGTCATTGACGCCCTTGGCCCGGACGTCATCGAGGGATCCGGCCGAGTCTCGAATGATCGAAGCAGCCCGGTCGGCCGCTCGCACGGCGACGTCGAGGCTGTCGTCGTACGGCGAGTCATGTACAGGAATCTCCATTCGAGGACCGTCGAATTTCCGTCGAGACGCGTGGGATGCCGAAGACTTCACGAAGCCCACTGTGTGATCCGAAACTTTTGTCCGGCTCTGGGCTAGCGATACAGAGCCGAGTTTTAACATATGAATCGACGGCCAGTGATGCATCCGCGCTTCCCTGAACACGCCCGTTCTTTACAAATTCTCGTGGGGGGGCTCGTACTTGTCTGGACCGTCCTGGGCGGAACGGCCTGCACCGACGCCCCGCCTGCCCGTTCTGCCGTCTCTCCCTTCGGCTCGGTCGACACGATTGCCTCGACCGCCGTGTCGCGAGACTCGACCCTGGCCGTGCTGACGAGCATGGAGCGCACGGCCTTCGACTCGGCGTTCGTGCAGCTGGAAGAGTACGGCCTGACGCGATACGTCCGGACCGAGCAGTTCGACACGACCGGAACGGTGACGGCCCTCCACACCCGCACGGTGCGCTACGAGCCGGGCTCCACCTCGGGAACCGTTCGGCGGCGCGATTCGGTCGGCCACTTCCGAAGTGGAGGCATTCTCTCCGGCATTGCACCGGACCAGCAGCCGACGGACCGTCCGGCAAACCTGGCCGCTCAGGCCCTGCCCGATCAGCCGGCCTACGTCGCCCCGCGGACGCGGGAGGCCTATCGCTATGCGCTCCGTCCCGACTCCCTGTTCGATGGGACCCCTACCTACGTGATCGAGGCCCGGGCCCGCACCGACGAACGGGGCCGCGACCAGGGAATCCGCTACGCTCGCCTCACCATCGACCGGGACTCCAAGGAGCTCGTCGGCCTCTCCCTCGTGCGGGCCGAACGCGTTCTGCTCTTCGGGGAAGAGAGCCAGTTGACGCTTCGCCTGCGCAAGGCCCCCGACGGCGCCTGGGTGCCTCACCTCACGCGCGTCCGTACGGTCGTCTCCGTCCCCTTTCGGTCCCCCCGTCAGGTCCGCACGGTATCGGCCTATTACAACTACAGCCACTAGGCCTCCTCCCGCTCTCTCCTCCAGCATGCCAACTGACGCAGCGCCCGACAGGAAGCCCTCATCCCTCATTACTCGTGACATCCCTCCGGCACCGAGGATCACATTCGTGCATCCAAGCCGATTTCAGCCCGCTCGGTCGAACTTCACTAAGAGCCCCAATGTCCCTCGACCTCATTGACGACGTAAAAGACCTCCTGGCGACCGACCGCTTCGGCCAGGCCCTCCGCGGGTTTGAGGAGGTCGACTCGACGAACGTACACGCTGGCACGTGGGCCCAGAACGGCGCCTCCGAGGGCAGTGTGGTGGTGGCCGAATATCAGACGGCGGGTCGTGGACGCCACGGGCGGACCTGGAGCGCCGACAAAAGCCAGAACCTCCTGTTTTCTGTCGTACTGCGTCCTCGCCTCGCGGCCGACCGTCTGGGCCTCATTACCGTGGCTGCCAGCGTCGCGGTCGCCGAAACGATCGATCACTTCGTCGCCCCCCACCGGTCGAGCATCAAATGGCCGAATGACGTGCTCCTGGAGGGACGAAAGACGTGCGGCATGCTGCTGGAAACCTCTATGGCGGGCGCCCAAACCGAGGCGGTCGTTCTGGGGGTGGGGCTGAACGTCAACCAGACCCACTTTCCCGACTCGCTTGAGGACACGGCCACGTCGCTGCGCCTCACGACGGGTCGTCCCGTCCCACGCCCTCCGCTCCTGGCCCGTCTCCTCCAGGCCCTCGAAGACCGCTACGACACCGTCCAGTCCGGGGGGGCTGATGTGGTCCGCAGCACATTTCACGAGCGCCTCACGAGGCTTCACGCGCCCACCACCCTCCGCTTCACCGGATCGGACCAGACGATCACCGGTACGGTGCAGGGCATTACCGACGCCGGAGCCCTTCGCCTCGAAACGGAGCAGGGGATGCAAACAGTACACGCGGGGGAAGTCACGAGTCAGGAGTCAGAAATTGACGAGAGATGAGAACTCTCCCCTCGGAAAGCCCTCGTACCTCACTACTCGTCAACTCGAGACCCGAAGCAGGGCCGCACTCCAGTTCTCGAGGCACAGCAGAAACGTCTCAACCCCTCACCTGTCGCCATGCTCCTCACCCTGGACATCGGAAACAGTGCCGTGAAGGGAGGACTCTTCGAGGGCTCCGAGCTCGTAGAGGTCTTTTCTCTGCCCCCCCCCGCCGAGGACTCCTCCAGCCTCCCCGATGAGCACTGGGAAACAGCCTTACACGCCGCCCTTCGGGACGCCCCCATTGATCGGGTGGGGCTTGTCTCCGTGGTCCCTCGACGAACACAGGCGGTATCGACCGCCCTGGACGCGCTGACGACGGCTCGCATCACCACCGTTCATCCCGACCTGTCCCTTCCTTTTACGCTCGCCTACGACACGCCGGGCACTCTGGGAAACGACCGGCTCGCCGCAGCTGCCGCCGGCTGGGTGCAGTACGGCCAGAGTGACCCGCGAAGCGTGATCGTCGTCGACGCCGGCACCGCCGTAAACTACGAGGTCATTCATCGCGACGGCATCTACAAGGGCGGGGCCATCGGAGCCGGCCCCCTCCTTCTGCGACAGGCCCTTCGGGGAGGAACGGCGCAGCTTCCGAGCGTCCCCCTCACCCTGCCCGACTCTCCCGTCGGACAATCGACACAGACGGCGCTCCAGAGCGGCATCATGTGGAGCCTCGTCGACAGCGTTCAGGGCATGATCGACCGCCTCGCGCAGTCTCTTCCTGATGCTCCCACAGTGGTCCTGACCGGCGGCTGGAGCCCCCTGCTGGCCAAGCACCTGGACCGGGTTAACCATCGGGGGCCGCATCTCGTGCTGCACGGAGTGCGCCTCCTCCTGAAAAGGAATGACTGACCAGCCCCATGCTCCCCTCCATCCCCGGCAGTACGAACGGCAGGGACACGGAAGTTCTCTCCTCGGATCCCCGCGTCCCCATTACTGCGCACCTACGCCTCCTGCCCGATGCTTCGCAAGAGGTCCTGAATGCGAGACATGACCATTTGGATGGCCACGTGATTGTGACCGCCTCGGGGAATAATGACGTCTGCTTCCCGCTTTGAGGGCTCGACGAACTCGAGATGCATGGGGCGGACCGTTCGCTCGTATTGCTGCAGAATGCCCCCGATGGACCGACCGCGCTCCTCCATGTCGCGCCGAATCCGGCGCATGAGGCGGATGTCGTCGGCGGCATCTACGTAGATCTTGATGTCCATCTGCTCCCGAAGCTGCGACTCGGCCAGGACGAGGATGCCCTCGACAATGATGACCGGTCGCGACTCGACCGTTTCGGTTTCGTCCCGGCGTGTGTGGGTCGTAAAGTCGTAGACCGGCTTTTCAATCGTCTCCCCCGCAATCAAGCGGTCGAGGTGCTCGCGCATCAAGGCCGTCTCCAGCGCGTCGGGATGGTCAAAGTTGAAGCGCGAACGCTTCTCCGGGGAGAGGTGCGAAAGGTCGTGGTAATAGGCGTCGTGCTCGAGAACTGCAATGGGATCCGACCCAAACTCCCGAATGATGTGGTTCAACACCGTGGTCTTGCCCGACCCCGAGCCCCCCGCAATGCCGATGACCACCGGGACGCTTACAGACATAGCGGAGAAGCCAGATCAGGAGAAGACAGCTGAAACATCCTGCTCAAAGGGCCCCGGCTCGACTCGGCAGGAAAAAGCGGGGCGTTTATTCCTGCACCACGACGATCGTCCAGGTCTTCGTTTCTTCGTCGTAGGTGGACGCCTCTTCGTCAAAGGAGAAATCCTCCGTGTTCTCCTCCTCTTCCAATTCTCGCAGATCCTCCATCTCTTCGGCCGTTTCACGGACGATGAAGTTAACAAACTGACCTCTCTGGACTTGGAGGTCTTCTCCTTCGACGGGCACGCGCTCTCCGTCTTCAACGGTCTCGAAGTGGACTTTGACCCGGGCCTCATACGCGTGTTCATCCTCCCAAGCCTCACGATACACCTCGGGCAGTAAGTCCCAGACCCAACGCCCCTCGAGACTTTCGTTGAGGACGGGACTGATCTCGGGCCGCCAGTAGTCGGCCACGGAGCCGAGCTCGGGGAGCGTCGCCTCCATCCCAAGCTGGTAATTGGGAATCAAATCGTCGGGCCGCAACAATCCGAAGAGTCCGGAAAGAATGACTCCGTTTTCGAGAAGGCGCCGCTGTGCCCCTGTAGGCAGGTTTGCAAAATCCATGGCGGCATACATGACGCCCGGACTGTACCGGTCGAGGGCCGACATGAGAGGAGCATCGTAGAGCTCAGCATTGACCCGAATGGCCTCCTGGAGTTCGTACCCAGACAGTCCAAAGAGCTCGGAGAGGGTGTCCTCGTCTTCGTCTTCGATGACCTCCTGGAGGGTGTCGATTAACTGACGCCGTTCGGGATTGAGATCGTCAAAGTAATTGAAGGTCCCGGACGTTCGATAGTCAAACATGTCCGGGGCGAACGGATTGCCCCCAGGTTGTTTCCGATCGGCCGGGGACAGAAGGACAGTAAGATTGGGCATGTAGGAGCAAGTCGTTCAGGTCAATGCAAGGGAGACGGAGCGACAGCGGGGCCGGGCGGATAGAAAGCCGGTCAGCCCCCGTCCAGAACACGCTTAGTCGGTGTCATCGGACGTGCGCGAGGCTTCTCGGAGCTCTTCCATTAGGGCGTCAATGTCATCTCGGATGTGATCTGCCCGCGCCTCTACGTCTTTCACGAGGGCGTCGCTACTGCGGCGTGCTTCGCTCTCGATGCTTGAACGGAGCAACTGACGCAGAAAGCCCTCGGTCTCGGCAGCGAGGTGCTCGAGCTGGTAGGTCAGCTGTCGGCGTGCGTCCGGCCCTCGTTTAGGGGCGAACAACATGCCCAGCGCAAATCCGATGGCTCCTCCCGCTAGGGCACTCCAAACCCCCACCTGCTTGGCGTGATTTCGTGACTTTTTCTTCATGAGCGACATGAGCGTTGGACGAAAAGCACCAGTGTGGCGTATCTATTGTCGTACCGAAAGATCGGGACTCCAGTTTCCTCCCCTTCTTGCTTCCGATTGAATTCCCCCACCGACTTGCCCCTCACAAATCTCCCGGCAACCCGCAATCTCGCACGTGTTCTTCTTGGGCCGTACCCAGTTCTCTTTCGACTGAACCCTTCGTCTCCGATCGCTTTGAATGTTATCGACCTCGTACGTTTCTTGCAAGACGTAATGACAGAATCTACGAGGCCTTTGCGGATACTTGTCGGTCACCCCCCCGTGCTCCGTGATTTCCCTCTTCTCGGACCCCTTATTTCCTCTGTAAACTACCGGTTTTCCCGATCGTCCGTGTTTGGCGATTTCCGAAACACGTGATCAGCACTTTCTAGGGCTGAATCACGGACTCCACACGGTGACACATGCCCGACGGACCCGGTCCTCACTGACGACGCATTTACATATGCACGAAACTCCGTTCCCCGTTCACGAGACGGGATCCTTTCAGTACAACGACGAAGGCCCCACCGACTCCCCCACTCCCCCCATCGTGCTTCTCCACGGGATGCTGGGCGACCTGAGCAATTGGGTCGACACCGTAGAGGTCCTTTCGAACAATGGGTATCGGGTGTTGGCCCCCATTCTCCCCGTCTACGATTTCCCGCTATCGGAAACGGGGGTTCCCCGACTGACCCAGTACGTTCACGACTTCGTCGACACCCTCGGCTTCGACTCTACCGTCCTGGTGGGCAACTCTCTGGGGGGGCACATCGCCCTTCTCTATGCCCTGAACCATTCCGACGCCGTGGACGCTCTCGTGCTCTCCGGGTCCTCCGGAATCTACGAATCCACGATGGGAACCACACACTTTCGGCGCCAAGACCGCGAGTTCATCCGCGAGCGGACGGAAATGACGTTCTACGACCCCTGCCACGCCACGGAGGAACTCGTCGACGAAATGATGGAGATCGTGAACGATCGCCCTCGGGCCTTTCGGCTCCTCAAGATCGCTCGCTCGGCCGACGAGGAGACCGTCACCGAGCAGCTCTCCCAGCTCGACATGCCGTCCCTTTTGATTTGGGGCTACAACGACGTCATCACGCCTCCCGAAGTGGCCAAGGAATTTCGCGATCGCATGCCGAATGCTCGCCTTCACTTCATTGACGAGTGTGGGCACGCCCCGATGATCGAGCATCCCAACACGTTCAACGAGCTGACGCTCGACTTCCTGAGTGAGCTCGCGGAGACAGCCGCGCCGGCTTCTCCTTCAAGTCCATAGTGGGAATTTCCCGGTGCGAAAGTGCCTTCGGGAACATCGGGCGGCCCCTTCCTGCTGGCGAGACGTGTCGATCTTCTGCTCGTCCCGCCCAGGAAGCCACCCCGAAGATCCTCCGCCCTGGCAGTGCTGGCGTCCAGCACCCTCCGTCGTGTCCACTGGGTCGGACAACTGTGTGGTGGAGCGAACGCTTTGAGCTCCTGCCCCCCGCATGAGCCCGCACTCAGGCAGGGGAGTTCCTCCTGGCACAGGCGTTGCAACGTCTTCCCCAACGAGTGACGGCCCCTCGCTTGTTGCGTTGGGGTCTTCCCTCGGAGGCTTCTATTCCTGCCGGACAGGCGCGTCTTTGGGTGAGCGTGCCTGTCCGGTTTTTTCTTTGGGTCGCCCCTTCGAGGGACTCTTCTCCCTCGTCCTCCTCAGGTCGGGCGCGGCGGTACGTTATGTTTGCTCGTCCTGTGTGTCTAGGCAAATGAATAGGCCGACGATTGCCTCCTTCTCTCCTCTCTTTTGCCTGACTATTTTGGCAAATATGACGGTTTTTCTCGGGACACTGCGCCGGAGATTGCCGTATAAGGAGATGCTAGAGGGCGGCATGGCCCCTCGTTGTTCTTCGAATAGTGTATTAGGTGATTATCATGGCACGTGGAGTTAACAAAGTCATTCTTATCGGCAACCTCGGACAGGAGCCCGAGCTGCGCTACACGGGCAGCGGCACGGCCGTCTGTAACATGCGGCTGGCCACGAACGAATCCTATACCGATCGCGACGGCAACCAGGTCGACAAGACGGAGTGGCACAACGTCGTTGCCTGGGGCCGTCTCGGAGAGGTCTGTGACGAGTATCTGCAAAAAGGGTCTCAGGTCTACTTTGAGGGCTCCCTCCAAACCCGCTCGTGGGAGGACAATGATGGTAACACGCGCTATACCACGGAGGTGAAAGCCCGGGAGATGATGTTCCTCGATAGCAACCGCCAGGGAGCCCCGACCGGGGATGGATTCAACCAAGACCGAGGGTACGAGGACGAAGACTTCGATCAGCGTCCTCAACAGACCGCCGGTTCCCAGGGCCAGGGAGGAGACGACGAGGAAACGTTTGAGCCGGACGACGAACTCCCGTTTTAACGGGCCTCGTTCCTTCCGTCTCCACGGCACCCTCGAGTGAGGGAGGAAGTGTCGGCCCATGAGGCCGGCCTTCCTCCTTCCTCCCTGTGGAGAGCGTTCCTCTTTTAGGAAGGCCACTCTGAGCAGTTTGGACCCGTCCCTTTCGTTTCGCCCTCTCGTGGGGCCGAGCTCCGTGTTTGCCCCCGAGACAATCAGGGGCTTCCCTCGTGTTGTCGAGGAACCATGGAGCTGGATCTTCTCGCCCGATACGGCGGCCCTTGACGTCAGCACCTCCCGACCGTGGCCTCTTCTCGGCGATTTGCCACAGCTTCGTTTGCAGATGCCCTCCGTACGCTCGATCTTTAGTTTCCTACGCCCGTTAGTTAGAGCAAGCCCGTAGGTATCTGTTTAGGAGTGTACACGGCTCGCTGCCGGGTTCGCTGTACTGCCGAGATAACTCAGTTCCATGAGCATAGCCTCATACCTGTCGGAGGACGTCGGGACATCGGTTGAGTTCGAAACTTTCCGGAAGGCCTTTCGCGAAAAGCTCCGCAAGGTTTTCAATAAGCGTGCCGACTTCAACGAGGTCAGCACGCAGCGGGGGCTTCCCCCGTTTATGATGCGCGAGATTCAGTCAGTCACTCCCCTGTCGGTTTTCATCCCTGAAGAATACGGAGGACGCGGGGGACACGTGCACGAATGCCAGGCCATCCTTGCGACGGCGTCCTACGAGTCGCTTGCGCTGTCACTCACCATTGGAATCAATGGGGCTCTCTTTCTGCAGCCGCTCACCAAGTACGGCCACGAGTCCATCAAGGGGCCCATTTTCGAGCGCTTTATCGAAGACAAAAACATGGGCGGGCTCATGATTACTGAGCCCGACTATGGCACCGACGCGCTCAACATGGAAACGTCCTACACGAAGGACGGAGACACCTACTCCCTCGAGGGCACCAAGCACTGGGCCGGGCTCACCGGCTGGGCAGATTTCTGGCTCATCACGGCCCGAAAACAGAGTGAGAACGGAGATCTCGGGCGCGACATCGACTTCTTCGTGGCGGACATGAATCGGCCCGAGCAAATGGTCGAGGTCGAGGAGTTTTACGAAAACCTCGGCCTCTACATGATCCCTTACGGGCGCAACCGAGTCGACATCGAAGTGCCTGAGGAGCATCGCCTGCAGCCCGAAAGCACGGGCATCAAGATGATGCTCGACACCTTGCACCGCAGCCGGACGGAGTTTCCGGGCATGGGCATGGGCTTCCTTCAGCGCATGCTCGACGAGGCGCTTTCGCACTGCAAGAAGCGCTTCGTGGGGGGCAAGCCCCTCATCGACTACGACCAGGTCCGCAAGCGCATCGCGAAGCTGCAAGCGGCCTATACGGCCTGCTCGGCCATGTGCCTATACTCCAGCGAGCACGCCGGGATCGAGAACAACCTCGCGGGCGAAACCCTCTCTTCCAACTCCATCAAGGCAGTCGTGACCGACTTGATGCAGGAGGCGTCGCAGTCCCTCCTGCAACTCATGGGCGCCAAAGGGTACCGGCTCGACCACGTCGCCGGCCGGTCGGTCGTCGACAGCCGACCCTTCCAGATCTTCGAGGGCTCGAACGATGTCCTCTACCAGCAGATCTCGGAGGCGGTGCTCAAGTCGATGCGGCGGATCAAGGAGAAGAACCTCTACACCTTCCTGGCTGAGCACGATCTCACCTCGCGTGCGGTCGATTACTTCACAGATACGCTCGACTTCGAGGTCGATCAGTCTCTTCCGCAACGGAGGCTCGTGGAGTTGGGCCGGATTCTTGGACGCGTCGTCACGATGGAACTGGTGATCGAGCTCGGCGATCGGGGCTTCCGGAGCGATTTGATCTCGAACTGCTTGGAGGTGTTTAAGAAGGAGGTGGACGGGCGCCTGACGTCGTATCGTCGCCACGAGCAAACCGACGTGATTGACGATTACGTCGAGGGAAGTGCGTGGATTGACTACGTGAGCGCTTCGAACACATAAACCACCATCGACGCTGCTGCCGCCGGGGTTCCTCTCCGGCCTGCCCTGACCTTCCCCACCGTGCGTGGGTCGTGAACCGTGAGGCGTGACGATGGTCGCGACCACTGCACGAATCACGGTTCACGCATCACGCTCCACTGATTTTTTGCGACACTGACTACTCGGCCCATGTCTGTTCGTTTTGGCGTCATCGTCTTTCCCGGGTCCAACTGCGATCACGACGCGTACCACGCCACCAAACACGTCCTCGACCAGGAGGCCCGGTTCATCTGGCACGAGGAAGAGGAGGTCGGCGACGTGGACGTCATTATCGTGCCCGGCGGCTTCTCCTACGGCGACTACCTGCGCTCGGGCGCGATCGCTCGATTTTCTCCCATCATGCAGGACGTAGTCCGGTTTGCCGAAGAGGGAGGGCTCGTCTTCGGGCTCTGCAACGGCTTCCAGATTCTCTGCGAGGCCGGTCTTCTGCCCGGCACGCTCATGCGCAACGAGTCGCTTCGCTTCATCTGCAAGGACACCACCCTTCGGATTGAGAATGCAAGTACGCCCTTTACCAGTGCCCTCGACGAGGGACAGGTGGTGACCATTCCCATTTCCCACGGCGAAGGCCGCTACTACGCAGATGACGACGTGCTCGACCGGCTGGAGGCCAACGACCAGGTGGTCTTCCGATACTGCGCGCCGGATGGATCGCTGACGGACGAGGCCAATCCGAATGGGTCGTCCCGCCACATCGCCGGCATCGTCAACGAGGAGCGCAACATCTGCGGCCTCATGCCGCACCCCGAACGCTGTGTCGAACCCTTGCTCGGCGGGGCCGACGGGCGGCTCGTCTTTGAGTCGCTGATTAATCACCTGGCGGCGACTCCTGCCGCCTAGTGGACGTTCCTCTCTCTTTCTGATTTCTCAACGGCTGCGTCGCTTCGCGTCTTCCCCCTCCTATGGAGCAACTCCTTCAGGCCCCCATCACCCTTGCGCTGCTGCTCGCAAACCTCGGTGTGAGCTGGTACACGATGTCGGTGGATCCGTCGCTTCTCCCCGAGCTCTCGTTCCAGCCGCGTCGGATCCGCGAGAAGGGCGAGTACTATCGATTTCTTACGGCCGGCTTCGTCCACGCAGGCGGGACACACCTGGCTTTTAACATGATCACGCTCTTCTTTTTTGGCCCTCTCCTCGAGCAGATTCTCGGAGGCGGCGCCTTTCTCGTTCTCTTCTTTGGTTCAGAGATGGCCGCCCACGCCCTGACCTTTGCCCTCAACCACGACGATCCGAATTACTCGGCGGTCGGGGCCTCCGGGGCCGTCAGCGGGGTCGTCTTTGCGTTTTGCCTCTTCTTTCCCCTCGAGAACCTCTATCTGTTCTTCGCCCTGCCCATTCCGGCCATCCTGTTTGCCTTCGGCTACGTCTTCGGCTCCGTCTACGCGATGCGCCGAGGCCGGCAGCAAGGCAGCCGGGGAGGCATCGCCCACGAGGCGCACGTGGGCGGCGCACTGGCCGGCATCGTCCTCACCATTCTCCTGGAGCCCCGCTCCATTCAGGCGTTCCTGCAGTCCTTCCAGCAGCTGATGGGCTGATCGGCAGAACTTACTGCAGGTGGGCAAGAAGGTCATTCCACTCGTCAAACACGAGCCTGCACCCGTCGGTCGCTCGGCCGTCCGTGCCGTTGCAGGCATACCAGGCCACCTGCCACCCGGCCCGCTGCGCCCCTTCCACGTCGGAGCGGTACGAGTCGCCGACGTACAGGATGTGTTCGGCCGGTACGCCGGCCTTTTCCGCAGCATGGGCAAAAATTCCAGGATCGGGCTTGAGAATGCCTGCCTCCTCGCACACCACAATCGCCGCGGCCGTCTCGCGGAGTACGGGGAACTGGTCAAACTTCTTGGCCTGCACCTCGGCAAACCCATTCGTCAGGATCCCCACCGGAACCTGCTCCGCTACGGTCTCGAAGACCTCCCGAGCACCGGGAATGAAGCGCCAGTGCGCCGCGTAGCGCTGGATGTAGTACCGCCCGATGAGAGACGAATCGGCGTGGGGAGCATCGACCGCTTCTATGAGCTGCTCGAACCGCTCCTGCTGCAACGTCTCCTTGTCGATCTCGCCCTCGGCGTAGCGCTCCCACAGGGGGGCATTGATGGCGTGGTACTCTGCCTGCAACTCGTCGACGGACAGCGCGCCGAAGAGGGTGAGGTAGCGATCTCGTAGGTCGGAGAGGGCCTCGCGCTCGGCGTGCTCGTGGTCGAGCAGTGTATCGTCCAAGTCGAAGTAGACAAACTCAACGTTGGCCACGTGTGTAAATCGCTGTGCATCAAAAAACGCTTGAGAGAACGTGGAGTGCGGAATGCGGAGTTTTACATTCCTCACTCCACATTCCCCATTCCGAATTCGAACATGGCGTACTCCTTGTCCACGACGCCCCCCAGGGACTCGACGTGGTTGATGAGACGGGTATTCGTGTCGAGGACCCAGCTCATCTCGCAGGCGTCGTACCCGTGCTGTGGTCCCCTCTCGATGGTGGCCAGCACGAGCATGCTGTCGAGCCCCTTTCCCTGGTACGCCTGACGGATGCCCATCAGCGGCATCCGACACTCGTAGACCCCATACCGAAGGTGAAGAAGCAGCTTCGGAAGGCCCAGTGGAAAGAGGCGGCCGTCGGACACGTGCTGCAATGCCTGATTGATGTCCGGCAGTGCAATGGAGAACCCAACCGGCCGGCCCTCGTGCTCGACGAAGTAGACGATCTCCGGGTCGACAATCTGCTTCATCTCATCCGCCAGCTGCTGAAGCTCCTTCTCCGTCATGGGCACAAAGCCCCAGTTTTCGGCCCAGGCGTCATTGTAAATCTCCTTCACCGTTCGCACCTCCTCTTCGAACCGGTCCATGTCAAGAGAGCGAAGGGACAGACCGGGGGTGCGTTGCTTCACGATGTCCACCCCTCGCTTCAGGCGCTCGTACTCCACGTACTTCTTGTGGAGGTAGTACGCCCACATGGTCATCACCCGATCGAAGCCGTAGCGCTCCAGAAAATCTTCGTGGTAGGGGGGGTTGTAGGGCATGAGAACGGACGGCGTCCGATCGAAGCCGTCGACCAGCAGGCCCGCCGTGTCGTTGAGCGAGGGGTTGGCCGGGCCGCGGACCCGTTGGAGTTCCTGGTCGCGCAGCCAGTCGGTGGCGGCGTCGAGGAGGGCCTCCGCCACTGCATAGTCGTCCACACACTCAAAGAAGCCAAAAAAGCCGGTCGCATCCTCGTGCGTCTCCAGATGCATGCCGTTGACGATGCCGGCAATGCGTCCGACGGCCGCCCCCGACGCGTCCTCCGCGAGGAAGAGCTGCATCTTCCCATGCTCGAAGAAGGCATTCGAGGAGGGGTCGAGGGTGGCCTTCACATCCCGGCGCAGGGGCGGAACCCAGTGGGGGAATCGCTCCGGATAAAAGTCGTACGGGAAGTCGATGAAGCGACTGCGCAGGCGACGGCCCGTGACGGGACGAATGGTGACGGCAGAGGTCGACACCGACATGAGGCTTCGGGAGACGTGGAAGAAGGAGCCAAACAAACGAACACCGCCGCTCCAAGAAGAGCGGCGGTGGCATCCTACACGCTGAAGAGGCAAATTCCAAACGGAGGCTACCCCGCATCCTCAGGCGGGGCGTGGGAGCCATTCGTTCCAATGATGCCGTGCTTCTTGCCCACCTTGTGGAAGGCGTCGAGGATTTGCTCGAGCTCCTCGTCCGTGTGCGTCGCCATGTACGAGGTGCGCATGAGGGCCTGTCCCTTGGGCACCGCCGGAGGCACGACCGCATTCACGAAGACGCCCTCCTCCAGCAGGTCGCGCCAGAAGCGAAAGCACTGCTCCATGTCGCCCACGACGACCGGAATGATGGGCGTCTCACTATCCCACACGTCAAAGCCGAGCGAGCGGAAGCCCTCGCGCATGTAGTCCGAGATCTTCCAGAGGCGTTCGAGCCGCCCCGGCTCCGACTGGAGAATGTCGAGGCACTTGAGCACGGTGGCCACCGTGGCCGGCGGCATCGATGCACTGAAGATGTGCGGCGAGCTCTCGTGCCGGATGTACTCGACCACGTCGCGGTCGCCGGCACAGAACCCTCCAATCGACGCAAAGCTCTTCGAGAAGGTGCCCGTGATGAGATGCACGTCATCCTTGAGGCCAAACGTCGACGCGGATCCTTGCCCATTCGGCCCGATGACCCCCACGGCATGGGCATCGTCGAGCATCAGAGCGGCATCGAATTCATTCGCCATCTCCAGAAGCTCAGGGACCTGCGCAACCTTCCCGCTCATGGAGAACACCCCATCGGTGACAATGAGCTTACCGGCGTCCGGCTTCTCCTCGTGCGCCCGCCGCAGCATCGTGCGCAGATGATCCATGTCGTTGTGCTTGTAGCGGCGCGTCTCGGCAAAGCTCGTTTGAGTGCCGGCAACGATGCAGGCGTGGTTGTCCTTGTCGGAAAAAATGAGGTCCCCCTTCGACGTTACGGCCGAGATGACCCCCATATTGGTCATGTAGCCGGTCGAAAACAGAACGACTTTGTCCTTTCCCATGAAGCGAGCCAGCCGTTCCTCCAGCTCGAGATGGAGATCGAGCGTGCCGTTCAGAAAGCGGCTGCCCGTACAGCCCGTTCCATATTTCTCGACCGCCTCCTGTGCGGCCTCCTTCACCCGGGGATCAGAGGTGAGCCCGAGATAATTGTTCGAGCCCGCCATGATGACTTCATCGCCATTCATCACGGCCCGGCTTCCCTCACTTTGCTCAATCGGACGAAAGTAGGGATACAGATCCGCCTCTTTGACTTTGGCAAAGTCGCCGGACGGATCGAAGAAGCGGTGACACTTTTCGAAAAGAGACGGCTCCTCCTGAGTGGCCGTCGTCTGAGACTCATCTTCGTCGGACCGGACAGACTCGCGAGGCCGGTGAGGATCAGACATCGTCATGTAGGCAATGGCATAATGCGAGAGTAGGAAACCGCGGTGGGGCAAGTGGTGGGGCAAATCGTCGCGACCCTCTGCGGGAAGGCCCGGCACCAAAAGTGCCGTCACTCCCCCCTTCTGTAAGTAGTCGCACCTTCTCGAACAAAAGTAACAGAGGATGCTGCTGCCGAGGTGCATTTTTACCCAAGACAAGGCCGCCTCGTCCGGAGAAATCACAGACAAAGGGTCTGCCCTGTACGCCTCGCGACGTTCGGGTTTCCTCAGCGCCTTTGTCTTCCCCAAACGAAAGGGCTTCCAGGTCTACCTTCTGTCAGGTTTTAGGACATCTTTCATATAACAGCCTCCTCGATTCCGAACTCTCCCTCCCCCGCAGAGAAGCGCTCTCTGTCTCTGTTTTTTAGACTGGAGGCCCTTTCGGTGACTCGGGGGAAGGAACTGCAAAAACGCTGCCTGCCTCGGTCTCACGGCTGCCCTTTTTGGTTCCTTTCAGAGTTCATCACACACGCTTCCTCCAGCCCCGACTTCGAAAAGCACCCGGACCCCTCAGATCTGGGGGGAACCTTCCCTCAGTTGATGCGGAGGCGCAGGCGGAGCCCCGTTCTCACCGGCCCCATTTTGTCCGGGGCCGGCTGCGAGAAAGACGTAGAATGAGACGCCGGCTTGAAGCCGACCGGACGTACGGCCAGTTCCAAGTCTTCCCCCACGTTAAACGTCAACAGATGGGCACTGACGTAGGCGTCTAGAATGGTGAGGGCATAGAACAGGCCCGTTCCGACAATCGATAGATCGCGCCACCGACGGTACTTGTCCCGCAATTCCCGGAGTTGCTTCGGCCTAAGTTCCCCTAGCCGATTTCGTACCTCGCTCGACGCATCTTCGTATTGCTGATAGGGATTCTCTTCGCCGGTGTCTTGGGCGCGCCGGCGCCCTATTTCGAAGAGATGGGCGTGACGGTAGAGATTGTACCGCCGCCTCATTTCGTAGAAGGCGAACCCACCGCCTGCCAACCCCCCGTAGACGAAGGGAATTTTGAGGTATTGACGGTTGTAATACTGGCCCCATCCGGGAACGGCGAGAGCGCGCCAGAGCGCTCCCCGAGGGGAATGATCCGGGGAATACCCCCTCTCCTCGAGGATGGCTGCTCGAACACTGTCGGGCTGAGCGTGGGCCTGCTGGCTGACGGCCAAGCCTCCCAGTAGGACAACACTCCACAGGCCCAGTAGAATTGTAGCACCGCGCATCCACATCACGGGCGATCGGACGACAACCAGATGAGTAGGGGACGGCCCTCAGCGGGGGCGTTCCCTTTTCGAGGAGAACGATTCCATTCGTGCCCAGGCAACCAATGACCCGGGCATACAAAAATCCTCACTCGGCAGTTCTACGCTTCCAAGATGAGCTCCAGCAGTCGCTCAAGGTCTTCCTCGGAGTAATAGGCAATCTCGATCGTTCCCTCCCCCTCCTGATCGTGTTTGATCTGTACCTGCGTACCCAACCGAGAGCGGAGCTTGTTGCGGAAGTCATCAAGCTGTAGGTCACTGCGACCCGGGGACGGCGAGAGGGCCGGCGCTTCTTCGTCGTCGGCGTCGTCTTCTTCTTGCTCGTCGTGCCAGTCCCGCACCCGCCGCTCGACTTCGCGCACAGAAAGGTCTTCGGCAACGGCCTCTTCGAGCAGTTCGACCTGCGCTTCCTCATCGTCGATGGCGATGAGCGCTCTCGCGTGGCCCATGGCCACCTCCTTGTCGCGAAGGGCCGCCTGGATGCGGGCGGGAAGGCGCAAGAGTCGGAGAAAGTTAGACACGGTGGCTCGGCTCTTGCTCACCTTTTCGGCCACCTCTTCCTGCGTGAGCCCACACTCCTCCATCAGGCGCTGATATCCCAGGGCCACCTCGACCGGGTTCAGCTCCTCCCGCTGAACGTTCTCGACGAGCGCCATCTCCAGCATCTCCTCGGAGTCGGCCTCACGGACAAAGGCGGGGAGATGATCGATTCCGGCCCGCCGGGCCGCCCGCAGGCGACGCTCGCCCGAAATAATTTCAAATTGCCCGTCCTCGAGCGCCCGCACGGTGATGGGCTGAATGACGCCGAGTTGCTCGATCGAGGCCGCCAGCTCATCGAGGGTCTCGTCGTTAAACTCTTGACGAGGCTGGTAGGGATTGGGGCGAATCCGGTCGACTGCCACCTCTGCCACCCGGCCTAGGAGACGCGTCCCATCCTCGAAGCGGTACAGTTCGCTCTGGCCTACGTCCCCGCCCTCCTTCTTCTCCTCCGAGGTCTGCTCCTCTTTGTCCTCTGGCAGGAGGGCGTTGAGTCCTTTTCCAAGTGCTGATTGCTTGCCCATACCGAATCGGGAAATCGAGAAAAAATGCTATGGATGGAGGCCCTCCGGGGGGAGGGACGTGTACGTCACGGGGAGAACTCGTTGGCCGGAGTCGCCGACCCCTCTTCTGTGGCCGTTGATTCATCGTCAATCGTCCCCGAGACCGTCCCCTGACTGTTCGATGAGGAGGACGGATCAAGCGAATCACCGGCCTCTCCGTTGCTGTCGGCGTGATGTTGATCGACGTATTCCTCGTTGTGTTCGAGAATTTCGCGGGCCAGGGCCATGTAGTTGCGCGCCCCTTTGCTGGACGCCTCGTACAAAATCGCCGGCTTGCCGAAACTCGGGGCTTCCGACAGACGAACGTTTCGCTTTACGATGGTCTCGAACACTTTGTCGCCAAAGTATCGGCGCACCTCGTCGGCCACCTGATTGGAAAGCCGAAGACGCGTGTCAAACATGGTCAACAACACCCCTTCGATCTCCAGGTCGGGGTTGAGGTGCTGGCGCACAATCTTGATCGTATTGAGCAGCTGCCCGAGGCCCTCCAGCGCAAAATATTCGGCCTGTACCGGAACGAGTACCGAGTTAGCCGCCGTGAGGGAGTTCAGGGTCAGGAGGCCGAGCGACGGCGGACAGTCGATCACGACAAAGTCGTACTTGCGGCGCTCACGGGACAGAGCGTTGCTCAAAATTTCCTCCCGCTCCATCTCGTCAATCATCTCAACCTCCGCGCCGACGAGGTTGATGTTACTCGGGATCATGTCGAGAAACGGCATCTCGGTAGACCGGATGGCGTCCTCGGCCGAGACCTCCCCGCTGAGCACTTCGTAGATGGACGCCTCGACGTCTTCGGACTCGATCCCCACGCCGGACGTACAGTTGGCCTGCGGATCAATGTCCACCAGCAGCGTGGAGTACTCCGTCGCCGCCAAAGATGCAGCCAGATTGATGGCGGTCGTGGTCTTGCCCACCCCGCCTTTCTGGTTCGCGATCGCTATGACTTTACCCATATAGAGTGTGCGCTCGTTGGTAGAATGGGGACAGCATCCCGGGAGATCATTTGGTAGCCGATCCGCCCAGCCCCCGTTCGCCTCCAAGAATGAGTCAGAGAAACGGCCGGACCGACTGATGTAATCTACGAAACGTGCCGCGCCAATGTCTACACGCCCCACGTCGGCCCACGGCCCCTTCACTCGGGGATCACTCCTTGCAGCGCAGGGTTTTATCGCACCGGCTACGTCTGGCCGACTGTGGTTTCTATTGTCCAGCTCCAACCGGCCGTTCCCGGTCGGGAGTTGATCTGGACCTACGTAGACACCGCCTCCACGTCGGCGACGTCCCGCTCTGTCCGTGTTGTAAGAACGGCCTCTTCGATCGTCATGGCACGTCGTATCGTACTCCGCTCCGACGCGGAGGATTCCTCCTCCCCCTCGACTGAAAACCTTACGATCGATTATGAGGAGGCCCTGAATCCGCAGCAATACGCGGCAGCGACCGCCGACGACGGCCCTCTGCTCATCGTCGCTGGGGCCGGCACGGGCAAAACGCGCACCTTGATCTATCGGATGGCCTACTTGGTCGAGACCGGCACCCGGCCCGAACAGATCGTCCTCCTCACCTTCACTCGACGCGCGGCCAGCGACATGACGGCCCGGGCTGCCGACCTGCTCGACGGGCGCTGCGAGCGCGTGCAAGGGGGCACCTTTCACGCCTTCTGCCTGAGCGTGTTGCGGCGCCACGCGCCGGCTATTGACTTTCCACGCAACTTCACGGTCCTCGACGCCGCCGATGCGGCCGACGTCCTCAGCATGCTCCGGGCCCGCGGCGACTACAGCGAAGGCAAAGAGCGGTTTCCGCAAAAGAAGACCCTCTACTCCATGTTCTCGGCGGTGACAAACCGTGACGAGTCGCTCGGGAAGGTGCTCACTCGACGCTATCCCCAGTACAAAGCACTGCACGAGGAGCTGTCGGCCCTTCAGACCGAGTACCGGAAGTACAAAAAGGAGCACGGCCTGATGGACTTCGACGACCTGCTCAGCCGCACCCTGGAGCTGTTCGAGACGGACGACTCCATCCGGCAGCAGGTGGCCAGCCGATGCCGACACGTGCTGGTCGACGAGTATCAGGACACGAACGCCCTGCAGGCCGCCCTCGTCCGCCAGTTCGCCTCTGTACACGGCAATGTTACCGTCGTAGGCGACGACGCCCAGAGCATCTATCGCTTTCGAGGAGCCGACTTCCGCAACATCTTTCGCTTCCCCGACACCTTTCCCGACACGGAGATCTTAAAGCTGGAGCAGAACTACCGGTCGACCCAGCCCATCCTGGATCTGGCCAACCACGTCATCGAACAGGCGGACCGATCCTACGACAAAACCCTCTTTAGCGACGAAGCGGAGGGCGAAAAGCCGGCGCTCGTTCCGGCGGCCGACGGAGAGATGGAGAGTCGCTTTGTGGCTCAGATGGTCCTTCAGCTGCGTGAGGAAGGCGTTCCCCTCAACGACATCGCCGTGCTTTTTCGAAGCAGCCACAATGCCTACGACCTGGAGGTAGAGCTAAATCGCCACAACATTCCGTTCGTCAAGTACGGCGGCATGAAGCTGAATGAGGCGGCCCACGTCAAGGACGTGCTCGCCCACCTAAAGGTGGTGGAGAACCCGCAGGATGCCGCTTCCTGGAATCGCATTCTGCAGCTCATCCACGGCATCGGTCCCAAGACGGCCCGGACGCTCATCGACTGGGCGACCGGGGCCGCCGACGACCCGTTCGTCCTCGAAGAGGCCGCTCCCTTTTCCAACCGGTACGTCAGTACGCTCAAGGCCCTCCTCCGCACGCTTCGAGAGGTCCGGGAGCAAGGCACCTCGGTGGCCGACCAGGTTGAAGCCATCCTGGACTACTACCAGCCCCTCTTCGAACGAACGTACGCCGACGACCATCCGAAGCGGGCCCCGGACCTGGACCACCTCGTCGGCCTGGCCGCCAACTACGACGACCGTCAGCGCTTCTTGTCCTCCCTGGCGCTCGACCCCATTGAACTGACCGCCCTCGACCAGGAGGCCGCCGAAGAGGACGAGCCCCCCCTCGTCCTCTCCACGATCCACTCGGCCAAGGGTCTCGAATTCCATACGGTGTTTCTCATTCGCGCCCTGGACGGCACCATTCCGTCGCGCTACGCCCTCCGCGAGGCCGGAGGGGTGGACGAAGAGCTTCGTCTCTTCTACGTTGCATCTACCCGGGCAGAGCAAAACCTCTTCATCTCGTATCCCATGACGCAATACCGGCGCCGGCGGGGCGAGTACATGACGGCCCCGAGCCGCTTCGTCGAGGAGGTGCCCGAGGACATTCTCGAACCGGTGCAGCTCGTGGAAGAAGACGCCGTTGACGACTCAGAAGACAACGAACAGAACGCTCCTTCCTCTCCTCCTCAAGATGACAACGGGCGGGCGCCCTCCCCTACGACCGGCTCTTCCTCGGACCGACCGAGGACCGAGAGAGACCCGACGGATGCCGACGGGCTTCCCTTCTAACCGAATCGGCTCCAACATTCCCCCTCCCTTGTCTTTTCCGGACGCTTTTTTCAACACGGGATCGACGTCCAAAGTGCGTTCTCTCCAGGCACTCCTCTCGCCATGGAAAAAGACCGCGGCCTTTCTCGCTTCTCCGACGTGACGAATCTTGCTGACGTGCCGCTCGACATCACCGAGATCGGCATAGACCAACTCGACACGATTCGTCGCCTCAACGTGGCGATCTTCGACGACGAGCACGTCATCAATACGTTCGACCGAACCGGCCTCCTGATGCTGCTGGCCCGAACGGCCGAGACCGCCGTCGGCTTCAAGATTGGCTATCAGCTCGACGAAACCACGTTCTATAGCGCCAAGGGCGGCGTTCACACCTCCTACCGGCGAAACGGCGTTGCACGGGCCCTCCTCCACGCCATGCTCGACGTCGTGGAGGAGCGCGGCTACACCCGCTTCGTCTACGATACGTTTCCGAATAAACATCCCGGAATGACCGTCCTCGGTCTGCACGAGGGCTTTCGAGTCATCCGCGCCGGATACAGCTCTCAGTACCAGGATTATCGGCTTCGCTTCGAACTGTCACTGGACGAGGAGTAACGACCGTCGACTTTCGGGACGACAATGGCTAGGTTGAGGACGCGTGCTACCGGTCACCGCTTCTTTTCTGTCAATGGACGACGCTGAAGCCGCCAAAAAAGCTGCCGGCCATCACGCCGCATCGGTCGTTACCGACGGCATGTGCCTAGGTCTCGGCACGGGATCGACCACGGCACACGCCCTTAAAGCCCTCGGACGACGGATTCGAGAGGAAGGGCTCAATGTGCGAGGAGTGCCCACTTCTTTTGCCGCCGAGCATCTCGCCCGGGCTTACGGCATTCCGCTGACTACGCTCGACGACGATTCCGATCTGGACCTCGCGCTCGACGGGGCCGACGAGGTCGACGAGGCCCTCCGTCTCATCAAAGGGCGCGGAGGGGCCCACACGCGTGAGAAGGTGGTCGCCTATCAGGCAGAGCGCTTTGTGGTCCTGGTAGACCCGTCGAAGCAAGTCGACCAGCTCGGCACCAACCATCCCGTGCCCGTCGAAGTGCTACCGATGGCGGTCTCCCCTGTCATGCAAACGCTCGAGGAGCTGGGGGCTACCCCGGAACTTCGGACGGGAGAGGCAAAGGACGGACCGGTCGTCACCGATCAGGGATTCTGGCTTATCGACGCGCACTTTCCGGAGGGGATCGCAGCGCCAGCCGAGGTGAGTCGAACACTGTGTGATCGTCCGGGGGTGCTCGACCACGGGCTCTTTCTAGACGTTGCGACCGACGTGCTCGTCGGCCATCCCGACGGCTCCGTCGATCACCATTCTGGCTAGGCTCTGTCTGAGAATTCCGAAAGCAAGTGAACGTTCGGACTCGGTGGGC
>CAYXAD010000010.1:0-28865 GCA_964462965.1 uncultured Salinivenus sp.
CCTCGTCAGTCGCTTCGCTCGTGTCGGCTTCGGATCCATCCACCAAACAGGTTCTCAGACTCTAAAATTGCTTTTTCACCCAATCCTAGACCCGGTATGGGAGATACGTTCGATCGCGTCGAAACGCTACGGGAGGATCCTCGGGAGGACATCCCGATGGCCCATCGCATGAAGCGATTCGTGGAAGCTCTTCAAATTCGAATCACCCGGACGCTGGATGACTTCGACGCCTCGACGACGTTCGACGTCGATCGGTGGAGTCGAGAGGAAGGAGGCGGTGGCATTACCGCCGTCATTGAGGATGGAGACGTCTTCGAAAAGGGGGGCGTGAACACCTCGGCCGTTCACGGGACGCTTCCTGAGCGGATGGCCGACAAATTCGGGGTTGAGCAGAAACCGTTCTACGCCACCGGGCTTTCCCTCGTCGTACATCCTCGGTCTCCCCACGTCCCGACGGTGCATGCAAATTTTCGCTACTTCGCCTTGGGAGAAGATCTCTTTCACCCCGAGGATCAGTGGTTCGGCGGAGGGGCCGACCTGACGCCGTATTATCCCCAACTCGAAGACGTCCAGCACTTTCATCGCGTGTGGAAGCAGGTCTGTGACCGGCACGAGGTCGCAGACTATGAAGCGTTCAAGCAAGAATGCGACGAGTACTTTTACCTTCCGCATCGCGAAGAGGCGCGAGGGGTCGGAGGAATCTTTTACGATTACCTCCGGGAGGACCCGGAAGGCACGTTCTTCTTCACTCGCGAGGCAGGGCGGGCGTTTCTCGAGTCGTACATGCCAATCGTCGAGCGTCGCGTTGACGATTCCTATGGCGATGAGGAGCGGGCCTTTCAACAGGTCCGGCGCGGCCGGTACGTTGAATTCAATCTCGTCTACGATCGGGGGACAAAGTTTGGACTCGAGTCCAATGGACGGACGGAGAGCATTCTCATGAGTCTCCCCCCCCGGGTTCAGTGGCGTTACGATTATCATCCCGCTTCGGACACACCAGAAGCCGATGCAGAGTGGTACTTCCACCCCCGAGACTGGTTGGCACTTCACCCGGAGGATGTCCCGGCGTCGACTCGACAATAGAACGCTGAGGACAGAAGGTGTTTTAGGGGAAAGTTCAACGCAACATAGGAACTGAAAAACAGGGGGAATCGCTTAACCCTTCGATATCTCCCTCGGGTATTCTCCGGCTCTGTCTTACTTGTTTCCCCTCATGAAGCCCTTAGACTTTCTCCGCTCCTACGACTTCGATCAGCGGATCATTCGCGGTGGTTACTATTCTTCTTCCCCGCTCGAAGTCGAAGAAGGAGACCGGGTTGGGGTTGTCCTTCTCAATCTTGGAGGTCCAGAGACGCTCGATGACGTCGAGCCGTTTCTGTATAATCTCTTTATGGACCCGGCCATCATCGACATGCCAGTGGGCGGGCGGCTTCGTCACTGGCTGTGTAAGGCCATTGCCTACTTTCGGTCTTCATCGGTCGAAGAAGACTACGAACTGATCGGTGGCGGATCTCCTCTCACGCGTCTCTCTAAGGAGCAGGCCGAAGGCCTTCAGGGACATCTGAACGAACACTATGGAGAGCCTGCCGGGGTAGACTTCCGGACGTACCTTGCCATGCGGTATTGGCATCCGTTCAGTGAGGAAGCCGCGGCTCAGATGGAGGCCGACGACGTCGACAAGGTTGTGTTGTTGCCGCTCTACCCTCACTATTCAAAAACCACAACCGGCTCTTCCATGGCGTACTGGAGAGCCCTGGAGGACAAGGGAGAGATTCCGTCGTGGCCCACGACGACAGTGTTTGAGTACGCGGCAAACCCCAAGTACGTGCAGGCGCTTTCTGAGCGCATCGATGAAGCCCTCCAGCGCTTTCCGAGGAGCCGGCAACAGAACGTTCATCTGCTCTTCAGTGCACATGGGACGCCCCTCTGGGAAATGACCCAGCGTCGGGACCCCTATTGCTGCCTCGTTCATTCGACGGTGGAGCAGGTCATGCGCGCGCGGGATTGGGATCACCCCTTCCATACCGCCTTTCAGAGCAAGGTCGGGCCCGGAGACTGGCTTGCCCCGTCGACCCCGGACAAGCTAGAGGCGCTCGCAGAGCAAGGTGTGCGTTCGGTGCTCGTGGTCCCCGTGTCGTTTGTCACCGATCACGTCGAGACCAGCTATGAGCTCGATATTGAAGCCCGCGAGGAAGCCGAGACCTTCGGCATCGAGTACTACGAAGTCACCGCAGGGTTGAATACGCATCCGCTCTTTATCGAAGCCCTGGGCGAAGCGACTGCGGCACAACTCGACCTGCCGATTGACGTCAACCAGCTCCGGGTCGGCGGCGACGGCATGGCGCAGGAGTATCCGCTCCGTCCACTCGAGGACCTGCCTCAGCATTCTGCGGAGGATCGGGACGTCCGCTGTCCCAATTGTGAGTGCATTACGGAAGCCCGGAAGTGGACGCTGAGTGACGAGGTGCCGAAAACGGACATGCGGTCCGATCGAGACGCAGCGAGACGGGGAGAAACGCAAGAGGAGGCGTCTGAGTCGCACTCCTCTGCCTCCTCCTAAGGGGAGCCTGCTGGCGATACTTCTTCTCGGAGCGGGGCTTTGGACAAAGGTAAAACGGACGAATGAATACGACCCAATCCCTGGAGTCGCCTTCTGACCATCTGCTACGGACCCTGGCCGCAGTTCCAGTGTCGAGCCAGATCCTCGATCTGGGCTGTGGAAATGGGCGGCACACTGCTCCGTTGCTGCGACTCGGCTTTCCGGTTCATGCCTGTGATCCGCGTCCAGAGGCTGTAGAGGCCACCCGAGCGAACGTCCGCGATCTCGTAGAGGAGGGAACGGTAGAGACGTGTGTGCAGGAGGCCAGCCTCGATACACTCGACTATCCCGAGGCAACGTTCGATTGGGTCGTGGCCGCACGGTCAGAGATCATTGTCGACACAGAGGACGACCTTCGTCGTCTGTTCGAGCAGAGCCAACGTCTTTTGAAGCCGGGAGGATGGCTTTACATTACGGTGCCGCGACCTCACGAGGGAGAAGATCCCCCCATTGAGGAGGGACCGCCCGGACCGAGGTTTACCATTGAGGAAGTGGAATCCCTTCGGAAGGAGACCAATCTCGTCGAGGCCAGCCGGCCCACTCAGGTTCGGGAGGGCGAGACGCCTCGGGTTCGCGCGATCTATCGCCGAGTGGATCCTCACCCGCCTGAATAGGCGTCCTGAGGCCGACAGGGCCTCCGCACCGACGTGCATTCTCGTTTATTCCCATTGACTCTCGTCTGATCATGGAGATTGCTCCGTCCCAGCTCGATCTCACTCAGAGTAAAGCCCTCTATCAGGAGGCGCAGGACTGCATTCCGGGAGGGGTCAATTCCCCTGCGCGGGCCTTCGACAGCGTCGGAGGGACCCCGCTCTTTATCGAACGAGCCGAGGGGGCATACCTCGAAGACGCCGACGGCAATGAGTACATCGACTACGTCGGGTCTTGGGGGCCGATGATCTTCGGCCATGCCCATCCGGCCGTGGTCCAGGCGGTGCAGGAGCAGGCCGACGCATCCACCTCGTTCGGAGCGCCGACGGCAATTGAAATCGAACTCGCCGAACTCGTCTGTGAGCTCGTTCCCTCCGTCGAAACGGTTCGGATGGTCAATTCGGGGACGGAGGCCACAATGAGTGCTGCTCGTCTGGCTCGGGGGTACACGGGTCGCGACAAGATTATCAAGTTTGAAGGCAATTACCACGGGCACGGAGACTTCTTTCTGATTGCTGCAGGAAGTGGAGCGATGACCCTGAGTGAGCCCGACTCGCCCGGCGTCACAGAGGGAAATGCCCGGGACACGCTTTTGGCTCCGTACAACGATCTGGAGTATGTTCAGGAGCTCGTAGAAGCGAATAGTGGGGAGGTGGCCTGCATTATCGTGGAGCCGGTGGCCGGCAACATGGGATGCATTCCCCCCGAACCCGGCTTCCTTGAGGGCCTGCGCGAGGTGTGCGATGCCCACGACATCGTGCTCATTTTCGATGAGGTCATGACGGGGTTTCGTGTGGCTCCTGGGGGGGCACAGGAACGATACGACGTCCTCCCGGACCTCACCTGTCTGGGCAAGGTCATAGGAGGCGGTCTGCCGGTGGGAGCGTACGGAGGGCGAGAAGAGATTATGGAGTACATCTCTCCGACCGGACCCGTTTACCAGGCTGGAACGCTGAGTGGGAACCCGTTGGCGATGCGAGCGGGCCACGCGATCCTTTCGCAGATCGCCGAAGAGGGAGAAGCCCTCTATGAGGAGTTGGAATCGTACGGAGAGGCCTTAGAAGAAGGCATTCACGAGAATCTCGACGCCCTCGATCTAGACTATCAGGTGCATCGGGTGGGGGCCATGGGAAGTCTCTTCTTTACCGAGGAGAAAGTGGTCGATCAGGAGACGGCCAAGACCACCGACACGGAGAAATACGCGGCCTACTTCCATGCCATGCTGGAAGAGGGAATCTATCTGCCGCCTTCACAGTTCGAGGCGTTTTTCTTCGGGACGAGCCACGGCGATGCAGAGCTGGAAGCTACACTGAAGGCTCAACGACGTGCCCTAGAGCGGGCTCAGAAGTGACGTTTGCACAGAGTGCACTCTCGGGTCTCCCTGTTCACAGCAGCAAAGGGGCTGCGGAGTGCGGGAATTCATAGAGGGGCACCACCCCACCAACCTGATCCGTCGTCCCTCTCAGAAGCCTCCTGCCGGGCACTGCCGTGCTCACCTCGGATCGACCCGTGGGAGGGAAGAGGTGCTAGGGCGTCCAGAGCTTGACGTAGTCGTCCTTGCTGCCGGAGAGAACGTATCGCCCATCTGGCGAGAATGAGATGGCGTTTACTCCCTCGGCATCGCCTTCAAAGACGTATCCGAGCTCGCCGTCGTCAATTTTCCAGAGCTGAATCGTCATGTCGCTGCTCCCGCTAAGGATGTACTGGCCGTCGGGCGAGAATCCGACAGCGATCACGAGTCCCGAATGCCCTTCGAAGGTCCGAAGAAGCTTGCCGGACTCCACGTCCCAGAGGCGAGCCACCATGTCGTCACTTCCGGAGAGTGCATACTGCCCGTCGGGGGAGAACGCCACGGAGAAGACGTACGTCGAGTCCCATCCCTCTTCGTCGAAGGTCCGAACGACTTTGCCGGTGTCCGTGTCCCAGAGTTTGAGGGTGCCAGACTGTCCACTTCCGGAGAGCACATAGTCCCCGTTTGGGGAGAAGGCGAGGGAAAAGATGGCTTCGTCGTTGTTCTCGAATTCGCGGATGTGCTCTCCCGTTTCGGTGTCCCAGAGCTGTAAAGTGCCGGACGCACTTCCGCCCGAGAGTACCTGTTTCCCATCCGGCGAAAAGGTCGCCGCCAGAACCGCCTCCGACTCTTCCTCGAATGTGCGAAGGGAGGTTCCACTTTCTACGTCCCAGAGGCGAACCACACCGTTGGACGTTTCAGAAACTAACCGATCCCCATCGGGAGAAAGGGCCACAGAAATCGGCTGGCCCGTGAGGTTTTCGAAGGTTTGGATTTGACGGCCGGTAACGACCTCCCACAACTTGATGGTGTTGTCGGATGCTCCGGACAGCGCGTATTGCCCATCTGGGGAAAAGGCAACGGCATTAACCCAATCCGCATTCCCTTCCAGGCTGCGGACGATATGAAGCCGCTGACGTTGAGGGCCATCGCCTGATGTCGCAGGCTCTCGTTTGGAGAAGGCGTCTTCCTTTTCTTCTGCTTCTGTAGGAGCCGGCTCCGAGGCGGGGGGAGACTCGGGCTCAGATACGTCCTCCGGATTGTACACCTGCGTCTTGGCAGGTTCGGAGGATTGCTGGTCGGGGCTTCCGGCCTGCACAGCCACCTGTTCTCCCGTCTCCACCGTGCCGTCTCCCGAGGCGGGAGAGGGCACCTCCACCTTTTCTCCGGGATCTTTGTTGCGAAGCGCTTCGGCCGTCTCACTTCCAGACTGGTATCGGTTCTCCGGATCCTTCTTGAGCAGTTTGGCAACGACTTGCTCGAGCCAGTCAGGAACGTCGTCGTTGAGGTAGGAGGGAGGCGTATACGACTCGTGCAGGACCTTGTAGACGACGCTCATTGGATGACCGCCCGTATGGGGCAGCTGTCCGGTGATGGTCTCATACAGGACGACACCGAGGCTGTACAGATCTCCCCGGGCGTCGATTTCATTCCCGCGAGCCTGTTCGGGACTCATGTATTCAGGCGTACCGAGCACCGTCCCCGTTTGGGTGAGACGAGCTTCCGACCCCGCATACGCAATGCCGAAATCCATGAGAACGGGCCGCCCCACGTTTGTCACCATGACGTTGGAGCTCTTGACGTCACGGTGAATCGTTCCCTGATTGTGGGCGTATCCCAGCGCTTCGGCAACAGGCGCGAGAAGGCTGACGGCCTGCTCAGGAGAAAGCGGGCCTTTCTCTTGTACGATCTCATGGAGGTCCCGTCCCTTGAGGTACTCCATGGCCATGTAGTGGACGCCATTCAGCTCACCCTCATCGAAGATGGTCACGATGTGAGGGTGGTTGAGCTGAGCCGCCGAGCGAGCTTCTCGGTGGAATCGCTCCAACAGCTTCCTGTCGTGGGTCATTCCTTGCGGTAGAACTTTCAAGGCCACCTCCCGCTCAAGACTTTCCTGAACGGCCTTGTACACGATGGCCATGCCTCCCCGGCCGAGCTCCTTTTTAATGTCGTATTCGGAGGCCATGGCCTCTCGAACCACCGTTTCCGGATTGCTGGAAAGGGTCCCGGTAGAGGCGGTGGAGGGGGGATCCTCAAGCCACTCTCCGCAGTGTTTGCATTTGCGGGCAGCCGAGAGAATTTCTTCGTGACAGTATGGACAGCGCTTTGTGGATTCAGACATGTCCTGACTACAATTCGTACACAGCACTTATCCACGCCTACCGGTTCGCATCACGTCCGTAGATTGGCGGACCGGGAGAACGTGTTGAGGGAGGGAAGAAGCACATCACCCGTCATTGAGGAGGGGCTTGAAGACGAGGCAACAGTTCCTCGCAGTCGTGGTGCGAAGGGAAGGATCGCATGAGCCGGCAATACACGCTTGATTGAAAAAGGAAATCAGAGGGACGGGGTCGAAAATGAAGGCAAAAGCAGGGGAGGAGCGAGCAGTCAGGACCCCCTCACTTGTTGTGCTCAGTGCAGCTCCTTTAATCGCGTTCGTATCGAAGCATCAACTCCCCCATACGAATCATGTCTCCGTCCGTAAGCTCCATGGTCTCTTCGGTCGGCAGTTGGTCCCCGTTCACCATGGTCGGGTTGGTTTCGCTCTTGTTTTTCAAGAGGATGGTTTGATCCTGCTGGATGATTTCAGCTTGCATCCGCGACACGGTCCGATAGGTGTCTCCGAGCTGGATGTGAGCAAAGGCGCGCTCCCCTTCCACTTTGGCCCGTCCGATCGTGACGACGTTCCCCTCCGGGGTAGGATGGCCGGCAATTCGGAACTCCTTCCCCTGATCGGGACCCGCGGCGACAACCAACCGCCCCGGCACGAACTTCATGGTTTTCGGAGGCGCCTTGAACTTTAGCGTCTCGGGACCTCCCGATTGCGCCTCGGGCTTGAACGAGCTGCTCGACTCAGACTTGATCTGCTGAGCCGGTTCAGGCACTTCGGCTTCCGCTTCTTCGCCATCCCCTCCGATGGTTTGGGAGGAAGGCGAGAAGGACGAATCCCTGTCGACAGCGCCCGCCCCTTCGGGCTCTTCCGTGGCCGTTGAACCGGTGGGGGACCAGCCCTCTCCCTGACGAGAAGCGTAGGCAAAATAGGCCAGGACGACGATCACCAGGATTCCCAGTCCGAAGATTAAATAAACGGTGATGGTGGAAAACCCCTGTCGAAGCTGGTCGCTCGAGGTTGCCTGCTGTTGGTCGGAAATCTCCGATCGGCTCTGTTCGACGAGGACTGGCTGCCGATTGAACGGACTAATCGAAATGAGGCCTTCCACCTGATAGCGGGTCCCTGTCTCGGGAGGCTCACTGGTGGTTTTGGCTCGGATTTCGGCTCCGTTGTTGTCCTCGAGGATATAGTTCTTCGTGCTTGACGTTGCGTCGTCAGAGTCTCCTGTATCTACGTGACGCGAAACGGTACCCTCAATGGAAACCACCTCGTCATTATATCGGCCGGGATTGCCGACGATGTCACTGATGGTCGTTTGGGCCTGTGCCGTGAAAACACCGGTGATGAGCAGAAGGCACGACCACACCAGCGCGCGAACGAGGCAAGAAGTGTACTTCGTGAGCGAAGTCATGGGGAAGGCATTAATAATTTGGTCAATCTCTTAATTAACGACGGGCAATACCGACACGGCTGACTCCAGTCCATTCTTCATCCACATAGGTTGGCCAAATCACCTCTCGAATGGTCTCACCGTCGTACTCGACGGGATGATGGAAGAGGGCTGGGGTATTTGATGTGCGTTGCCATCCGCCAGTGCCGTACCCAAGATCAGACTTGGAAAACGCATGTGATATCGTAACATCCCCTGATTCGTCCTGAATACAATAGTACATCAGGGCAGGCGTAGCGTCAAAAATTTCCTGAAAGGGGGTCATATTCAAATCTCCAAGGTAGGCACCGCTAACTAGCGTCGCAACCGCACTTCCAATAGCAGGATAGGTTTCTGAAAACTCGAGATCGTAGAGGTCTTGCCAGGCTTCCTCACTCTCAATATTCTCGAGCAGAGACTCGAGATGTACGTTTTCTTCCGGGGAGGTTTGTTGGCCAAATTGCAATGCAAGGTAGCCCTCCGACGTGGTACTCACCAGCCACGCGTGGGAGTCAGAGTCTTGAAGGAGGGAGGAGGCTCCGGAGGCCTGATCGAGGAGGGAAGGGCTCGGGGGATTTACTTGCTCCTCTCCGTAAAGGATGGCATTCGTCTCTCCGGATTCCGAAAGGACGTAGAACGACTCAATAAACGTCGGAAAATTTATGCTCGTAAATTCCTTCGTAACATAGTCGCGCGTTGTAGAGGTCGGGCCGAGATTGTAGTATGTGGCTCCGACCTGAAGAAGGGGCTCGAGGAAAATTCCGCGAATCGAAACGAGGGAGGTGAGAATATTTTCAGGGGTGGCCTCACGGATGGCAATCTCTTTAGAGAGTGCATAGGCCTTTTCAAACTGGGTGTTCTGTAGATAGAGTTCTTTCAGCGTCGTGGCAAGCTCTTCGCGTCCGATATAGGACTGATCGTCAGACCAGTTTTCCCACATCCACTCGTGTGCACGAGTCGCTGCGTTTTGTGCTCCCACCTCGCGGGCGGCCGTCCCGCAATAGTATTTTAGCTCAAAGGTGTCTCGTACGTAGCTAGAGAACGATTGGCATGCGCCGTACGCAGACCGAAGGTCGTCACTCTGATATCGCTGGCGAATTAATCGATGGATGCTTTCCTCGATCCGTTCGATGAACTGTGCTTGCTGATTTGAACTAATATATGGCTGATTTGAAACGACGTTGGTAAATTGACGCAGGGAAGAGGCCCCTCGTTGAGGGCGAAGAGAACCATACCACTGATTGAGCACCTCTATGATTTTCTCGCGCACCTCGGGGATGTCACAGTTCTCGGCTGCACGGTTGAGGACCCGGAGGGCTCGCTGATAGGAATTCTGGCGAAGCTGTCTGTTTGCCAACTCAATCTGTCGATTCGCCATGTCTTCACAGCTCGCCATGGCGTTGTCCTCCGACGTCGGGAGGGAGGAGGACGCAGCCACGGCAGGGCCAATGGCCGGAATCGTCAAGGCAAGAGCAACGACGAAAGAGGCAGTAATGTACAGAGAAGTAAGTCGCATCGCTGCGTTCAGATGCAAGTCATGGAGACGAAGAGGTATGAAGAGGCGTACTCTACTCTATTCCCGAAGTGAAGGGACCTAAAGAGGAATACCTGTAGGTGTGTCGAAAGCACAACACTGAGATTCAATTTTGGGAATTCACTACAAGAAAGAAATGAGTTGTGCTTCGCTTTTTGCCCTGTGGAGGATGATCGAGTTGAAGCTTGTACACAGAAAGTTTACATATTAGACCCTCTCACTCACCAAAGCAAAATGTAGGGGTGTCCGGAGGGGAATGCAAGCACGTTTCTCTCTAGACGGACGAAAACAATTTGACTGCGCAAGGAGCCGGGATTGCGTGAGGAAGAGCAGCTCTTTCTGTGCATTCACTGACAGTCTCTTTTCCCAGCGACTTTTTTGCGCTCGACCGGCATTCTCCATCGAGGAAGCCGGTGATTGGTCGGTGAAGAGGACCTTCCTGTCTACACGTCGTGCCTTTCACGACTGTCGGCGCAATAGACCTTGTGGGCAATAGAAGATGAGACAAGCCCTGAAAGCTCCCCGGAGAGATCGTGCAAAGGCCCTCAGCACGAGGACCTACGGGTCGTGACCGACTGGTCTTATGGGCGTTCAGAGGAGCCCTGCAAGCGGGACCTGCTTCCTCCGCGGCGCGGGACTCCGAACCAAACGGAGGAATCGTCGAGGTGCGTAGAAGACGGAATCCCCGTCGAATTTACGTTCACAGAGCTTCTTGGCGGGCGACGGCTATGCGGGTTCTTCCTGGCGGGGCGGAAAGGGATATGTCCGGACGCGGCCGAGCTCCCGTTCCAGAGTCCCTGCTTCTGCTAGAACCACAGAGATATTATCAGTGGACCCCGAGTAGTACGCCAGAGAGACGAGGGATTCGGCGGCCGTTTGAAGATCGGGGGTGCCGAACATGTAGGAGGCAAAGAGCTTCTTCTGATCCTGCAGCTTGTCGACGATGAGACCGTCCGAACAGAGCAGAAAGCCTTCTTGCTCCTCAAGGTGATAGAAGGAACGGTCCTGAGGAAAGAAGTCGGGCTCGTCGCCCGTCCCATCGAGCGTTTTGTTAATGATGTGACCGTACTGGGCGACAAATTCGGGATCGATATTCTCGTTGCCCGCTTCCTTTTCGAATTCGCGGAGATACGAGTGGTCTTCCGTAATCTGTACAACCTCACCGTCTCGTAAGTAATAGACCCGGCTATCTCCTAAATTCCCTGCCACGAAGCGGTTGTCGGTTCCGAGCACGCAGGTCAGGGTCGTTCCCATTCCTTCCAGGGAGGGGTCCTGATCCGTGATTTCTCGAATCGAAGCCTGGGCTTCGTCAAAAGCTCCTTCCAGGACCTCCTTAAGCTCATCGGGGGAGACCTCTCCGTCGGCAAACTGCTCCCGAAGGAACGACTGGATCGTTTGTAAGACTGTTTGACTGGCGATTTGGCCACCAGCCACTCCTCCCATGCCGTCTGCTACGGCAAGAAAAAAGGAATTGGGCGAGGGGTAGAAGTGTAAAATGTCGTCCTGGTTTACGTCCCGGCGACCTGGAAATGTGGTGCCATGGGCAGAAATTGGTAGCATTGCGTACTAAGGTCTATTGGACTGCTGTTGCAGACGGAGACTTCTCTCTAAGAAGTCGATGGGAAAGGAGGTCTTGTAGACGCTGGGACCGAATGTACTCAGACATTCGACACGAAAGCGTATCTACGAAGGATCAGAGGGGAAATTCAAGTCAGAAGGAGAACGGACGGAGGAGCAACGTCTGTACTCGCACCTCCTGACCCGGTTGAGTGGATCGAGGGATCATAAAAAAAGCACCTAGGGGTTAATAAAGGACGAAGAGTGAGAAAGTGGGTCCGAGAGACGGAGACACCACCCACGATACACTAAAAAATTATGCCTGGAAGCCGGATCCTCCAGGGGCATCGATTAGGAATCCATCACATAATCGAAGAAGGCGTCTTTGTGACGAAGGCTATCGAGGACTAGGTCAGGCGTGTGCTGATGTAAGTGGTGCCGCTCGTACCGCCCCGTACACACGGAGACGACGCATGCGTCCACCGCTTGTCCACATCGGATATCGTGAACAGTGTCTCCTACGAGGACTGCGTGTTCATCGAGGCGAAAGGACTGTCCGGTAAAGGTCGAAGCACGGCGGGCGGCGATGGCTGGAAGTTCGGCCCGTTCAGAATGGTCACTTCCAAAGCTTCCGAAGGGAAAGTACTTGTCGAGGTCGACCGTCGAGAGCTTTGCATAAGCGATGGGCTCGACGTTTCCCGTGACGAGCCCGAGTTGAACGTCCGGGAGGGCGTTCAGCTCTGCAAGGAGTGTAGGGACCCCGGGGAGCACGTCTACGTTTTCCGGCGAGAGGGCCTTCTGCATTACCTGTACGTACCGATCGATGACTTTCCTCATGAACCGATTCGTGGTCGGGAGCTCGTTTTTCGCAAGAACGTCCTGAAAGATCGCAGGGTCGGTTCGGCCAGAAAACGGTACGTCTTCAGTAGTCACAGACGCCTCTGAAAAGGCGGAAAGGGCTTTCGTTACTGCAGACTTCCCCACTCCGTTTGTGCGGAGCAGAGTACCGTCGATGTCGAAAAGGAGAAGCTTCATGCTGCGTGTAGGTCCCTGTCCCTGCTGGACGACCTCTTGCGAGGCCTTGCAGGATGGGACCGGTGTTCTCGAAAAAAGTTCAGGACGACAGAAACGAAAGACTTCTTCTCCGCTCATTCATTTCAAAAAATAAGAGAATCCTTTGTGTCGAGTATAACTATCGACATGCACCATCGCAATGAGGCACTCGAGCTTCTTTCCCTCTGTGGAGGCACGTACTTAAAACGTTTCTCCCCGAGCGAGGGGCTTTGCCGCACAGGATGCCTTCGTCTTCTCGCGATTTGGAGGGGAGGACCAGCGGCGTGACGCAGGGGGAGGGCAACACCCCTTTGAGCGGCCCCCCGAACGTGCAGAAGTGTATGTACTTGCCGAAGACGAATCCACCACACGTCCGGCTCATAGAAGAGAACGGCCGGAACGCAAGGCCCGACTCGTCTCGAGTAGATAGTGCGACGAGTGATTCCTGGCACGTCCTTTCAACAACTCTCTTCCCCTCGATGGTCGAGCTCGATGGTGCAGCGTCCGAGACGGACGAGAAGACCCTTTATCTGATCGATGCGATGTCATTGGCCTATCGCGCCCATTACATCTTTATCAGTCGTCCCCTCATTAACTCGAAAGGGCAGAATACCTCTGCGGCCTACGGGTTTACCAACTCTCTTCTCAAGCTCATTGAAGACCATTCAATCGAGCACATCGCCGTCGTCTTCGATGAAGGAGAGGAGGACACCTTCCGGAAAGACCTCTACGAGGACTACAAAGCGCACCGCGATCCGCCCCCTGAGGAGCTCCTCGAAAACCTTCCGTACATCAAAGAGATCGTGCGGGCCCTCGACATTCCCGTTCTGGAAGTGCCGGAGGTCGAGGCAGACGACGTCATCGGGACCCTTGCCCGCCAGGCCGAAGAGGACGGAGCGAACGTCGTCATTGTGTCGCCGGACAAGGACTTCAAGCAGCTCCTGAGCGAGCGAATCACTATTTACAAGCCCGCCCGCGGCGATCAGGATTTCGAGACGCTGACGGCCGAGTGGTTCCGAGAGGAGTACGGCCTGGAGCCGACTCAGTTTATCGACATGCTGGCGCTCATGGGTGACAGCAGTGACAACATCCCGGGCGTCTACGGCATCGGTGAGAAGACCTCACAAAAGCTGTTGCGCGAGTATCACTCCGTGGAGAACCTGATCGAGCACGCTGACGACTTGAGCGGAAAGCGGGCCCGGGAGGGCATGCAGGAGCACGAGGAGGAGGCTCGCCTCAGCAAAAAGCTCGTGCGCATTCGCACCGACGTGGACGTTGGGCCGACCTGGGAGCGGCTTCGCTGCGCAAAGCCGGACAAAGAAAAGCTGACCTCTCTCTTCGAGGAGCTCGAGTTCGAGTCTCTGGCCGATCGGCTCGATCTCGATACGGAAGCTCCTTCGGAAGAAGAGACCGAGGAGTCTGCGGATCCAGCCCTCTCCTTTGACTTTGGGCCCTATGAGAAGGTGCAGGAATTCGATAAGGAGGCGGTCGAGTACGATGCCGTGCAGAATCTCTCTGAACTGGAGGCCTTTGCCGAGGCACTCAGCGAGCAAGAGCGATATGCCTTCGATACGGAGACGACGTCGAAGGATCCGATGTATGCCTCCTTGGTCGGGGTGTCCTTCAGCTGGACGGCCCAAGAGGCCACCTACGTGCCCACTCCGTTGCCGGATGGCACCTCTACTGAAGAAGTTCTCGAGGTCCTTCGACCGATTCTCGAGGACGAGACGGAAAAGGTCGGGCACAACTTGAAGTATGACCTGCTCGTTCTTCAGCGCCACGAGGTACGTGTCGGGGGGCCTTTGTTCGACACGATGGTCGCCCATTACCTTGTGGCCCCCGAGGAAAACCACAATCTGGACGACGTCTCTCGGTCGGTCCTCAATTACAAGATGGTCCCGATCACCGAGTTGATTGGGGAGGGAGCCGAGGAGACGTCCATGCGAGACGTCGCTGTTCAGGAAGCCGCGCCCTACGCCTGTGAGGATGCTGACGTGGCGCTTCGCCTCGCCGATGCCCTGGCCGATCAGCTCGAGGACGGCGGCGTCCTGGAGATTGCGGAAGAGATCGAGTTCCCCCTGGTTCGCGTGCTCGCCCAGATGGAGCATACGGGGATCCGACTCGATACGGATGTCCTCGACGAAATCTCCAGCCGCCTCGAGGACGAGTTGAACGAGATTGAAGAGAAGGTTTTTGACCTGGCCGGGGAGAAGTTCAACATCAACTCGACCCAGCAGCTCGGCGAGATTCTCTTCGAAAAGCTGGACCTTCCGGTCGTGTCCAAGACGCCCACGGGCAAGCCGTCGACGAAAGAGAGCGTCCTGCAGGAGTTGTCGACCGAGCACGAGATTCCGGGGCTGGTGCTCGACTGGCGCTCGACCTACAAGCTCAAGAGTACCTACCTGGACAGTTTGGGGGAGCTCGTGCATCCGGAGACGGGGCGGCTCCACACGAGTTTTAACCAGACCCGAACGGCCACGGGCCGCCTCTCCTCCAGCGAGCCCAACCTCCAAAACATTCCCATTCGTACGGAGATGGGACGAGAGATCCGACGGGCCTTCGTTCCGCGAGACGGCTACAAGCTCCTGGCCGCCGACTACGCCCAGATCGAACTCCGCATCCTCGCGTCGATGAGTGGAGACGAGGCCATGCAGGAGACCTTTCGGACGGGCGGCGACATCCACACGGATGCCGCGGCACGCGTGTACGACATCGATCCGGACGAGGTCACCCCTGACCAGCGCCGCAAGGCCAAGGAGGTGAACTACGGGATTCCCTACGGGATCTCGCCCTGGGGCCTCGCCCAGCGCCTACGGATGCCGGTGGGCGAAGCGCAGGACCTGATTAAGCAGTACCAGAAGTCGTATGCCGGCGTGTCTCGATTGCTGAACGAGCTCGTCCAGAAGGCGCAGGAGCGTGGATACGCAGAGACCCTTCTGGGCCGCCGGCGCTACGTCCCCAACATCGACAGTCCGAACAGCAACCGGCGGAGCTTTGCCGAGCGGGTGGCCGTCAACATGCCCATTCAGGGCACCCAGGCGGACATGATTAAGATCGCCATGAATCGAATCCAGGAGCGCCTGCAGAACGAGAACTGGTCGACCGCCATGCTCCTGCAGGTGCACGACGAACTCGTGTTCGAAGTCCCCCCGGACGAGATGGACGCAGCTCAGTCCATGGTGGAAGAAGAGATGCAAGAGGCGCTTCCGCTCGAGGATGTCCCCGTCGTCGTGGACATGGACGTCGGTGACAACTGGCTCGAAGCGCATTGAGGGGGCGTACCGCGTGATTCGTGAGTAAGGTGTATTGCGTGTTGCGTATTGCGTAAGGCGGGAACGGGTATGCAATACGGAATACACAAGACTTTTGACTTCAGTATCTTTGTCTTCAATCGATTGACATCCGTTCATGACCCCAGCAACTGCGAGTCCTCCGGCGACGGACGTTCCGGCGGCATTTGAGTTTCAGGAAACCTCGGGCAGTATTGAATGCTACCGGCTGTCCGAGAACGACATGCGAGTTCTTCTGCTTCCGCAGGACGGAGCCCCCGTGGCCACGTCCATGGTGACCTATCACGTGGGAAGCCGGAACGAGCGGGCCGGGCATACCGGGGCCACGCACTTTCTCGAGCACCTCATGTTTAAGGGGACCGAACGGTATCACAAGCGGAAGGGGACCTCGATTTTCGAGACGCTGCAGCGGGTGGGGGCCCGGGTGAATGCGTCGACGTGGATGGACCGCACCAACTATTACGAGATGCTTCCCACCGAGCATCTGCCGCTGGCGCTCGACATCGAGGCCGACCGGATGCGCGGGGCCCTGATCGATCCCCGGGACATGGAGGACGAGCGGACGGTGATCCTCAACGAGCGAGACCGAAAGCAAAATGATCCCGTCTCTCGGCTCTTCGACGAGGTGTGGGGCAGTGCCTTCGTGGCGCATCCGTACCACCACCCGACCATTGGCTGGCGGAGCGACATCGAAAGCGTGACCGCCGAGCGCCTTCGGCAGTTTTACGACACCTACTACTGGCCGAATAACGCAACCGTCTCGTTGGTGGGTCAATTCGATCGGCGAGCGGCCCTCGAGGAAGTGGCCGAGCACTTTGGGTCCATCGACTCGGCCTCGCACGACATTCCACAGGTGACGACGCAGGAGCCCGCGCAGACCGGGCAGCGTCGTGTGACGGTCAAGCAGGACGGGCAGATTGGCGCCTTGCTGATGGCCTACAAGGCCCCCCCGGCCCGCGAGGAAGAGTCCGACGTGCTCGACGTCCTGGCACGCATCCTGGCCTCGGGCAAGGGCAGCCGTCTCTTTCGGCGCTGCACCGATCAGGGGTTGACCAGCGACGTATTCGGCATCAACTTTCGCCTCCGAGATCCGGGGCTCTTTTCCGTCTTTGCCTATCTGGCCCCCGAGCAAGACCACGAGACGGTGGAAGCGGCCATCAAGGAGACGATCGACTCGATTCGCGAGGAGGGGGTGAGTCAGGAGGAACTCGACCGCGCCCGCAGTCAGCTACGGGCGCAGACGGCCTTCGACCGGGATGGTCCCATGCAGGTGGCCTCGCAGCTAAATGAGGCGCTGGCCGCCGGCGATTGGAAACTCTACACGCGGTATCTGGATCGCCTCGATGAGGTGACCGTGGACGACGTTCAGCGAGCGGCTCGTACCTACCTTACGGACGACACGAGTACCGTCGGCTGGTACGTCCCCACCTCCGGATGAAGGCCTCCCGTTCTGATTTTTCCCCTGCTTTCCCCACACCCATGCGAACTGCTCGTTCTTCCTCTTCTTCGCTGGCCACTGCGTCCACTCCCGATCTTGCCTCTCGCATCCGCGACCGGACCGCCGGGCCCTGTCGTCTCCTCACCCTGAAGACGTCCGTCGACGGCATTGTCTCGTGGCGGGGCTCTTTTCTGGCCCATCCGGAGTTGGCCGCCGGCGACAATTTGCGGCAGGAGCTCGCAGTGTCGCTGCTCGACAAGGGCACGAAGCACCGCGATCGGTTTGAGCTGGCACAGGTCCTCGAGGAGTGCGGGGCCAAGCTCAATCTCACCAGTGACGGTTTGTACGTGGACGTCTCGGGACGGGCCCTCGTCGAGGACGTCCCGCGGGTGATGGATGTGCTCGCCGAGATGCTTCGGGCGCCGTCGTTTGACGCCGACGAGTTCGAAAAGGCACGGGCGCAGGCCATGGCGGAGGTGCAGCGGCGCATGGAAAAGACGAGCGCCCAGGCGTCTGGGGCCCTCACTCGTCGTCTGTTTTCCCCCGAGCATCCGAACTACAATGAGCCCCCGTCGAAGACGCTCGACCGATTACAGACGCTGACCGTGGACGACGTTCGGGCCTATCACGCCACCCATTTCGGCGCTCAGGAATGGACGCTCGCGATGGTTGGAGACCTCGATCACGACTCCATCAGCTCGGTCGTAGCAGATGCCTTTGAGGGGTGGGCGCCCCACGACACGCCGCCGACCCACGAGACGGAGGCGACTGCAGAAAGGGACGTCGGGCGCAGCGAGGTTCCCATGCCGGAAAAATCAAACGTCGACGTCCGCATGGGACACGCCGTCCCCATTCGGCGCGACCACGAGGAGTATCCTGCTCTCTACGTCGGAAATTATATTCTAGGCGGGAATTTCGCCGCTCGCCTGATGACTCGCATTCGCGACGAGCAGGGGCTCACCTACCACATCGGCTCCGGCCTATCCGGCATCACGACGCACTACGCGGGCTACTGGCAGGTGAGCGTCACCCTCAGTCACGACACCCTAGAGGAGGGCATCTCGGCGACGAAGGACGTCATCCGGCGCTTCATCGACGACGGAGCGACCGAGGACGAGCTGGATGCGAAGAAGACGACCATCACGGGCTCCTACACCGTCGGGCTCGCCACGACGCGGCGGTTGGCGCACTCCATCCTCACGAATGCGGAGCGGGGGTTCGACGTGGGCTACCTCGATCGCTTTCCGGAAGAGATTCAGGCCCTCACCCTAGAGGAGGTGAATACAGCCGTCCGGCGGTATCTACAGCCCGACGCCATGCACGAGGCGCTGGCGGGTACCGAGCCGGAGATAGTGGAACGCGATGCGTAAGGGTCATGCGTGAGGGTGCGTATTGCGTGTTGCGTATTCCATATTCTAAGTTGTGGGAGACGTACTACGAAATACGCAATACGAACTTCGCCTCATTCGTCCCGAATAATCGACAACCGTTCTTCGGGCGACAGCGGGGGTTCCTTCGGCATGGCAAAGGCGAGGCCCAGGTAGGCGAGGACGAACGGCCCGCCGGAGCCGATCACGCCGATCACGAAGGCGATGCGGACGAGGGTCGGATCCAGGTTGAGATATTCGGCAATCCCCCCGCAGACCCCCAGGAGCTTTTTGTCCGTTCGGGAGCGAGTGAGCGTTTTCTTTTTTGATTTCTTGGGCTCTTCGACCACCTTCGTCTCGCCGGTGTTGGCGTCGACTGCTTTCTTGCGATCGGTGTCGTCCGACGAGCGGGACGGCCGCCAGGTGAGCACGCCGAAGCCGAGGAGAATGACGAGGGTGCCCGCGAGCCACGGAAGGGCGGCCCCGAGACTGGAGAGGGCCGGTTCGGCCCAGATGCCGAGCTCCCCAAGCAGGTAGACGATGCCCGCCACGATCAGGCTCATGCCGGTGATCGTCGGGAGGTTCAGGAGGCTCGTTTCCTCCGTGTCGTCATCGAAGTAGAGAGCGTCGAGCTCCTCCTCCGAGACGTCATCGAGGTCCAGGGTCGTTTCCCCCACCTCGAAGGCATTCGACTGCTCGGAGGGAGAGCGGGAGCGAGAACGTTCACGATTCGCCATGAGCCCAACGGTCGTGATGAAGGAGGTCGTGGAAAGGCTCTTACTTAGAAACGTGGACAATGTCCCGTTCCGTGACGATCGTCGTCATCGGGACGTCGTGAGGGGCAGAGGGCACGCTGGGGACCAGGCAGGCCTCGTACACCAGTGCCACACGGGGACATTCTACAGATTGCAAAAAGGCATCGTAGTATCCCGTTCCGTGGCCGAGGCGGTGTCCATTTCGTCCCGCACCGAGCGCCGGGACGATCACTACGTCCAGGGCCTCCGGATCGACCTGTTCTGCAGCCGTTGGCTCACAGATGCCCCATCGATTGCGTTCCAGGGCCTCGGGGCCTTCGTACCGGCAGTGCTTCAGGGTCGGACACTCCGGGTCGAAACTTGTGACGACCGGCAGGATCACGTCTGTGCCTCGGGATCGCAGGGCGGCAATGAGAGGACGGGTGTCGACTTCTCCGTCCTCCGTCATCGGCCAGTACGTGTGGACCACGTCTGCGTGAGCGACCGAGGGCACGGTCAGTGCGCGGTGACTGATCAGGGTGCCGAGGGCGGCGTAGGAAGAGGAGCCGAGCGAGCAGCGGTAGTCGCGAAACTGTGAGCGCAACTCCTCTTTGGATGCCGAGACCGTAGAAGAAGGCATAGCGGAGTCTGCAGGAGGCGGCCTCTGGAGACGAGCGTGTCGTTCACGGTAACGATTCGCTTCGAAGAATCGATCCCTCCGATCGGGCCGATCTTCATCGATGCTCCGTGAGGCACGAAGTTTTTGGTTCATACACCCTCATAACCAGCGAATTATAGATGAACACCCCTACAGAAATGGATCGACTTGAGGCATTCAATGCGTATAGGGACCGAATGAATCGTCGCATCGTTGAGGAAAAAGACCACTTGGGGATCAAGCGGTTTTTCAACCTCGACTCGGCGGCGTACCGAGAGGGTGCCCTCGATCGCCCGACCAAGGAGCTACTTGGGCTGGTGGCGTCGATGGTGCTCCGCTGCAATGACTGCATCGACTATCACTTGCAGCAGTGTGTGGAGCTGGGCCTCACGGACGAGGAGCTCGACGACGCCATGAACGTCGCGCTCGTCGTGGGCGGCTCCATTGTTATTCCGCACCTTCGTCACGCAGTCGAGACGATTGACCTCCTGCGTGGGCGGGCCGAGGACGATGAAGATGCCGACGACGAGTAGTGGGCGCTCGTCCGTGAAATCTCGGACGCCGAGGAGGGTATTCCGGCACTGCTGTTTTTGCACACGAGACGCTTCGACGCGACGCTCTATGTTTGAGAGTCTGTCCGAAAAACTTGAGAGTGCCCTTCAGTCCGTCACGGGCCAGGGCCGCATCGAAGAGGTCAATGTGGCCGAGACGATGCGGGAGATTCGACGGGCCCTGCTGAATGCGGACGTTAATTATCAGGTGGCCCGCGAGTTTACGGACAACGTAAAGGAAAAGGCCACCGGGGAGGAGGTCTTGACCTCTGTGACGCCGGGACAGCAGTTGACCAAGATTATCCACGACGAGCTGACGCGTGTGCTGGGCGGAGAGCACGAGGAGATTGAGATGGCCGACACGCCGCCGACGGTCATTCTCGTGGCGGGCCTTCAGGGCTCCGGAAAAACGACCTTCAGTGCAAAGCTCGCCCGCCACTTTCGGAAGAAGGGGCATGCCCCGCTTCTTGCCGCCTCCGACGTGTACCGCCCCGCCGCTGTCGACCAGCTCAAGAAGCTGGCCGACCAGGTGGGCGTTCCCGTCTATTCGATCGAGGAAGACGGCGAGATCGTCGAAGACGCCGTTCGCGTGGCCGAGGAGGCCGTGACGGAGGCCCAGGACAAGGCCCGCGACATCGTCATCATCGACACGGCGGGCCGCATGCACATCGACGAAGAGATGATGCAGGAAGTGGCCGACATCAAGACGGCGGTCGAGCCCAACGAGACGCTCTTCGTCGTCGACAGCATGACGGGCCAGGACGCCGTGAACACGGCCAAGGAATTCAACGAGCGGCTCGACTACGAAGGGGTCGTTCTCACCAAGCTCGACGGAGACACCCGGGGAGGGGCGGCGCTGTCCATCCGAACCGTCGTGGACAAGCCCATCAAGTTTGCCTCGACGGGGGAGAAGCTCGATGCCCTCACGCCCTTTTATCCGGATCGGATGGCCCAGCGGATTTTGGGCATGGGGGACGTGGTTTCGTTCGTCGAGCGGGCCCAAGAGCAGTACGACCAGAAGGAGGCCGAGCGCCTTCAGGAGAAGATTCGCTCCGAAGAGTTCGACCTTCAGGACTTTTACGATCAGCTCCAGCGGATCCAGAAGATGGGATCCATCAAAGAGCTGATGGGCATGATTCCCGGTGTCGGAAACAAGATCCAGGATCTCGATGTCGATGAAGAGGCCTTCACCCACATCGAGGCGATGATCCAGTCCATGACGCCGGAGGAGCGTGCCCACCCAGAGATTTTGAACGGCACCCGTCGCCGCCGCATTGCTCACGGCAGCGGTGTGGAGGTGCGAGACGTCAATCAGCTCGTCAGCCAGTTCAATGAGATGAAGAAGATGATGAAGACGATGCAGAAGCTGACGAGCAAGGGGCGGGACGTTAACATGTCCAACCTCATGGACCGCCTGACGGGAGGCAGCGGCGGTGGCCCGAAGAGCCCCCGATAAAATACCATTCAGGCAATGCCTGTTCGGGCCGCTCCGGCCCCGTTGTGTCTTCCATCCACTATTTTCGACTACCTCGAACAGAAACCGACTGAACGACGACGTGTCTGTCAAACTTCGCCTGCGCCGTATCGGGCGCAAAAAAATTCCGGTCTACTCGATTATTGCCACGGACTCGCGCAATGCGCGCGACGGGCGCTACATTGAAGATCTCGGCCGTTACTATCCCCTGCGGGATCCGGCAGAGGTCCAGATCGAGGAGGATCGGGCCCTCTATTGGCTCGAGAATGGAGCTCAGCCGAGTGATACGGTTCGCTCGATCCTTCGGCGTCGCGGCCTCCTGCTCCATCATCACATGAAGAAGAAGGGGGAGTCGCCTGAGGCCATCGAGGAAGCCGTCCAGGAATTTCGCGAGCGGCAGGTGGACAGCGATGAGGAGCTCAAGATCGCGGTCGAGAGCCGAGGGCAAGATCCCCTCGAAAAAGAGCGTGAGCGGGCCGAAGAGATTGACGAAGAGGCCCGCCTGCGTGCTCAGGCCACACCCCTGGAGTCGGTCGTTCAGGAAGAAGACGCCGCAGAGGAAGAGTCCGCTGAAGAGGATCAAGACGCAGAAGCCTCTTCCGACGCCGACGCCGAGGCAGCCGATGCGGAAGCCTCGACAGATGAGGCCGATGAAGGCGAGGCCGGTGACGAAGAAGAGGACGAGAAGCAGGACGGCGAATAAGGTTTGCCTTGAGCCACCGTCCGTGTGGAATCACAGTCTCTACGGTGATCCCGGACGGCGGTCTGCCATCGGCCTGACGAAACGCAGTTGGTTTGCAGATACGGTCTGGATTTTCCTCGGAATGTCTTCTCCCTCTCCCTCAGCACCGGATTCAGCCGGGGACACTCCTGATTTTGCGGATGTAGATCCGGAGGCGCTCGTTCAGGTCGGTTTTGTCTTCCGACCGCACGGCATCGAGGGAGAGCTGAAGATCGATCCGGAGAAGACTGACTCTCCGTCCCGCTTCGAAGAGCTCTCGGCTGTCTATCTTGGCGAGCACCGTCGACGCGTGGTGCGCCATTCCATTGCTTCGGTTCGCTACCAGGAGACCAAGCGAGGAACGACGGTCATCTTGGGGCTCGATGGCATTGAGACCCGCGACGATGCGGAGGCAGTCACCAAGTTCGAGGTCTATGCGAACGAAGACGAGCTGGAGCTCGAGGAAGGAGAGCTCTTTATTCATGACCTCATCGGGATGGACGTCGTGACGGACGAAGACGAGCGGCTCGGCACCGTTTCCAATGTCATGGAGTATCCGGCCCAACAGGTGTTTGTAATTCGACAGCCGGATGGGGAGCAGCTCATGGTCCCAGCCGTTGAAGACTTTATCCTCGAGATCGACGAAGACGCCGATCGCGTCCTCGTACGCCCCATTGAGGGATTGATCGAGTAGGCATCATTCATCGTTTGTTTGACGTGTGCTGAACGTGGTCCGATGCGGATTGACATCGTCACGGCACTTCCCGACCTCGTTGAAGCGCCCCTTCGACACAGCATCCTGCAGCGCGCGCAGGACGCTGGTGCCGTAGCGATTCACGTCCACAACCTTCGGGAGTACGCCACCGACAAGCATCGTCAGATTGACGACTACCCGTTTGGGGGCGGCGCCGGCATGGTGCTCAAGCCGGAGCCAATCTTTCATTGCGTCGAGGCCATTGAAGACGAGGAGGGGGAGGCGGACGAGGTCATCTTTCTCACCCCGGACGGGGAGCGCCTCGCCCAGCCGATGGTGAACCGGCTCTCGATGAATGAGCATCTGATCCTCCTGGCCGGACACTACAAGGGGATGGACCAGCGCGTGCGCGATGCCCTCGTCACCCGCGAACTTTCCATCGGCGACTTCGTTCTCAGCGGCGGTGAGTTGCCGGCCCTCGTGCTCGTAGACGCCATCGTGCGGCTGTTGCCCGGGGCCCTGGGCGATAGCTCGTCGGCCCTCACGGACTCGTTCCAGGATGGCTTGTTGGATGCACCCGTCTACACCCGGCCCGCCGAGTTTCGCGGCCTGGAGGTGCCGGACGTGCTCCGGTCGGGCGATCACCAGCGGGTGGACGAGTGGCGGGACGAGAAACGAATTGAGAAGACCCGCGAGCGCCGCCCCGACCTCCTTGCTGATTCCTCCTGACCCACAGGAGCATTTCGGGATCCCGTCCCGATTCTACACAATTTGCTTTTTCGAATCCTATCTATTCACAGAGAGATCCGATTCTGCCATGGCCACTGATCTGATGAGCATCGTCGAGGCCACGCAATTCCGGGACGACGTCCCCGACTTTGACGCCGGGGATACGGTCAACGTCCACCTCCGCGTGGTTGAAGGCGAAAAAGAACGTATCCAGAAATTTGAAGGAGTTTGCCTGAGCCGCCGCGGTTCCGGCTCCAGCGAGACGTTTACGGTTCGCAAGGTCTCGGAAGGGGTCGGCGTCGAGCGAATCTTTCCGATTCATTCCCCCCGGATTGACAAGATTGAGGTGACCCGCCGGGGCTCCGTGAAGCGCTCGAAGCTCTTCTACCTCCGCGACCGTTCGGGCAAGGCGGCGCGCGTCAAGGAAGAGGTCCGCGACGAGTAATCGTCTCTGTCGGTCAGGGGAGGCCTCCTTGTCTCGGGAAGTTCGGTGTCGCTGCTTTTTTGAGTGAGTTGCTGTCCCTATGGATCTAGCGATTTGGGACTATCCGCCGGCTGAGTTTTTGGTGTCCGGATTCACGTCCGGAGCGGTGGACAATCCGTTTCAAATTAAGCGATACCGGCCCGAGGAATGTGCGGCCCTTCTGGTCCAAGACGAGATCGACGTCGGGCTTCTTCCGACGATGTTGGCGCTCCAGGCGAGCGACTCGATTGACGTCATTCCGAGTGTCGGTCTCGTCTCGTGGCGCTACCCGTATGCCCGGCTGGTTTGGGGCGGGGGGCTGCACGATTTTCCGGAGACGGTGGCCTACAATCGGCGCGTGGCGCAGGAGCGCATCGTGACGCGCATCATCCTCCAGGAGCACTACCAGGTCGACCCGACCTTTGTCCCGTACGACGACCCGTCGTCCCGGGAGCTCCTGGACGCCGAGGAGGATGCGTCCCTCTTGGTCGGGCCCAACGTGCCGTCGTTGCGCCCCGAACCCTTCTCGATCGACATCGGTCGCGAGTGGTACGAGCTCGTCAATTACCCGATGGTGTGGGGGCTCTTCGTGACGAAGCGCGACCGGGCCAGCGACGAGATGATTGAGGCGTTGATTGACTCCGCCCAGGCAGCCGAAGACAACCGGGACGTGTGGGTCCAGGCCCAGGAGACCTCTGTGTCCCTCAACGAGTTCTATCGAGAGGATCTCCGCACCGGGCTCGACAAACTGGCGGTTGCCAGCCTCACGGAGTTTCGGAAATATCTGTTCTACTACGACGTGACGGAGGACGTCCCGGATCTTCCGTTCGTCTACCTCGACGAGGATGAGGAAGAGGAAGAAGAGGATTCTTGAATTTCGGTGTGAGGAAGGTTGGGGCTTCTATCGCCCGCCGGTGCGATCAGCAGGGACGGTCTATCTGCAAGATTCTTCTTCTTGACAGGATCTCCGGTACTTTCGTAGGGACGACCGGTCGGTCGTCCCTACGTCATGTGTCGGAACAAACATTAACTTGGGAATCTGCCAATCAACCCTCTACAGCCCCATGGGTGAAGGTATAGAAGTCGTCGAGCGGAATCGGAAAGCAAACTTCGAGTACGACATCGAGGAAACCCTGGAGGCGGGGATCGTGCTCGAGGGATCCGAGGTGAAGTCCGTGCGTCAAGGGAAGGTGAGCCTCGATGGGGCCTATTGCGGGGTCGATCGATACGGGGAAATGAAGATCCACGGGATGTACGTTAAGCCGTACGAGCAGGCGGGGCCCTTCGGGCACGAACCGCGCCGGGATCGCAAGCTGTTAATGCACAATCGTGAAATCCGGAAGTGGGGAGACAAGGCGGAGCAGGAGGGATATACCATCGTGCCCCTCGAGTTGTACTTTCGTGACGGCTGGGCCAAGATTAAGATCGGCCTCGCCAAAGGACGCAAGAAGCACGACAAGCGCCAGGCCATCAAGGAGCGGGAGATGGAGCGACGCATGGAGCAGACCCGTCGGAAGTACAACGTGTAAGGACCGCCGCAGGCAGACGACTGACCGCTGATTGTAAGACCGAAAGGCGGTCGGTCGTCCGCGGTCAGCGGTCATTGGATCAGGAACTTCTTTCCTGATTCCATCGCCAGACCAGATACCCGCAACAAAGACTAAACGCGAATACCCATGCCCTTTCCGCCGGTAGACGAGCAAATGGACGTTCTCCGCCGCGGGGTGGAGGAAATTCTTCCCGAAGAGGATTTGGCCGAGAAGGTGCGCCGGTCTCGGGAGACGGAAACGCCCCTGATCGCCAAGCTCGGGTGTGATCCGAGTCGGCCCGACCTGCACCTCGGGCACACGGTGGTCCTTCGCAAGCTCCGTCAGTTCCAGGACCTCGGCCATCGGGCCATCCTCATCGTGGGCGACTTCACGGGCATGATCGGCGATCCCTCGGGCCGGTCCAAGACGCGTCCGCCGCTCACCATGGAAGAGACCCGCGAGAACGGACGCACCTATTACGAGCAGGCCACCCGCATTCTCGATCCGGAGAAGACCGAGATCCTCTACAATTCCGAGTGGCTCGACGAGATGTCCTTCAGTGACGTCATCGAGCTGTCCGCCCAGTTCACCGTGGCACGGATGCTGGAGCGGGAAGACTTCAGCCAGCGCTACGAGGCCGGCAAGCCCATCAGCATCCACGAGTTTCTGTATCCTCTGGCGCAGGCCATGGACTCGGTGCACATCCAGGCCGACGTAGAACTCGGCGGGACCGATCAGCGCTTTAATCTGCTGGTGGGTCGCCACATCCAGGAGGTGCACGGCCAGGATCCGCAGGTGTGTATGATGCTCCCGCTTTTGGAAGGGACCGATGGGTCGGAGAAGATGTCGAAGTCGCTCGACAACGCTATCGGCATCACGGAGCCGCCCGAGGAGATGTACGGGAAGGTGATGTCCATTTCGGACGACCTCATCTATCGCTACGTGGAGCTCGTGTCGGACATTCCGACGGAGCAGCTCTCGGAGGTCAAAGACTTCGCGGAGTCGAACCCCCGAGAGGCCAAGGCTCAGCTCGCGCACCGCATTGTGCGGATGTACCACGGAGAGGACGACGCCGAGGCCGCCAAGAACCACTTCGAGCAGACCGTCGTGCAGGGCGGAATTCCGGACGATCTGCCGGAGGTAGAGCCCGAGGCAGAGCCCGGAGAGGAAGTGGGCCTCCTCAACCTCATGCGGTACGCAGACCTCACGGAGTCAAACAGCGAAGGGCGTCGCCTCATCGAACAGGGAGCCGTCTCGATCGACGGAGAAAAGGTGACGGATACCGGTCGCTACATCGACGTGTCGACGGAAGCTCCGTTCGTCCTGCAGGTGGGCAAGCGTCGCTTCGCGCGAATCGTGTGGGAGGGAGAGAAAGTCGGGGAGACGTAGTACCACCTCCGCAGGCTCCGTTGAGCGATGGAGAACCTGCCCCGGACACAGATCCGGGGGGTGGAAGGTTGACGTTCGGATGCCTGTCCCGGACCCGGCCTGTCCTCGACCTGATCGGGGAATTCGGGACATCTCGCCTCCCTTCGTTCACACGTCCGACCATCCGTGTCGAATCCGGCCTTCCGGTTCGGGGTGCCTTTACTTCACGACGGAAATTTTCTTCGTTTGCGTTCTGCTTTCTCCCTGAATGCGGGCGAAGTAGATCCCACTCGAGAGAGATGACACGTCCACGGTAATGGTCTGTTGTCGAAAGGGGGGGACGTTGTCTTTGTCAAAGAGAACGGCGACTCGGCGACCGAGCGCGTCGAACAGAGCGGCTCGAATGGACTGAGGCTCTTCAGTCACCAGGCGAATCACAGATTGATGTCGCGCGGGATTTGGGGCGGGGGCGGTCACCTGCAGGGAAGCAACCGGGGTCACGTTGCGGCTTGCCGTCGCAAGGGGAGAGGCATTTAGTGCCTCGTCGAGGGCCACGAGGGCAAAGTGATAGGTCGTATCCTGCTGCACAGGAACCGTCACGGACTGGGTCGTTCCGGCCGTGTCGGGGTCGGGGACCTCCGAGATCTTCTGGGCGGCCTCAAAGTCTTGCTGAGACTTGATGACTGCGTCCGTCTGCTCTTGGGGCGCACTCTTGCGATATCGCAAGTCGTAGCGGTAAGCCGTTCCCTCCATGGCATCGTCACCGGGGGCCGTCCATTCTAATGTGACCGAGTCAGGCGTTACATTTGCGACGGCAAAGCTGGGGACCTGGGCGGGGGGGATTGAGTCTGTGACAAGGGGGCGGCCGTCCAGGGTGGACCTGCCTGTATTATTGGGATCCAGCCAGTCAGCCAGGGTCGCTGGCTGTTGAAATCCATTGGGTGTATAGTCACCGTTCTCAAAGCCACGGGCAATACGTCCATACCAATCGGGGGCGTTGTTGTCGTCAAGATCACCGTCTCCGTCACATCCTGCACATCCACCGGAGAGAACGCCCACAATGCGTCGATTAGAATTGTACAGGGGCGCACCGGAGGAGCCTACTTCCGTCGTACCGGTCTCCCAGTTCTGGACCAAGAGGTGCGTGTCCCCCGAAGGAGCAGTACACGTAGATGAACTGGGATAGTCTACGAGCGAGGAAGGATTGCGGTCGAAACTAATTCGCTTCCCATGGCCCCTAGGATGATGAATAGTAGTGCTCGCTGAGGGTGTTTGGCCCGACCGGCTCCAGCCACTGAAGTAGAGATTGTAGCGAGGCGGAATGTCGTCGTCGATTTCGACGAGGGCGAGATCGGACTTGCCGGCAATAGCCCCGTTTTCGTGAACATTTCCGTATCGGGCAC
>CAYXAD010000011.1:0-27877 GCA_964462965.1 uncultured Salinivenus sp.
ATTTACGAATCAGAACAGAAAACGTCGCTGCGACTTCGCCGGAATTAGCCGCCTAAGTGGTGCTCTCGCTAAATAGCTGAGCCCTGATCAGGTGTTCTGCTCATACCGCAAGTAGGCTGGTTGGCGACAAGGCCCGTTTTGAGCCGTGACTCAGGGAATAAGTACTTAGCGAGAGGACCACTTAGGTACCATAGCACGCGGCGATCCGTGGGGGTTTTCAGAGAAAGAGGACAGGTTCTTCTCAGAGAGAGCTCTGCTCCCGCGCTTGTTCAGATCGGGCACGTCCGTTAATTTAAGGGTCTGCTCGTTCACCCCGCACGTCTACCGAGCTGTCTGCTGCGATGGATCAGGAGCTCGACCTCCGCAATCACGCCAGTGTCATTGGCCCGGCGACGGATTTCACCTACCGGTGGGGGCTCAACGTCGGACTCACGGACACAAAGGCCCGTCGGCTGGCCCTGGCCGTCGACGAGATTGTCACGGACGTCGTGCGGTTTGCCTATCCCGGGGAGGAAGAGAGCTTCCAGATCTCCTTTCGTTCCGACCTTTCCACGGCCGAGGTCATCATTCAGGAGCAGGGCGTTCCGTTCGATCCATCCGAGATCGAGTACGACCGCACCCGGGCCCTCGAAGAGGGCGACTTTAAGGGGGCCGGGTACGCAGTCGTGGAGCACTGCGTCGACGAGATTCGGTTTCTGAACAAGGGAGCCGAGGGGAAGGAGTTTCGGCTCGGCCAGCACATCGAGGCCCGTCACATCGTCGACCTCGAACCGGCCGAGATCGTTCAGGACACCGGCACCCCCGCGGAAGATCTTTCCTATGCGCTCGAAGACGTGGAGCCTTCAGATGCCGTCGACATTGCCAAGCTCATCTATCGCACCTACGGCAACACCTACTCGAAAGACGAGCTCTACTATCCCCACAAGATCGAACAGGCGCTTCGGAACGACGAAAAGTTTGGGGTCATGGTGCGGACGGAGCATGGGGCTGCGGTCGGGTACTTTGCCGTGCTGCGAGCCGATAACTCGGCCATCGGCGAAGTGGGAGAAGCTGTGGTCGACGTGAATCACCGTCGGCGGGGCCTCATGACTCGGATGCTCGAAGCGCTCATCCGAAAGGCGGAGGAGGAAGGCCTCATCGGCGTGTACGGAGAGGCCGTGACGGCCCACGAGATCAGCCAGCGGGCCAATGCACGGTTCGACTTCGTATCGTCGGCGCTCAATCTGGCGTTCCAGCCCACGGAGCGGTTTACGGGCCTGATTGACGACTATCCGCAGCCCATCTCGACGCTCATCGACTTTAAGCCCCTCGTCCCGTACGACACGGTGACGCCGCACCTGCCCGATGCCTATGCCGACTTGCTCCGGGCCATTTACGACGAACTGGGAGCGGTCGTCATCGAGCCGCCCATGGATGGAACGCAGGAGCCCCTGCCGAAGGAGGCCGCGATCGACGCGCGGATCGAATACGGGTTTCGGCACGCGGTGCTCGTCGTCGAGGAACCGGGCGCCGACGTAGTCGAACAGGTCGAGCAGACCATCGAGGACCTGGATGCGGCGGAACTCAACGCGCTGTACGTGGACGTGCCGCTCCGAAGTCCTCACACCCCCACGTTGACCGAACAGCTGCGCGAGGCGGGTTTCATCTTTTCGGGACTCGTCCCCCGCTTTCATCGCGAGCTGGATCACCTCCGGCTGCAGCGGCCGTTCGTGGCCCTCGATCCGGACGCCATCGTCGCGTATTCGGCCCTGACCGAGAGGATCAAAGAGCAGATTGTGGACGAGCTGTACGACGAACAACTCGTAGAGGAACGGGCATGATGTACGAGAGAGACGGCGACACCCTTACGGTCCGCTTCCGACGGGACTTCAATCTGTTGACGGCCCGTCACCTGCGCCAGATCGTGCACGACGAGACGCACGTTCGCATCGATCTGTCGCGTGCTCGGCTGGTGGATACGGAGGCGCTCTATGCGTTGCACGAGTTGCAGTCGAAAGACGTGCAGATTACGCTGGTCGATCCCCCGGACCTCTATCACGAGGTGGTCGAGGTGCTTAATCTCGAGGACGTGTTTGACGTAGAGGTGGCCGCCCTCTGATCCGGCCGCGGGAACGTTAGACGCTACGCCTCGTCGGGCCGACGTACGCCTGCTGCTCGATGTCTCCTACGGATATGTCTCACACGTCCGACGTCCAGTCGTTGGCCTCGGCGGTCGACGAACAGACGGCAGAGGCTATAGCCGCCTACGTGCACGATCAGCGGTCTGCGTACGTCGATTTTGTCTGTCAACTCGCCCGGTTCGAGTCCCCCTCGACCGATCCGGAGGCCCAGCAGGAGGTACAGGCACACATCGCTGCTGTGTTGAGGGACCTCGACTTCGAAACGACGTACGTGCCCGGGGAGGCCACGGGAGGGGCTCTCTATGCTCGCCCCTCGGAGCCACTGCAACGCAGGTCGTGCCAGCTGCTGCTGGGGCATACCGACACCGTCTGGCCGAAGGGCACGCTGGACACCATGCCGGTGACGACGGACGGAACGATCGTGCAGGGGCCCGGCGTCTTCGACATGAAAGGAGGGATTGCCGCCATCGTCTTTGCGCTTCGGGCCCTGGAGGCGCTCGACCTGGCACCGTCGGTCTGTCCGCTGGTGCTGCTCACGAGCGACGAGGAAATTCGAAGTCCCGAGTCGCGGCGCCACATCGAACGGCTTGCCCGCTGCGCGGAGCGGGTCTACGTGCTGGAGCCGGCGCTGGGGCCGGACGGAAAGATCAAGACGGGGCGGAAGGGGACCGGGGAGCTGGAGTTTCTGGTGCGGTCCACGGCGCCCCCGCCGGTGGGGAACGTGGTGCTGGAGCTCTCCCGCCTCGTCCAGCGCCTCTACGAGCTGCACGATCCGGAGCACGGGATAACCATCAACGTGGGAACCATTCACGGCCATCAGGGCGAGAACACTTCGAATGGACGACTGGTCGTAGACGTGCGGGTGCCCACTCGGGCAGACGCCGAGCGCCTCGAGGAGACCATTCACGACCTGACCTCCAGCACGCCCGGCGTGAAGATCGAGGTGAACGGAGGCATTGAGCGTCCGCCTTTGGAGCCAACGCCCCGACATCGACGCCTCTGGCAGCTTGCTCATCGGTTGGGACGCCGACTCGGGCTCGAATTGGACGAAGGGCGGGCCGGAGGGGCGTCCGACGGCAACTTTACGGGACAGCACACGGCGACGCTCGATGGGTTGGGGGCAGTGGGCGGCGGGGCGCACGCCGATCACGAGTTCCTCTACATCGACCGGACGCTCGGCCGCTGTGCGCTGCTTGCCCTTTTGCTTCTGGCGCCTTCGCTCGAGAACGTCAGGTAGGGGCGTCCCTCCTCAGTACTCGACCCGGTCCTCGAACTGGTGCCAGGCCTGGAACGGACGCTGCGCCTCCGAGCCGTCGAGCCGCTGCACCATGGGGATGTGTCGGTCTGCGGGCGGGCGATCGATCTCGTTGTAGATGTGATCGTCGTCGAATCCGGCCTCGGCGGCATCGGTGCGGGAGGCCGCGTACACCACCCGGTCCAGCCGGGCCCAGTAGATGGCGCCGAGGCACATGGGGCAGGGCTCACAGGTGGCGTAGAGGGTGCAGCCCTCGAGCTCGAAGTGCCCTCGCGCCTCACAGGCCTTGCGAATCGCAGTGATTTCGGCGTGGGCGGTCGGGTCCTGGGTCGTCGTGACGACATTTGTCCCCTGTGCGACGATGTCTCCATTTTCCACGACGAGGGCAGCAAACGGACCTCCTCGTCCAGACGTCACGTTGTCAACGGCAAGATCAATCGCTTTGTGCAGGAAGGAGGCCGGATTGGAGGGCGAGGGCATGACGGGCATTGGATCGGGAAGAGGGGGACCGCACCGTCCTCTCTAAGAAGTACGCGCCGGGACGTTCCCTTTTTAGGGATGGATGGGTGGACGAATGGATGTATGGAGTCTTTTGGCTTGGGGGGCAGGTAGAGGGGGAGCGGTTTGCACGCGGTTCCCGAAGGTGTTTTCTTCATCATTCCACAATTCTGTTTGATTCACGCCCCCGATGTCATGGATCTGACGACTGCCTTTCCCTTTGCCGATCGAGCCAAGCCCCTGGAGCAGAGCGACATCCGGGCTGTGACCCAGCGCGTGGAAGAGGCCGGGGGCATCAACCTGGGACAGGGGATTTGTGATCTTCCGACGCCGGAGCCCATTAAGGAGCGGGCCCACCGGGCGATCTCAGACGACGAGTCGATCTATTCGCATTATGCAGGCATCGAGCCGCTTCGTCGTGCCATTCTCGAAAAGGTGCGGTCCTATAATGAACTGCCGGCAACGTCCCCGGAGGAAGTGACAGTCGGGGTTGGTTCGACGGGGGTATTTGTGACGGCGGCGATGGCCCTCCTGGAGGCGGGCGACGAGGTAATTCTCTTTGAGCCGTACTACGGGTATCACCGCAACATTCTAGAGCTCACCGGGGCCACCATTCGATACGTCCCCCTCGGCGGGCCCGAGTCGACGTTCGACCGAGCGACGGTCGAGGACGCCATCACCCCGGATACGAAGGCGGTCGTCGTCAACACCCCGGCCAATCCCAGTGGAAAAGTCTGGTCGCGGGAGGAGCTGGGCACCCTGCTCGACCTTATGCAGACGCACGATCTGGTGGCCATTACCGACGAAATCTACGAATACATGTTGTATGAGGACCGCGAGCACGTCTCGCTGGCGAGCCTTCCCGGCGCCTACGACCGGACGATTACCATCTCGGGCTTCTCGAAGGCCTACAACGTCACGGGCTGGCGCCTGGGCTACGGGGTGGCCCCACCCGCAATCATCGAGAAAATGGGGCTCCTCAACGATTTGTTTTACATCTGCGCTCCTCGTCCGCTGCAGCATGCCGCCCTGGCCGCGTTCGAAGACCTGGACGCGAGCTACGTCGACGACCTCCAGGCCGACTACGCGGAGCGGCGGCAGCTGATGTGTGAGACGCTCGAGGACATCGGTTTTGACGTGCCGTGGCCCGATGGCGCCTACTACGTCCTGGCCTCCTTCGAGGCCTTGGCGGAGAGACACGCCGGGTTCGCCGATGACGAAGCTGCCTGTGACACCCTCGTCCGCGACGCCAAGGTGGCCAGCGTCACGGGGCGATCGTTCTACCAGGATCCCGAGGACGGAAAATACCAGCTGCGGTTCTGCTTTGCGAAGGAGCTGCCGGTCCTCGAGGAGGCCTGCAACCAGCTCCGAGAAGCGTTTGGGTGATGCATGTTGGGGATTGCGTGATGCGTAACACGCGGGGGTACTGCGTGGGCACGTGCTTACAGAAGGTTGACGAGGTAACCTCCCGCTACGGCGACGGCGCCCACAGAGCCAATGAGCCAGGCCAGGGCGCGACGCGTCATCAGCTTGGCCAGAAGCACGAACTCTGGCACATTCATCCCGGCCCCAGCCACCGTCAGGGCAAAGACGGCGCCCAGTCCCATGCCCTTTTCCGACAGGGCCGCGCCGATGGGGATGAGGGCCTCGATCGACACGTAGAAGGGTGCCCCAAGGGCAGCGGCCAGGGGAACCGCCATTGGCTGGTCCGGCCCGGCCAGGGCCAGGACGACCTCTTGGGGAAGGTAGCCCGCGATCAGCGCAGCAAAGGCCACAGCCACGACGAGGGGCACGGCCATACTCCGACCGAGCTGCAGGGAGGACCAGAAGGCTCGTTGGGTCTCCGGCCTCCAGCCTTGCCAGGCGTCTTGGGCTGATCCTGGCGAATCGCAGGCGGCCGCAGGAGGATGTTCGGGGGCCTCGCACGACACACCTTCTTGTGCGGACCGTTTTGTCAGAAGGTCCTGTTCTGTGCGTCCGTTTCCTTCAGGGACGGTGGTTGAGGGGGCGATGTCGGACGGGTCGGGCGAGTCGGCAGGCAGGCCCTCGTGGGTCTGCTCACGACCGATGGCTTCCGTCTCGGGCACACAAAAGTGCTCGCCGAGGTCCAGTGCTTCAGCGACGAGGGCGGCGAGGAGCACCCCGACGGTCACGACGACGATGTAGATTGCTGCAACGGTCGGAGAGAAGAGGAGGATGAGGGCCGCCGCCAGGAAGGGGTCGAGCACGGGGGCGGCCAGGAGAAAGGCCGCAATGCTGGCCGTAGAGACCTTGGCCCGCACCAAGTTGACCAGCATGGGGATGGCCGAGTAGGTGCAAAACGGCGTCAGGGCTCCCAGGAGCAGGCCTTTCAGGGCCCCCGTAAGGCGATTTCCGCCCAGGAGGCGGCGAAGACGGGCCTGTCCAATCCGTCGGTTGACGAGTTCGACGGCAAAGGACACGCCGAGGAACAGGACAGCGAGCTCGGCGAGCAGGGTGACGAACGTGATGAGCGTACCGGTCAGACGCTCAGCGGAAACAATGCCGGTGAAAAGGTCGAGGATCGGATCCATGGAGAGCTAGGTGTGGCTTGGACGTCAGAAGAAGAACGGCAGAGACTTCTGACGCCAAGCGACATGGCATACCGAGGGGGACACCAGCAGACATCCATGGTGACTCGAAGGTTAAGGGGAGGAAACGAGGAATGCGCGAACCGACGAGCAGTCGTCAGCACTTACACTTCTCGATTGTGAACGGGGTTCCCTACAGCATCTGTTGGACCTCAACAGGGTCCACCAGTCGTCTCGGCTCATTCGCCAGGAGGTGACGCGCCCGGCGCAGGTCGTCCGGCGTGTTGCAGTGCAGCCGGAGGCCGGATCGTTCGGGCAGGCGAAGGGCCTCGACGGGCTGCGATCGAGCCACGGTGTCGACGAAGGTCCCGAGCGTATCGGCGTCGCCCCCACGCTCCAGGAAGGCGTCGACCGTCGAGAGGGCGGCAGGCGTAAGAAGGTACCACGAGGGACAGACCCACTGAGAGGGAGGGTCTTCGGGCTTCTCGGCGAGGCCCGTCACCTGACTGCCCTCCAGGTCCAGGACGCTGCGCCGGCAAAGCGTGTCGAGGTTCGGCTCGTAGAGGGCCAAGAGTTGATTGGTCGACCCGTCGAAGGCATTTAGGATTGGGGGGAGCGGAAAGCGGTAGAGGCTATCGCCGCCGCTAACGAGAGCGCCCTCGTCGGGTCCTCCAGCCTGTTCCAGGAGAAAGTGCAGGTCTCCCACGGCCCCGAGCTGGTCGTCGGGCGACGTGACGCCGTCGTCGTGGATCTGCAGCGAGGCGTCCATCTCAGTCCGCCAGGTCGACGCCCACGCCCGAAAGGGTTCGGCGGCCTGATGATTTACGGCGATGTGGATGCTGTCGAGCTCCGCCCAGCTCGCCAGGTCCTCCATCAGATAGTCGAGGAGGGGGCGTCCCGCCACGTGCAGGAGGGATTTGGGTGTCTCCTCCGTCAGCGGATGCATGCGAGTCCCGAATCCAGCGCAGAGCAGGTAGGCCTTCATTCGTTGACACGTTGTTTACCGATGATGGCTGTGTGCTTTGGGTATGTGAGTGAATGGGTATTAGGGGTGGGTGTGTGGGGGTTGTACAGGCCGGGGAGTTCCTTTACACCCGTTCGGGGACATCCTTTACAGATTCAAGAGTTACTGATCAGGGGGCTTCCCGAGCAGGCGGCGGTGAGACGCCTGAGGCAGCAGCGTCCGTCAATAAATCAGGATGGCCCCTCCCCCGTACTCCAAACATCCCCAAACACCCACACTCACATGCTCAAACTTCCCTAGAGACGGGCTCCTTGGCCCGGAAAAAGCGAGAAGTGACTCGCAGTGCCCGCCGGAAATTATTCAGCCGCGGCGTGGAGGGCGTCGATCACGTCGTCGTGGAAGGCGCCGTTTGTGGCCACGACGCCCGTGTTGGCAGCGAGAAGGGGGCCATGGGTAAAGTCGAGCGGCTCGCCGTGAATGTCGGTGACGGTTCCCCCGGCCGCTTCGACGACGAGGGAGCCCGCTCCGTGATCCCAGATGCGTTCCGTGTAGTCGGTGCCGGGGCGAGGCAGGCGAAGGTAGATCTCGGCGTTGCCGCGGGCCACGAGGGCATACTTGGCCTGGCTGTCCATCCGGATGGGATCTTCCGAGATGCCGAGTCGGGCGCCCACCTCTGCGGCCAGGTCGTGGGAACTGTGCGAGGAGACGAAGGACTCCGTGAATCGACTCCGGCTGGGCTCGGAGGTGTCGCTCGTGTGGATGGGAAGCGTCTCGGTCTCTTCACTCGCATGAAGCGGCTTCTGCCAGGCGCCTTCGTCCCGTACGGCCAGAAACACCTGTCCTCGGCTCTCGGGATCGTCCACGCCGAGCTCGCCGGGGAGATGGGGGCAGCAGAGCGCGCCCACTTGCGGGAGTCCGTCGACGATCAGGGCCAGGGCAATGGCATACTGATCTCCTCGGAGGAAGCCCTTGGTGCCGTCGATGGGATCGAGCGTCCAGTACCGCTCGCTGTACTCGCGCGCCGTTCCATGATCGATCCAGGAGAAGATCGTTTCGGCGTCTGCCGTTTGGTGGTGGGCCTGAACCTGCTGGACGACCTGATCGCGAACGGCTGCATTCCCGTCGCTTCGAAGAGCCGAAGAGTCTTCTTCGCCGATGACGGGATCGTTGGGGAAGGTCTCCCGAAGCGCCTGACAGATGAGGGCCTGGCTGCCGAAGTCGGCCACCGTCACGGGGGTTCGGTCCGCCTTTTCCAGGACGTCGGCATCGATCCCGTCACGGACGGTCTGACAGAGATCGGCGGCTGCCTGGACGGCCTCAAAGGCAACGGTTTGCTCGCGCTCGTAGGATGTGGACATCGATGGGAATGTGTTAATGCGAAAGGAAACCGTCTCAGCCTACGGCGACGACTTGTGCCCTGTTCGGGCACTATGGATGGACGGAGAGATGGGCGAAGGGGTGAATGTTAGGAAGGATGGACGGGTGGAGGTTTGGAAGTGTGGATGGGAAGGCAAGGAAAGAAAAATCAGGGCACTACAGTTCAAGGCAGTTCCACGTCCAACCTTCCACACATTCAACCTTCCATACGTATCAGGCTCGGTTCAGCAGGGAGTCGTAGGCGGGGAGGTCGTCGAGGAAGGCGTAGGTTTGCTTCTCGAAGTCGATCGCGCAGGCGTAGTGCTTCTGACCGTTGGTGACGACGAGGTAGGGTGCGCCGAGGACCCCATTGTACCGTGCGCACTGATCGAATGCCTCCTGGCTGATCGACACACTTGGGGCCTTGCATTCGACGAGCAACAGCGGATCTCCCTTCCGGTCGTACACGATGGCGTCGGCCCGTTGCGGCTGGTCATGGAACTCGAACCCCGCTTCGACGGCCACCAGTCCCGCGGGGACACCCAGCTCTTGAGTCAGGTACTGCACGAAGTGCTGGCGCACCCACTCTTCCGGGGTGAGCCGGACGTATGTTTGCCGTATCGGATCGTAGATCATCTTCTTTCCGGCGCGCTCCGTCGTCCGAAACTCGTAGCTCGGAAGGTTGAGCGTTTCCATTTTCGAATTGCGAATGTCGAGGTTCGAATCTAGAGCGTGCAAGTGGGGCAGGAAGGATCTCATTCTTCACTCCACATTCCCAGTTCCCCACTCCCAATTCGGCATTCTGCACTCAGGACGCCGGAGAGGCCGCGCTGTCGCCGTAGCCCGTCATCTCGACGTAGCCTCGTCCCGACGCCGATCCCTCGACGCGAACGGCGCCCTCCCAATACCGGACGGACACGTCGAGCTCCTGGGCGGGGAGGTAGGGGGTAATCTGGAGGTCCAGCTCTTCGGAGGGCACTCGAAGGGTCCATTCAACGGGATAGGTGTGGGTCCCGTCGGGCGACGTCCAGGTGTCGTGCACCTCGATGGAGACTTCGGATCGGTCCAGCGAACGGGTTGATCCCTCGCGGCCCACGATCACTCCCTCACTGAACGTGCTTGCCGTGCCGTCTTCGTTACGGATCTGGTAGTACATCAGGTCGCGTCCATCGTCCAGTTGTAGGGAAAACCAGTCCCAGCCTTCCTGGTTGGGGCCGAGGGCCGAGGTGCTCCATTCCCGATCCATCCAGCTCTGGCCGGAGACGTCGACGGTGTCGTTCTCTCGAACGAGCACACCCTCGGTGGCAAGCCGGGTGTAGGAGTAGTAGTACGACGCATTGCCCGGGCCCGGCCCCTTCTGGCTGAGCCCCCGGTCTCCCTGAAGCACGTACGGCTTTGTGGGGCGAAGCGTCAGGTCGACGCCAACTCCCTCTTCTCGGGCCTGAAGCCGGAGAGGAAAGGTCTCAGAACCAGTGCTGGTCATCGACCAATCTTCGAGCCACACCCGAAAGGGGTCCGCCTGGGCGCCGGCGAGGCCTGCCCCGCCCCGACTGAAGCGTTCGAAAGCGTGGAAGGTCTCGTTGTCGGCATCGGTGAGGGCGAAATGGGCCATGTAGAGCTGATTGGTTCGCCAATCCGGGGTCGTGGAGGCAGGCTGTGGCGCCTCGTCGGGCGGAGTGAGGGCAAAGCGAAAAATGGTGAGCTCGTACCCATAGGGCTGTCCGTCCTCCCCGTCGAGATTGCCCGTGACGTACCACCATTCGTTCTTGAAGCCCGGGTGGGGGCCGTGGTCTTCGGGAAAGGTGAAGGGGCGGACGTCAGTGGCACGCCGGTAGCCGGTGGTGTCGTTGTCCATTGCCTCGGCGACGGACACGGACGTCTGGAGCTCCTCTTCCCCAGATTCTACAGTGAACCAGTACGCACTAAGTCCAAGCGTGACGATGAGGAAGAGGAAGGCGAGCAGGAGGGATAGAGAGCGGGGCATTCGGAACGAAGAAAAACGCCTGGGAGAAGTAGGAAAACCAAAACGATGGGGAGGGAGCACGGTTCGGAGAGGGGGTTGCTCTTAATCGTCCCCTCTACCTCGACGCGTCGTTTGAGATTTGGAACCGCTCCCAGGTCGGGGAAAGGGGATCAGTAGCCTTATAATAGAAGCGGCGTTCGTGCCGGGTGGGAAGAGAAGAAGGGTTAATCCTTCATCAGTCCAGCAGTGTCAATAATGAATTTACAACTAGCGGAGAAGGTGGCCGTCATCACAGGCGGGAGTACCGGGATCGGTCGTGCCACGGCAGAGGCCCTGGCCCGAGAAGGGGTTCACGTCGTCTGTTGTGCGCGGGACGAATCCCGGGTCGAGAGAGTTGCAGCCCACCTGCGAGATGCCTTCAGCGTCGAGGCCAAGGGGGTCCGAGCCGACGTGACACGTCCCGATGACGTGTCCCACCTGGTGGACGAGGTTCTTACCTCCTTTGGGGGCGCCGACATTCTCATTAACAATGCAGGGGTGGGTACCAACGAAGCCATTCTAAAGGCCTCCGACGAGAAGTGGCAGTACCATTGGGACCTCCACGTCATGGCCGCTGTGCGGCTGGCGCGGGGATTGATTCCGGCCATGCGAGAGCGCGGCGGCGGGGTCGTTCTCAACAATGCATCCATTTGTGCGCGACAGCCCCTCGACCACGAACCCATCTACAATGTCACGAAGGCCGCACTCAACATGCTCTCGAAGTGTCTCGCCAACGAAGTCGCCGACGACGACATCCGGGTTAACTGCGTTCATCCAGGGCTTGTGCAGACAGGACCATGGGAAGACGCTGCAAAGGAGAAAACGGCCGATGAGGACCGCGACTGGGAGAGCTATCTTTCTGACATTGCCGAGGAGAACACCCCGATTGGCCGATTTGCCTCACCGGAAGAGATCGCCGACTTTTTTGTGTTTCTGTGTTCGCCCCGTGCCAGCTACTGCCTCGGATCGAGCTACTACGTGGACGGCGGCTGGCTCGACGTCGTGACCTGAAAGCACGTCTCCTTGTTTCTTCGTTGTTTCACCGACATCTGTCCTGTGTGATGGCTTTTCGATTCCTTTCCGTTTTCGTGCCGGGCGTCGTACTCGTTCTCGCTCTACTAATGGGGGGAGCAGAGCACTCCGCTCAGTTCGAGGCGGACCGCGATCCTCCATATCGCATCATTGGCTACGTGCCCGGCGGGACTGCCATCTGGAAGGTCGATGCGTCGAAGCTTACGCATATCAACTACGCGTTTGCTCAGGTCAACGAGGAGGACTCCATTGTCTTTCGCAACGACGAAGCCCCTGAAGATCTCGCCCAGCTCCAGGCGCTAAAGGCGCAGAATCCCGACCTCAAGCTCCTCGTCTCGGTCGGGGGGTGGGGCGCCAAAAACTTTTCGGACGCGGCCCTTACCGATTCCTCTCGGGCGACTTTTGCACGCAGCGCCGTGGATCTGGTGAAACGCTATGGGCTGGACGGAATCGACATTGATTGGGAGTTTCCGGGGCAGGCGGTAGGAGGCATCGACGCTCGTCCGGAGGACAAGCAGAACTTTACGCGCCTGCTCAGCACCGTGCGCACCCATCTCGACTCCTTGAGCCACGAACGCGGACGCGTGGGCGACGACCGATACTTGCTCACCATTGCGAGCAATGACGATCAGGCATACATGGAGCACACCGAGATGGGGAACGTGCATCAGTATCTCGACTTCGTCAACATCATGACGTACGACTTTTTTACGGCGGGCTCAGAGATGACGGGTCATCACACCGGGCTTTATCAGTCGGCTCATTCGGGCGCACCCACCCGTACAGCCGCTGCGGCTGTGGAGCGACATCTCGACGCGGGGATTCCCCCTGAGAAGCTCGTGCTCGGCGTAGCTTTCTACGGACGACACTGGACGGGCGTTCGGTCCGAACGGAAAGGGCTGAACCAGCCGTACGATCGGTTTGCCGGCTACCATTCGTACAGCACCCTCCTAAACGAATATATCAACAGGCAGGGCTTTACCCGCTACTGGGATGAGAGTGCGAAGGCGCCGTACCTCTGGGCGCCAGATTCTTCCTCGTTCATTTCCTACGAAGATCCCGAGTCCCTTCGTCACAAGACCAAATTCGTGCGGGAAAACGGACTCGGTGGGGTGATGTACTGGGAGCACAGCCAGGACTACCACGATGTTCTTCTCGGCACTCTCTATAAGAACCTGCGATAGAGGAGCATTCTGAGGTGTACTATTCCTCTCTCAACGCACGGGCCGGGCGGGCCTGCGCCATGCGCCACGTGGGATACAGTCCGGCCAGCAGGGCCGCCCCCACGGCGAGGAGAAGCGCTTGCCCGAGCACGTCGAGGGGGACGGTCATCTGAAGGGTCCAGCCGAAGGAACGTTTGTTGATGACGAAGACGAGCACATAGGCCAGCACGTAGCCTACGGGCAGGGAGAGGAGGCCGGCAATGACCCCCATGAGGCCCGTTTGGAGCGTCACATAGCCGCCCACTTGCGGAGGGGTCATCCCCGTGGCCCGCAGCACCCCCAGTTCGCGGCGCTGCTCCAGCGCCAGGGCCATCAGGGCCGTGAGGACGCCGATAAACGCCACCGCGATTGCAAGGAGCCGAAGGACGGTCGTAATCGTAAACGTGCGGTCGAAGACCTGAAGGGAGGTTTCGCGCAGGGCTCGATTCGACCGAATCAACACCTCTTGTAGGCCCGCCACTTCCGCCCGCATGTCTGCAATGAGGGCATCCACGTCTTGGTTTTCGGCGGCGTAAAACGCGAGCCCCGAGACGCCCCGATCGTCGTAGAAGTGTTCGTAGGTCGACCGGGTCATCAGGACGAGGCCGATCTCGGATCCATAGTCGTAGTAGACGCCTTCGACCGGAAAGGTCGTTGGGCCGCGGCTCGTCTGAAGCTGGAGCGAATCTCCCACCCCCACGTCGTGGCGATGGCTGTACGGTTCAGACACGACCACCGCGGCCGTATCCCGGAGGGTGTTCCAGACGGCCTCACTGTCGCCCGATTTAAACTGGTAGACGTCGGCCGTCTCGGGGCCGGGCTCCACGGCGACGAGCTCGGTCGGACCGACCTCGGCCTGCACTTGGACCCGTCGGACCGAGTACGACCCGGCAATGCCGTCCATTCCGCGTAGCCGGTCCACGACCGTCGAGTCCAGGGTGGCGTCGGACCGGCGGAAGACCTGGCTCGGCGGCTGCACGTAGACGTCGGCCTGAAGCGTTTGGTTGAGCCAGTCCGACACGGTGCCCCGAAAGCTGTCGATCATGATGCCGACGCCGACGGTGGCTGCGATGGCAATCATCAGGGCCGCGATGGCCACGCCCGTGCGGCTGAGGCTGGTGACGACGCCGCGGGCGGCCATGCGGCCCATGACGCCGACCAGGCGACCCAGGACGGGACGAAGGGCCTGGGCCAATTTCATGACGACGAAAGGGGTAACGAGCGCCGCCGCGATCAGCAGGCACAGGAGGGCTCCATAGCCGGCCCAGAGGCTCTGTTCGGTGAGGACGAGCAGGAGAACACCGAGGCCGCCGGTGCCCAGTCCCGCCGCCGCCAGGCGAGGGGCGAGCTGCTGCACATTGGTCTCCTGCGTCGAGCGGCGAAGAACCGTACTCACCGGAGCATTCGTGGCTTCGCGGGCGGGGAGCAGGGCCGCTCCCAGCGTCGTGACCATGCCCAGGAGGCTTCCCTTCGCCAGAATCCACGGAGTGATCGAGAGCTCGCGGACCTCGACCACGAAGTACAGGTCATTGATCGTCTGGGTGAGAAGCTGGACCAGACCGGAGGCGAGCACGATGCCGAGCAGAAGGCCGAGGCCCGTGCCCAGTAGGCCGAGGATTGCAGCCTCTCCCAGGACGACACGGAAGATCTGTCCGCGCGTGACTCCCAGTGCCCGGAGTCGTCCGATGAGGCCCCGTCGTTGGACGATCGAGAAGGTCATCGTGTTGTAGATGAGAAACGCACCGACGACGAGAGCCAGGAGGCTCAGGGCCGTCAGGTTCAGGTCGAAGGCTTGGGTCATCTGCTCGACCGTTTCTGTGCGGCGTTCCGAACGCTGAAGGCGTGCCCCTTCAGGCAGAGCCGCACGGAGCTGCTCCAGGAGGGCCTCCCGGTCAGGATCCTCGGACGGAAGGATCAGATCGATTCGACTGAGGCGCCCCTCCTGGTCGAAGAGGCGCTGGGCAGTCGAGATGTCGACGACGAGCAGGTTGTTGATGGCGCGCCGTGTTCGTTCGTTTTGGGGCTCGATCACGCCCTGGAGCGGAAGACGATAGCTCGTTCCTTCGACGTCGACACGGAGGGTGTCGCCAATCGATAGGTTCAGGGCCTCGCTCGTAGGGCCCCCCATGAGCGCCACATTTTTTGTCATGAAGGCTCCCAGATCGAGATCACTGCTGGAGCCGGTGCCCAGGTACGGTCGGAAGGGCGCATCGGCGAGCGGGTCGATGCCGATGACCTGGAAGGTGCGGTCGCTGCGCTCGAGGGAGGCGTAGCCTTCGACGACCGGCGCGGCGGGGCGCATTCCTGCTCTCCGGAGCTGACTGTATACGTCGTCGCTGAGCGTTCCAGTGGCCCCCAGAATTTGATGTGTGGCTCGTCCCGTCACCGTTTCTGCCGAGAGCTCGAAGGCCCGGCTCGCACTCGTGTTGGCCAGGTCGACGGAAACCACCACCGCCACCCCGAGCGCGATGCCCACCACAGAGAGGCCCATCAGCCAGGGATGGCGGGTGAGGTATCGGAGGCTGGAGCGCTGGAGAAGACTCACTGGGGCGTTTGGGAATGGGTGAGAGTGGGGAGAGAGCGGCGGCTTGTTTCAGGGGCGGGATGCGTTCAGGGACTCAGGCGGTCATGGAAGGGGCGAGAGGTGATGTTCGAAATTCGAGGGTCGAAGTGCGAACATCGAGGGCCGAGAATCGAGGGTTGCGGGTAGTGTGCATCGGTCGGTTTCTGACGAGGTGCTCTCTCCCAACGTCCATACTCCCAGGCCCAGAAGACGGTCAGGCTTCGTGGGCGGTGGGGGCATCTTCCTCAGAAAGGAAGCCGGGCAGTTCATCGCGGAGCGTGCCGTTATGCAGGGTCAGGACTCGATCGGCCCGCTCGAGGGCGGTGTGGTCGTGGGTGGCCACGAGCAGCGTCGTGTCGGTCTCTGTGACGAGATCCGCCAGGAGCGAGAGAACCTGCTGCCCGGTTTCAAAGTCGAGGTTGCCCGTGGGCTCGTCGGCGAGCACAAGGAGAGGGTCGTGGACGAGGGCTCGGGCCACGGCGACGCGCTGCTGTTCCCCTCCGGACAGTCGGTCCGGGAAACTATCGCCTCGATCGACGAGGCCCACCTTGTCGAGGACGTCGGTGGCACGATCCCGCGAGTGCGCAGAGTCGTCTCCGGCCAGTTCGAGGGGCAGGAGTACGTTCTCGGCCACCGTCAGCGTCGAGATCAGGTTGAACGACTGAAAGACGAACCCGATGTGAGACCGACGAAACAGGGTGCGGTCGGTCTCCGAGAGGTGCGTGAGATCGGTCCCGTCAATACTGATGCGGCCCGACGTCGGGAGATCGATGCCGCTCACGAGATTGAGGAGTGTGCTCTTGCCCGCCCCACTTCGGCCCATGAGAACGACAGACGCGCCCCGGTCGATCGTCAGTGAGACGTCCCGAAGCACCGCGCGGCTCGTACCGCCCTCGTGGTAGGTTTTGGTGACGTCGTCGAGCCGGACGAGGGAGGAGGGAGCAGGTGTAGTGGCAGTCATAGGGAAAAGGGGGCCATCAAAGGTTGAATCATTCCCACCCATCGCTGCGCAACGAGATTCAGCCTCCGCCTGCTACGGAGGGAGATTGTGCGAGCATTTTACAGATTGGATCCCGGGAGCCGAACGAAAGACGTTGTCGACGTCCGATGCCTGTCAGCAACTGGAGGGAGACCAGGGGAGACACAGCGGGCGAAATTTCGGGGGGAGATCGACTTTGGATGTCCAATTTGATTTCTTGGGAGGGGGCTTCACTATCTGACTGATCCCTCCTCATCGATTCATTCCCGTGGTTCGTCGACGCCAGTCGCCGTTTCGTCGCATCCCGGGCAACTTTCACGGGGGCCGATTTATAATTGGAGCGTGATGACTGGGGCCTCCAACCCGCAATGATTGCTTTCGCTCGTCTTTGATCGATTTGATTCCACGTCTGCCATGCAGCTAACTATCGACGGCGTTTCGAAGACCTATCCGAATGGCACCGAGGCCCTGAAAGAGGTCTCGCTGACTATTCCTCCCGGGATGTTCGGCCTGCTCGGGCCGAACGGGGCCGGCAAGTCGACCCTCATGCGGATCGTCGCGACGCTCCAGGAGCCGGACAACGGCTCGGTGCATCTCGGGGACATTGACGTGCTGGAGGACAAGAGGTCGCTCCGACAGGTGCTGGGGTATCTGCCGCAGGAGTTTGGCCTCTACGAAAAAGCGACGGCCGAGGACCTCCTCGACCACTTTGCCACGCTGAAGGGCATCGAGGGGGCGAACGAGCGCGAGCGGGTGGTCGATACGCTCCTGGAACGGGTCAATTTACAGTCGGCGCGGACCCAGCAGTTGGGGAGCTACTCGGGGGGGATGAAGCAGCGCTTCGGCATTGCGGTGGCCCTCATCGGCAACCCCGACCTCATCATCGTCGACGAGCCGACTGCCGGGCTCGACCCGGCCGAGCGGGTGCGTTTCCTCAACCTGCTGAGTGAGCTCGGAGAAGACAGTGTCGTCATTCTCTCGACCCACATCGTGGCCGACGTCCGGGAGTTGTGCACGCAAATGGCCATCATCCGGGAAGGGGAGATTATCTTTGAGGGCGCTCCCCAGCAGGCCATGGAGACGCTGGAGGGGACCATCTGGCGCAAGACGGTGAAAAAGGAGGAGTTGCCGACCTACGAGGAGCACTACGACGTCATCTCCACGAAGCTCGTGGCGGGACAGCCCGTGATCCACGTTCATGCCGGCGCCCGTCCCGATGCGTCCTTCGAACCCGTGTCGCCCGACCTGGAGGACGTCTACTTCACCCAGATGAAGAATGGCCGCTCTCCCAAACAGGTTGCCGCGGCCTCGGAATGAAGCCGCGGGACGATTGGGCCCTTCGCTTCTGTGAACACTTCTCCTTGACGACTACACGTTATGTTCCTCGATCTCGTCCGTCACGAAGTTCAGACCCGGCTCCGAGAGCTGTGGACCCACATCTATTTCTTCATCTTCTTCGCCTTCGCCTTTCTCGCCATGCTTGCCCTCGGGGGAGCATTTGGGGGAGGAAATTTAACCCTTCTCGGGATGGGGCCCAATACGAACATCAATAGCCCGTTTGCCCTCGGCTTTTTGACGTTCCTCATCAGCTTCCTGGGGGTGCTCATCACCGCTCCCTTCATGGGCCGGGCCGTCTACCGGGACTACGACAGCGGGATTCATCCCCTCACGTTCACGACTCCCGTCTCGGAAGGAACGTATCTCAGCGGGCGGTTCGTCGGATCCCTCATCGTTCACCTCTACCTCTATCTGGGGATTACATTTGGTTTCATGCTCGGCACTCACATGCCATGGGTTGAGGCCAGCCGCCTCGGGGCGTTTTCACTGGCGGCCTACTTCCAGCCCTACCTCATTTTTATTCTTCCGAATTTGCTCTTTACCGGGGCGCTCTTTTTTGCTCTTCCGGCCCTCACCCGCCGGATGTTGCCCAACTACATTGGCGGCATCCTGCTCTTTATGAGCTACAACATCGCGTCTCTTCTCATGGAGGCCGATGCGCTGACGAATAGTACGATAGCGGCACTCCTCGATCCGTTCGGTCAGATTCCAGCCGCCGATGTCACACGCTATTGGACCGTCGCCGAGCAGAACAGCCAGCTCATCCCCCTGGAGGGCACGTTTCTGTTCAATCGACTCCTCTTCGTGGGCGTCGGGCTCCTGATACTGGTGGGGCTCTACGCGCAGTTTCGCTTCAGACACCTCCCGGGGACCGATACGAGCGGGGGCGATGCCACGGATGAGTCTTCTTCACTCGCCGAGTTGTCGCCGACCTCTGTCGTTCGCTCGCTCGACCTGCCGCACGTCCGCCTGTCGAACACCTGGACCATGCGGTGGAAGCAGTTCTGGACGCTTACAAAGCGCTCCTTCGCCGAGATCGTCCGGGACGTCTACTTCTATGCCATCGTCATGGCAGGCGTCATTTTTCTTGTCGTGGCGGCCGATCAGGCCGATCAGATGTTCGGCACTCCGGTCTATCCGGTGACCTACCACATTCTGGATGCCCTCAGCCAGAATTTTCTGCTTTTCATGTGGATTCTGATTGCCTTCTATGCCGGTCAGCTGGTCTGGCGCGAGCGGGACGTAGGAGCGGATCAGTTCCACGACGCGATGCCCCTCCCTACCAGCCTCTCCATGGTAGCGAAAGGCACGGCGCTCGTGCTTATGAGTGCCGTGCTCATGGGCGTCATTCTGGGGGCGGGCGTCCTGACACAGTGGACGTATGGGTTTACGGACATCGACTGGGGGCTCTATGTGGTGGAGCTCTTCGGGGTTCAGCTCCTCGACTATGCCTTGCTCTGCGGGCTCGCTCTGGCCGTTCATGCGCTCGTGAATCAGAAGTACATCGGGCACTTCGTGATCATTGCCTACTTCGTGCTGAGGCTCTTCAGTGGACAGCTTGGGCTCGAACACAATCTCTACTGGTTTGGGGCGACCCCCGGCATGCCCTATTCGGACATGAACGGCTACGGTCACTTCGCCTGGGGCTGGTTGTGGCACATGGCCCTATGGAGCAGCGTGACGGTTCTCCTGGCGGTCGGGGCTCGGCTCCTCTGGCCGCGGGGGGTAGAAACCCGTTTGGTACGACGCTTTAAACAGGCTCGCAATCGGCTTTCTCCCGCTCTGCTGGGAACAACAGGAGGGGCCTTCCTCCTTGCTCTTGCCTTCGGAGGGTACGTCTACGTAAATACGACTGTGTGGAATACCTTTCGCACGAGCAATGAGCAAGAGGTCCTGCAGGCTGAATACGAGAAGACCTACGAGCGCTTCCAGGATCAGCCTCAGCCCCGGGTGACTGCCGCGGACCTCGACGTGGATCTCTATCCCGAACGGCGCGACGCGCACTTTGCCGGGACGTACGAGCTCGTCAACGACCGAGCAGCGCCGGTCGACACCCTCTTTCTCGGGCTGTCGTCGGAATTGGACGTCGAGGCATTAACCCTAGCCCGGAGGGCGGAAGTGGTGCGATCCGACGAGACGCATGGTGTGCGCCTGCTTCGGCTCGAGAATCCTCTCGCTCCGGGAGACACCGCCCAGCTGAGCTTTGACGTCTGGCAACGCAATCGTGGGTTTACCAATGACGGTGATCAGACCTCGGTCGTGTACAATGGAACGTTTGTCAATAGCGCCATTCTGCCGAGTGTAGGCTACAATGAGGGGGGCGAACTCACCGACAATGATACGCGGGAAGAGCATGGCCTAGAGCCGGAGCCCCGCACAGCCCCCCTCAGCGATTCGACGGCTCGCATGCGTCCGTACATCGGCCAGGATGCAACGTGGCTCCGCTACGAGGCCACCGTCAGCACGGCCGACGATCAGACGGCCCTCGCTCCAGGGACGCTCGACAGCACCTGGACGACCGACGGCCGGCGGCACTTCCACTACGAGACGAACGCTCCGACGGCCAACTTCTTCTCGTTTCTCTCGGCGCGATACGACGTCGTACAGGATACCTGGGAGCCTGAGAATGCCTCCCAAAACGACGGCGAACCCGTCCAGGTCGAGGTGTACTACCACCCCGAGCACGACTACAACGTGGATCGAATGGTGGAGGCAGTCAAGCACTCGCTTTCGTACTACACCGACCACTTCGGCCCGTATCAGAGCGACCAGGTCCGAATTGCCGAGTTTCCGCGCTACGCGACCTTTGCCCAGTCCTTTCTCGGCACCATCCCGTATTCCGAGTCCATCGGCTTTATTGCTCGCGTGAATTCGGAGGAGGACATCGACTATCCGTACTACATTACCGCCCACGAACTGGCCCATCAGTGGTGGGGACACCAGATTGCAAGCGGGGACATGCAGGGAGGCACCATGCTGGTCGAAACCCTCGCCCAGTACAGCGCCCTTATGGTGATGGAGGAGGCCTACGGGCCCAAGCACATGAAGCGGTTTCTCGACTACGAGCTGGACCAGTACCTCATCGGTCGGAGTCAGGAGCAACGAGCAGAACAGCCGCTCATGCGAGTCGAGAATCAGAATTACATCCACTACCGGAAGGGCTCGCTCGTCATGTATGCCCTCAAAGACTACCTCGGCGAGGCGACCGTAAATCAGGTGCTTCGGGACTTCGTGGCCGACTACAAGTTCACGGAGCCGCCCTTTCCCACCTCCGAGATGCTGGTCGAGCGCTTCGAGGCCGCCGCGCCCGATTCCCTCGAGGGCTTTGTCGGCGATCTCTTCCGTGAGATTACCTTGTATGAAAACCGCGCAACAGAGGCCACCTATACCGAGACCGACGACGGTCAGTACCGGGTCGACCTGACGGTCGAGGCCAAGAAGCTGCAGGCCGACAGCCTGGGCACCGAGACGCCCGTCGAGATGGGCGATTATGTCGACATTGGCGTCTTTGCAAACGACGCGGACGTCGGGACTGAGGAGCAGGAGGTCCTCTACCTTCAGAAGCATTCCCTCACGGACGGGGAGCAGACGGTCACGGTCACGGTCGATGAAGAGCCGGCCCAGGCCGGGGTCGATCCCTACGTGAAGCTCGTGGATCGCAATACCGACGACAACGTGACGGAGGTTTCAGAGGGAGAGGGGGAAGCTGAGGAGGCCGGCGAGTGATTCAGGTGTGTCGGGGCGAAGCAGCTCTCATCGGTCATACCTGGAACAGGCCCCTTTCACACGAGCGGATCCGATGTCGTGCAGTCCTCAGTTGAGGATTTCCCGGGCAAGCCGTAGGTTTAGCCCTCGTTCTCACCCCTTCCGTTGAGGAATCGCACGGAGAAGGCCCCAAACAAGGCTCTCTCTTCTGCCCATCTGGAGGAGGTTCGTCAAGTGGAGCCACCCTTTGCTGTGGATGCTCTGTAGGCGGCGAGAGTCGAGCTTCGTTCTGTGCCGGCTCCGAGCACTTCTTTTTGTGACACATCCATTTTTTATGCACGTCTCTACGCTGGTGCGTTGGATCGCTGGTCTTTCTGTGGTTGCGGTTTGGGTCGTTTCCCTCACCGGCTGCGACGTGCCGACGGAGGGGCCTTCGTTTGAGACGGAGGCCGAAGTCCGTTCGCCCCTGGTGGCGAAAAAGACCTTCTCCTTTCTCGGCGGGCCGAAGAGCGAACATGAGCCGCTGGTCGACACGACGACCTCCACCTTCGAATCCCTCTTTACGGTGGGCAAGGAGCCCAAAGACATCGCCATCGAGCAGACGGTGGACAATTTCACCCTGGGGACGCTCAACAACGCCGTCGACGAAGCGGCGGGGGATCTCTCCAGCAACAAGCAATTCGCAGAGCCCATTGTCCGGGACAGTGACATCTCGGCGCAGGAAGTCGACGCCAGTTACTCCAAGTCCAACGAGGTCTACAAAAGTGGCTCACAGTCCAATTCGGAAAGTGGGCTATACGATCAGAGCGGTAACGATGAGATTGTCGTTCCTTTTCCTAAGGACAATCTCTTAGAAGCCCCGGACTTCGGGGCGGTGGATGCGAGCGGGGCGACGGTTGAATCTGTAAGTCTTACCGAAGAGTCGGGAGGTGGTGTGAATAGCATTACCTTTACACTAACCAACGATGGATCAAATACACTTACAAACGGTAACGGGGAGCCTCCGGAAATTTGGATTGAGGACACCGAGGGGACCCTCCAGGTACTGGTAAAATCCAGCTTTGATAAAACGATAAATGACGGTGAGAGTGCCACGACGGTAGTCGATGTGTCGGGGCTTACCCTTGGGACAAATACCCCGTTCCGTCTCATCGTAGCCGGCACTAATTCGGGGGAGACTGCCACCCTTGATTCGAAGATTGAAGAGTGGCACTACCAGGCTGCGACCCTGAGTGACGCCAGTAACACCGTCAACATCCGGGCGTCTCAGGATCCCGTCTCCGCAAGGGGAGACGATGCGTCCCGGTTCGAGGGCATCGAGGGGAACGACGGGTCGCTGACGCTCGCGGTCGACAATCAGTTCTCTTTCGATCTGTCCGTCAATCGGATTCAGATCCAGAATAAGACGACGCCGAGTTGGGTCGATATTTCGGCCCTCAACATTGACGAGACAATCGGGAACATTGAGTCCGGAAAGGAAGGGACGGCCACCGTGAGCGATTGGTCGAATCGGGGCATTGCTGCGGACGTGAAGGTCGATGTAACAGCTTCCCCCGTTAACGACGTGATTACCGTCACGGCGGACGACGTGCTCAACGTATCCAACTCGGGGACGATTGGCATCAAAACTCTGTACTTTCGGCCCGGGGGGGAAGTGCTTCATTCGAGCGGGACGATCGAGATGGGGAACGACCAGGTGACGTTTGAAGACGGGGACTATCTGGAGTTGGCCGATGGGCTGATCGACATCAAACAGTTCGAGAGCGACCCTCAGCTCACCTTCGACGAGTTCACGCTCAGCTATCCGGACCTCCTGCATCCGTCCTACGCCCCGGGCGACTCCGTCGTCGTTCGATTCGTAAAAAATCCGGAGGGGAAGTTCGAGGTCGATCAAGTGGTGTCGGGCGGCGGGGCGCGCAGCTTTGACGTTTCGCTGGAGGGGGAAGATGTACGGGTGTTTCCCAATCTCAACCAGCAGGTGTCCCCGGCCGTGAATGAGCTTGACTACACTCTCCGGGGCCGGTTGGAGGAGAATCCGCAGGCGGAGGGGGTTGCGCACATTGACGATCGCGTGTCTGCCGACATGTCGATCGGGAAGTTTGACATTCGCGAGCTCAAGGCCAGCCACGTGAAGCCGTTCGCCGTTCAGGTGACGCCGGACGAAAACGGAGATGGGAACCTGGACGTGGCCGATGACAGCGAGGTAAGCACGAGCTCCTTCGACGGGTTTCAGGGGATTACAAATCGGGTGGATGGATTGGAGTTCTCCGGGGGGAACCTCAATTTTTCCACCGAGACTGAAAATTTAGGGGAGACCACCGTTCAGCTCTACACAGCGCTCCAGGGAAAAAGCGGAACGAGTGGCTTCTTTCTGGCGGGGGCGGCGAACACGGAGCGGGCCGTCTCGTCATCGTCCTTCGAAAAGGAGTTCACGGCTGGCGGGATCTCGATTCCCCGGGATTCCCTCATTCAGTTCGACATCGAACTGGAAGCTGCAGGGGCCGACGAAACGGTCCGGCGGACCCACGCGGTCGAAGATGAGAACTCCAACATAAGTCCGTTCCTCAGTCGACTTCCCTCCGAGATTCGGCTGGCGGGACAGGCCGACCTCAATGAAGATGGAGGGGACATCATCCTGCGAGAGCCGGTCGAGATCGACGCCGGGTTTGACGTGAGCATTCCGCTTCAAATCAATGGCACCTTTACGGTGCAGGACACCTTCGATGCAGATTTCTCCTCTCTGAAGGAGGTCACCGATCCGGACAAGAATCTTACCGTCACGAAGGCCGTCCTGCAGTTGCGTTATCTGAACAAACTGCCGCTGGGGGCAGACGTAGAGATGACGATTGTCGATCAGGCAGGGGCGTCTCTTCGGCACTTTCCCGAGGAGACGGAGAATGACGAGGAGGAAGAGCTCCGGATTGCCCCGGCGCCCAAGGACGAGCGCCTAGGAGCTGCCGACGGTTCGAGGGAAGGGACACTGAAACTCAATCTCGGTCAAAGCCAGGAGGCCCTCAGTTCTCTTGCAGAGGGGGAGGAGATTCGTCTTCGTTTGACAATGGAGCAGACCGAGGAGGGCCCTCCCGCTCGCATCCGGGCGGATGACACGCTTCAGCTTTCGATGCAGGCGGACATTGAGGCCTCGGTACGGACGGGGGACTAGGATTCCTTCTTGGTGCTTCTTTCTTCGCAGCTACTCTTCGCGTGATGGACAGTCGGATGTCGCCTTTTACAGTCAGAATTCTTCTCGCGATTGGGAGTGTGTTTGTCTTATCGGGGCTCGGGAGCGACACAGCACATGCCCAGTCGGGCATCCGCAGCATGCATGCCGTGAGCACGGGCGGAAGCACCTCCCCTCTGGGCTCGCCAACGAATGCGCTCTACGCGAATCCGTCCCACCTCACGAGCGGCTCCTCCTCGTCCTTTCTGGAGCTTCGTCTCTTTGACACGCGCACCTACGTGGGGGGAGACCTCTTCCAGTTTCAACACTACAATGAGACGTTGGCCAGTGGCCGGTCTCTCAGTCGATCCCAGGTCGAAGAGAGCCTCGATTCATGGTTTGGGTCACGACGGCGGAGCGGGGCGATGTACGTCGAGATGGTGCCGGTTTCGTTCAGCTATCGGCCGACCGGAGAGAAGTGGGCGGTCGGAGGGGGGCTCCGCTTTCGGGCCCTTGCCAAGGCAGGCTTGAATCGGGGGCTCTTTGACCTTCTTCTCCGAGGCACGGGCACGGAGCGCACCGTTCCCGTCCGGGGGCGCTACCGGGCAGCGCAGACCGTCGACCTCACCGGGGCCTTCAGCTATGCCCTGGACTCAATGCCTCTTTCGATTGGGGTGGCGCCTCGACTCATTTTCGGGACCTCCTTTGCCGACGGGGTGCTCGACTCGGACGTAGTCGTCGGGGAAGAGTCGCTCGTTCATCAGTTCGAGTATACGGCCCGGGCTGCCGGCCCGCTTAGTACCGAGATCTACGACGTCTTCGATGCGTTTCAATCGAACCCCCTGCACGATCTCTCTTCTTCGTGGGGTGGGGGAGGAGTGGTGGGGGTCGGCGCCGGGATTGATCTCGGGGCGACCTATGAGGTGAAGCCGGACCTCTTGCTCGGGCTGAGTGTCACAGACCTCGGAATGATTCGATGGCAGGGCGATGCTCAGACGGTGACCCCCTCGGAGAACGAGTTTCGCTTTGAAGGGGCTGAGCTGAATCTGCAACACCTACGAACAGAGTTTGACGGGAAGGTTGGAGACTATCTGCGGCATCAGGTCGACAGTCTGGCTCGAGAGGCGTACCGGGACGTGGAGCGGGACCGGTCTCCCTTCGTGACGGGGCTTCCCACTGCCATGCAGCTCACGGGGACGTGGGATCGAGGGGACTTCACGGTGACGGGAGGCACCGGAATGGGATTCAATTCTGCGGCTGGAGCCGTGAGTTTAATTCCTTCTCTGTACGGTGGGGGAGAATACCAGCTGGGCATCGTTCCGCTCCGTGCAGGAGTTCGATTGATGGGCACACAGGCCGCGACGTTTGCCGGGGGGGTTGGAATCGACCTCGGACTGTATCGCTTTGACCTCGGGGTGAGCGTGACGCCGAAGACCTCTCTGTTGGGCAGTGGCGCTCACTACGCAGTGGGCATCTCCCTGGCGACGCTGCGGTTCTAATTCCAAATCCAATCCCGGATTGGGGGATGGACGGGTGGATGGAGGGACGTTTGGAGAGGGCGAGTCCTCTCTGCGCTTACGCAGCCTCGCGCTCGGGGGCCAGCAGGTACAGCACGGCCATGCGCAGGGCCACGCCGTTGGTCACCTGACTCAGAATGATGGCGCGCTCGTGGTCTACGACCTCATTGGCGAGCTCGACGCCTCGATTCACCGGTCCGGGGTGCATGATGAGGAGGTCCGGGTGCTGCCGGAGGTGATCCATCGTGATGCCGAAATGCATGTGGTACTCCCGCAGGCTAGGGAAAAGTCCTTCGTCCTGCCGTTCCATCTGAATGCGCAGGGCCATGGCCACGTCGCAGCCGTCGAGGGCGTCCTGCAGTCGCGTCGTGGTCTGCACACCCATGGCGTCTTCCATCCCGACCGGCATCATGGTCGCAGGCCCGCAGAGCGTCACGTTCGCCCCGAGCGTGGTGAGGGCCTGGACGTTGGAGCGTGCGACGCGGCTGTGGGTGATGTCGCCGATGATGGAGACGTTGAGTCCGTCGAAGGTGTCGAAGTGCTCCCGCATCGTAAGCAGATCGAGCAACGCCTGGGTGGGGTGGGCGTGGGCGCCGTCCCCGGCGTTCAGGATGACACTGTCCGTACAGCGGGCCAGAAAGTGAGGGGCGCCGGGCGAGCTGTGGCGAAGGATCACCATGTCGACCTTCATGGCCTCCACGTTGCGGGCCGTGTCTTTGAGGGTCTCGCCCTTCTTGACCGAAGAGCCGGATTTCGAGAGGCTTACCGTCTCGGCCGAGAGGCGCCCGGCCGCGAGGCCGAACGAGAGCTTCGTTCGGGTCGAGGGTTCGAAGAAGAGGCTGGCCACGGTCGTGCCCTGGAGCGTGGGCACCGACCGGATGGGCCGATCCAGGACGGCTCGGAACTCCCGGGCCGTGTCCAGGATGTGGAGGATCTCGTCTGCGCTGTAGGTCGACAGATCCAGAAGGTGGCGATGCTCGAGGGCAGGGGCGTGATTCGGGAGCGACGAGTCGTGCAATTCAGCCATAGGGAGGAACCCTTCGAAGTGTCAGTGACGAAGGCGGGGGAGAGGAGTGAGTCTAGCGGTCCTTCGGTTGGGAGGCCCCACGCGGGGAGGGGGATTCGACGAGCCAGACGCCGTCCTCCTCGTCGATCTCGTCGACGCGCTCGCGCACCTCCTCGCCCGGCAGGGTGGGGACCTCTCGTCCCACAATGTCCGTGGCGATGGGGAGCTCTCGGTGGCCACGATCAATGATGACGAGAAAGTGGACCGAGGCCGGGCGCCCCATGTCCATGAGGGCGTCGAGGGCCGCACGGCCCGTCCGCCCCGTAAACACCACGTCGTCGACGAGGACGAGGTGGCGCCCCGTGACGTCAAAAGGAATTCGCGTCGCTTGAATCTGAGGCTGCTCCAGGCGCAGGCGCACGTCGTCACGGTACATGGTGACGTCCAGGATGCCGACGGGAAGCTCGACGTTTTCCTGATCCTGGATTCGGCGTTGCAGCCGTTGGGCCAGATAGACCCCCCGCGTCTGCATGCCAATGAGTGCAAAGGGGGCGTCGGAGTCGTCCTCGGGATGGACCAGCTCGAGGATCTGTTGCGCCATGCGGTCGAGCGTGCGCCCGAGGTCGCGAGC
>CAYXAD010000012.1:0-27084 GCA_964462965.1 uncultured Salinivenus sp.
TGCTCGGAGGGTGATTCTTGTGTTTTTACCCGACCCTCGGGGCGACCATCTGGGGGCGACCTGTGTGGGCCTGTCGTCGCCACTTTTATTGCGTAGTGCGTATTTCGTATTGCGTAAGGTTGAAGGTTCAGGAGTCAGACCCCGGGTCGTCGTGGGCCTCGATGAGGTTCTTCTCCGATGTCTCGATGAGGCTCAGAATCGAGTCCAATTCGAACTGTACTCCCTCCAGGTCTTCGCTAAGATCCTGCTCTAGATTCGGGGAGATTGAACGCAGCGCTAGACGTATCACCCTCAGTCGTTTCTTCGCTTTAAGCAGGTGGTCTAGACCACTGGTCAGTGGGTAGTGGCCGTCGGTCTTCTGCGCTCCTTCCTGGTGTCGGTACTGTGTCATGGTTGCTTAGGCGGTTTGGGCGGTGGTGAGTCGGGTGGCGATGTCGTCGGCCTCGGAGGCCGGCATGTTGTCGTAGAGCACGTCCTGGTCGACGAGCTCCTGGATGAGTTCGGCCTTTCCGTCGATCTCGCCCAGGGCACGGCCGACGCGGGCCCGCGCCTTGAGGAGCGACAGGCGCTCGACGTCGTCTTCCGTTTCGGCCTGTGTGCTCGGGGCCGTCGGCTCGGCGGCGGTGTCCTCGACGTTCGGGTCCTCGCTCTCGACCAGCTGGGCGAGGTGGTCCTCCACGTCGTCCTGGATGTCTTGGCGCGGGACTTTGCCGGGGTGGTTCTCGTAGTCGTCGAGCGCCTCGACGTCGTAGGGCTTCAGTTCGAAGGTGCGGCCCTTGTGGTAGCCGTCGATGAGCTCGGCGTACCAGTCGCCGCCCGCGGTTCTATGGACGCGGACCTTGTGGCCGCAGGCGTAGGTGGGGGCCTCGAAGGGCACGTTCTCGACGTAGACGAGGCGCGTCTTGTCGACGGTGCGGGTCCAGGTGCGCGTGGCGAGGTCGAGAACGTCGTGATCCACGCGGCGGGGCCAGTCGTCGAGCTTCCGGCTCCGCTCTTCGATCGAGCGGCGGTACATCTCCCCCCGCGTCTTCTCGCGGAAGAAGGGGTGGGACTTCTTCTGTTCGTGCACCGATCGGGCGTGCATGAGCTCTTGAAGCGTGGAGAGCGGGATGGTGCACCCCTCCCCGTGCTCACGGACCAGGCGCGTGGCCATCTTCGCCTCCCATTGCCAGAGCGTGCGGAAGGACCGCTCGACTTTGCCCTGAGAGGTGGAGGAGCTTTCGGGTTTGGCGAGCACCGGCTCGATGCCCAGGGCGTCCATCGCGGTTTTTCCTTCGGTGCTCTTGGCAAACGCCCCCTGGTCGGTCTTCAGTCGCTCGGGGAGGTAGCGCAGCGGGTGGTTGTCCTTCGGGCGGTTGAAGGCCCAGCGGAGAAAGTCGACGCCCAGGATGCCGCTCTCGCTGGTGGCCGGGTAGTATCGGATGAGGCGCAGTCGTGAGTACTCGTCGATCATCTGCACGACCCAGGTGCGCAGCTTCACTTCCCCATCTTTGTAGTTCATCTCGTTGGTCGACACCTGAAGAGTCCAGTCCCCGTCGCCGGTCGGTTCCAGAACCTGGAAGTGGTGGCTCCTCGAGAAGTCCACCTGGACCTGCTGGAGGGCATAGTCGGCCTCGACGCGGGTGTACGGCTCTTGGGTGGTGTAGCCGAGGCGATGAAGGCCCTCCTGGATGGCGCTCACGCTCCAGTTTTCCGCTTCCTCGATGCCTTCCTGCACGGCAATGTCGACGGCGTCTTTGGTGGGCAGGGTGCGGCTGCTATTCTTGAGGGTGATCTTCGAGGCATAGGTCTCTTTGATCTCGGCGATTTTCCTCACGAGGTCGTCGGGGACCTGCGCGTCTTTGGGACTTTCCTTTTTCTTTCCAAAACGGTCTTGCATGGCCCGGTACAGGGTCGATTTGCTGATGTCGAGGCGGTCGGCAATGGACTGCGCGTAGGCGCTCTTCTCCCCGTGTGGCAGGTCCTGCAGTGTCTGGTGGATCTGGTAGAGGTCGATCCGGTCAGTCCAGGTTCGGCTCATTGCGGGCGTGGGGACTGCGCAGCGGGCGAGGCGCGCGGTGAGAAAGGTGTTGAGGTGCTCGGGTGTTGGGGTGTTAGGCGTCGACAGTGCCCGGCTTGCGGCCCGTCATTTTTTCGAGGCCGGTGATGACGTCGGAGGCCTGTCGGTTCGAGAGTATCCACGGTCGCTTTTTCTCCCCGCGCGTCCGCTCGATGAAGCCGCGCAGCCGCTTCGGATTGTCGAGCCACCCGAGTTCCCACTCCATCATGGCGATGTAGTCGAGCTGCCGCTGGGTGGCCTTGCCCGGCTCGCTGCTGGCCTCGTAGCGCCCCTTCCACGCCGGGTCGTCGTCTTTCCGGATGGGGCTCCAGCCCATCTCGCGGAAGGTGTCGAGGAGGGTCTCTCGCGCCTCGGGCGGCAGGTTGCCGCTGGAGGGCTCGCCGGCCAGGTCGTGCAGGGCCATGACTCCCTCGATGATCTGGCGGTACTCCCGATCGGCGAGGCCCAGCTCTTTTTTGGCGATGTGGATCTTGGCGAGGTCCTTCTGACGGCGGGTCTTTGGCATGGGGCTACAGGTTGAAGGTCAACTGGTGGTCGCGATCGTGATGGCGGCCGTACTTTCGATTCCGGTGATGCTTGCCTGCATCCACGCTCAGGTGACAGCGCTGACACATGGCCCAGAGGTTGTCTTCGTCCACGTTGCTGGGCGTATCGTCGGGCCAATGAGCGACGGTGAGGACGACGTTTGAGCCGGTGGCCGGATGTGGCTCGCCATGCTCGGCGCGGCATCGACCGTCGGGATGCGCGTGCCCGCACTGTCCCTCGCACTCGCACTGTCCCTCGGCGCGATCGAAGCGTATCCGGTCGGAAATCTGCTCCCAGTCATCGGGGTATCGGCTGCGATCAAAAGGCATGGGGTCGAGGCGCTAGGAGGTGCCGTTGTCGGCGTTGGCGTCGGCGACCTCTTGCATGAGGTCGCTGGGGGGCTCCCAGCCGTCGTCCTCCATTGCGATGGTGTCCTCGGCGGTGTTGAGGGCCTCGGCAAAGCGGGCGCGGGCGTCGGCGTGGATGGCGTTGAGCTCGCGGACGATCTCCAGGAGCTGGTTCTTGAGGCCGTCGGCGCTCTCGGCGTCGAGGTCGGCGCGGAAGAGCGATTCGCGCACCTCGAAGAGGAGGTCGCGGGTCCCCGACAGGGCCTTCTTGTTGTCCTCGTAGGTCTGGGCCTTCGGGCCGTACTGGGCTTCCAGTTCCAGGGCCTCCTCCTTCTTCTCCTGGGCCGCCTCGACCTCTTCCTCCATCGCCTCCTGCTCGGACTCGAGGCGCTTGATGGTCTCTTCCTGGCGCTGGGCCTTGGCCTGGTAGGCCTCCTTTTCTCGGCGGACGGCCTCGACGCTCTCCTTGACGTCCTTGGCGGCCATCTCTTTGAGGTCCTCCAGCGTGTAGGTGTCGCCGGTCTCGGGGTCCTGAAGGGTCTTGCCCGACGCCAGGGCCTCGACGTCCTCGTCCTCCAGCTTCGTGATCTCGCGCAGTTTGCTCACGCCCATGGCCGCAAAGGGACGCACCTCCTCGGACTCTTCGATCTCGGCCTCCAGGGCCTCGCGGGTCGCCTCCTCCGAGGCGTCCGCCTCGGGGAGCAGCCCCTGGAAGCGGCGGCCGATTCGGAGTAGGCGCTTGGAGTGACGGTAGCTGAAGGGGAGTTCGGCGTCGGCAAACTCCTTGTAGGAGCTGTGCCCCAGGTCGAGGTAGTGCTTTCCTTCGTCCATGCGGGCGAGGGCGACGGCCTGCACCATGGTGCTCATCTGGATGGCGCGCATCAGGTGCATGGCCTTCCGCTGCTGATGGGGGCTGCGCTTGACCATGTCGCCTGTGTCGGCGTCGAAGACCTCGACGTCGTTTTCCGGAAGCATCGGGCTCGCCGGCGGCGAGCCGCTACGCTGGATGGCGCCCTCTTCGGGGGCGGTAGTGTCGGCCGTGACGGTGGCTCGGGCCTCGCGGACGGCGTCGGCCGGGTCCTCGTGCGTCTGGGTGCTCTGCAGCGTCTCCTCGTGCTGGCAGAAAAACACCTGCTCGCCGTAGTCCTCCTTGGAGAGGAGGTACCAGCCGTCGGGGAGGTCGTGGTCGAGTTCGTCGTAGGCGTCGCAATGTTCGAGGTCGGTGTCCATCGGTAAGGGGTGTGCTTCGATTTGAGGGTTCGGGCGAGAGGGGATGCGCACGGGTGGGTTGCGCGTTAAGCGTTAGGGGTTTTGCGTTCGGGGTGCTGTTCGTGGACGGGTCGGTGCCCGCGGTAGAGCGGGGCGTCTTCGAACTGGTCGTGTCCGGGGTCCTCGGGGAGGACGGTGATCCGGACGTTGCGGAAGCGGCGCAGCGCGTCGCTCGCAACGGCGCCGGCGATGCCTCCGACGAGGGCCCCGGCGATGAGGTAGACGAAGCGGATGAGGAGGCCTGTAATCATGGTTCTTCGTGGGTTGTTGGTTGTTGGGGCTCGCGGGCCGCGAGCCCGTACTTGTGGATTGGGGCTCATCGGCGATGAGCAGTGCGGCCATCAGGCGGCGGGTTAGGTGGTCTCCATGTTTTCGAGCAGCTCGTCGCGGGCCGACGGGTCGTAGACGTAGCCGAAGCGTTTGAGCTGCTCTTTGGAGAGCTTGTTGATGGTGAAGTCGGGCGTGGCGTGCAGGAACGCGACCGGCCCGATCCCCGCCTCTTCGAGCACGTGGCGCATCGAGGCGGTCATCTCGTCGAGCACCTCGTCGTTGCGCTCCGACGGGGGCGCTTTCATCACGATGATGCTGCCCTCTTCGGGCTGGAGGTGAGCGATGGTAAAGGTGGCCCACCTCAGTGCGTCTTCGCCGACCCCTTTCGGGGGGTTGACGTCGAGGTTCTGGGCGGCGCGCTGAATCTGTTCTCTGAGGTCGTCGGGCATGGCGTGAGGGGTTAGTTGTGCTGGTGATGAGGGCGAATGCCGTCGGTCTCGCGGGCCATTTCGCGGGCGAGGGCCCAGGCGAGCCACCCGACGGCGAGGCAGGCGACGCACCACCACCAGCCGGCCCCGGGCGAGAGGAGCAGCGAGACGAGAAGGTAGAGGCGGACGCTCCACGTTCTGTACCAGGTCCTTTCGCGGCCGAACTCCGTGTCGCCGCTAGCGGCCATTGCGCAGGCCAGCACGGCCGTGAGGAGGAAGACGTTGGTCCAGAGCAGAAAGAGATTGCCCGCCGCGGTGGCCCACCACGAGGTGTAGGCGATGTCGAGGACGGCGAGCGTGGGGATGGTGATGCGGACGAGGGTGCGGAAAAGGATCATTGGCTCACTGGTCATTTTGTTATTGAGACTGGGCGTCGGGGTAGCGCTTGGGGACGCCCCCGACCTTTTCCTGGGCCTCGAGCTTCCGGAGGCCCTGGTGAATGGCCTGTCGGGTGCGGCAGAAGCGGTGGGACACCTCGACGAGGCTTTCGCCGACGTCCCTGTGCCACATGCGCCAGAGGAGCCACTCGGAGCGGGTGCCCCAGATGGCGGGGTTCTTGTTTTCGTTGCGCTCCAGGTCCCGCTTGCGACGCACGCGGCGGACGGTACGTCGGCTGCACTCCAGGCGCTCGGCGATGACCTCGTCCGGCAGGCCGGTGCGGACGGCGGCGGCGATGCGGTCGTGATTGGTCATTGGCGGATGGGGCTGGTTGGGGATGAGGCGCGGCACCGCCGAGCCTCTACTGGCGTCCTTGCGCGCGGGAGATTTCGGTCTCCAGGTCGGCGAGTTCGTGGCGGATGTCGTTGAGGAAGCGGCGGCACTCGTCCCAGTCCTCGTGCTCGTAGGCGTCGTCGATGCCGGTCGCGTCCTTGATGATGTCCATGACGTCGTCGGTGCAGGTGCCGGTGCTCTCCCCCTCCATGGCCTGGACGACGCGCAGATCGGTGTCCATCTGGGCGTAGAGCAGGCGGTACTCGCCGTGGCGGGTGAGGTACTTGTTGATCTTGGCCACCTTCGGGGCCGAGAGCTCGGTCGTTTCGGTGAGGTCGACCACCTTGTAGATGTGTCGCTCCGAGCACTCGGCGACGTCGGCCATTTCCATGGCCGAGAACGTGTTCGTGTCGTCATCGAGCACCCGCTTCAGGGCGCGTGCAATCGGCGACTTCGTTGTGACTTGAGCCATTGGGTTGGGAGTGGTTAGTGTGGAAGTGCGTCGATGGAGGGGGTGGCGAGACGCCGTATGACTTCATCCACCTGCTCCGAATGAGGACCCCTGAGTTATCCGAAAACGATTTCTGGAGGAAGTGGGCTGCGGGAGGTTAGGATGGGGGGCTCTGCGGCCTCTCGGAATTCGCCGAAGCCCCCGGCCCCCGTTCATTGACATTTCGACCTACGCAGGGACCGGGGAGCGGTCCATATCGATGCCGGCCGCCTCCGCCTCCTCTGCAATAAACTGCTGGATCGCCTCTTCCAGACGGGCGCTGGTATGAGAGCCTTTGAGGACGCCGAAGACCATTCGTGAGGTGCACGAGTGGTCCTCGGCAAAGTCCTTGACGGTGTACTCCTTGCCCGTCCGGTCGCTGTGCAGCGCGAGGGCGATACGAAACTGCGTTTTTCTTTCCATGAGAGGCCGTTATATTGTGCTTCACAGGCGCGAATTCCCGACTGAGAACCGGGACTACATACAATACAGATATATTCTGTAGATGTCAAGCTCTAAAACCGAAAATGTCGAGGTGGAGGATCGATTAAAACAGGTAAGATCCATGGTAGATAATACACAGGCCGAAATGGCCGATGAGGTAGGCGTAAAGCAGCAGACGTGGGGTGGATATGAGCGTGGAAAGTCCAATCCTTCTATCCAAGTTCTACAGAAATTAGCTGTAGAACACAGTATAAATCTGGATTGGCTTCTGACTGGTCGCGGAGATATGGTGCAGTCTCAGAAACCGACGGTATCAGACCAGAAGAAACCCTATATATATGACGACGTCCCAGACGATTTCGAGCCGAAGAAGGTGGCGTACGTCCCGGTATACGGTGCACCGCTCGGCGCAGGGCAGGCGGGGAATGCGGCTATGAAAAAGGTGCGCGGCTACATGGCGTGGGAAAAGAAGTGGTTGCGACGGGAAGCGCGCATCGATCCGGCAAAGGCGTTCGTGGCCCAGGTCTACGGACAGAGCATGGAAGACCTAATTGAAAATGGGGACCTGGTGCTGGGGGAGACCCGCGAGGTAGTGGACCATGACGGCATCTATGCCGTGCGGTATGAGGACGAGCTTTTCATAAAGCACGCGATGCGCCGGAAGGACTCCATCGTGCTCGTAAGTGAGAACGACGTGTACGACCGGATTGAGATCACCCAGAACGATGACTTTTCCACTATCGGGCGCGTGGTCGGGCGCGTGGGGGCTGTTTAGTCTTCATGGAGCCTCCACGGAAAGGGACATCGTGTCCCTTTCTGTTTAGAAAGCGTGAAGTGAGATTCGGTCAAATGCAGGCCTAGTCATGGAGATCTTAACAAAGAGGCAGGTCCAGGACCGACTTGGGGGAAGTAGTTTTTGGGCTCCAATACAACTCGTTAACAAGGTGTCGTATGCTTCGGGAATAGACCCTTACGACGAGTTGCTTGGAGAGTCCTGGCTTGACGAAGCACCGTTGATCGTGGTGGTGCGCTCGCGCGGGATGGAGCTTCAACTGATGGTGGGGTTCAGTTATAACCGGGTAGCCATACCGGACGAAGTTCAAGAAAAACTGGTCGTTGAGCCCGCCGAAAAAGTGGTTGAGGAAAAGGAGCGCTCAATTGTAGGGCGCGCACTGGCGGGTGGGCTGTTGGTTGGACCGGTCGGAGCCGTCGTCGGAGGGATGACCGGGCTCCGAGACAAGAACGTCGACGAGACGCCGGACTCCTTCATTACAATCGAGGTGTCATATCAAGAAGCTCCGATCGTTTTTACGGTCTCAGAAGATTACCGTGAGGAGGTGAGTCGTTTCTTTCAGGAGCATTTCTCCGGGTCGGTGGAGCTTCATTAGCTCTCCTGCACCCTCATCCCCACCCGGACGAAGCTATAGGAGGGGGTGACGGCGAGGGTCTCGACGTCGATACCGGCCTGGGCGCCGACTATGTCCCCCTATCATATCATGGTCTCCCAGAAAATAACGGCTCTTATAAGCGCCGTTGTTGGATTTGGCCGGTTGAGAAAATAAGGGCGCTTATAATCTTTGTTATTTGCGATGGTGCCAAGAGAGAATAAGGGCTCTTATAGTGCCGCTTCTCATATTTCAGTTCCAGAGAGAGTAAGGAAGATTATAGTCTCCTCTATTTTCTCCGTTTGGTCTCAGAAAATAACGATCCTTATAAGCGCCGTTGTTGGATTTCGTCGGTAGAGAAAATAAGGGCGCTTATAATCTTTGTTATTTGTGATGATGCCAAGAGAAAATAAAGAGTCTTATAGTGCCGCTTCTCATATTTCAGTTCCAGAGAGAATAAGAGGGGTTATAATCGTCGCTACTTTCTCCGTTTGGCCCCAGAAAATAACGATGCTTATAAGCGCCGTTGTTGGATTTGGCCGGCAGAGAAAAAAGGGCTGACTATCTGCTTTCCTGCACGGCCATCCCCACGCGAACGAAGCTATAGGAGGGGGTGACTGCGAGGGTCTCAACGTCGAGACCGGCGTCAAAGTCGATCTGGTAGCTGAAGGGGGTGCCGTTGTCGGCCTCCTGGTGGTAGACGGGATGGTCGTCGAGCCAGTGAGTGAGGGCCTCGCCGAGCCGGACGGCGTCATCGGCGCTTTCCTCTTCGTCGAGGGCTACGGTCTCGGTGGACAGGATGACGTCGAGGTCGTAGGTGCCGTCGCCAGGGTACCGCGTGCCGCCCGTGCCGATCACGAACGCGGCGGGCATGAGCACGGTGAGGGCGTGGGGGTCTTCTAGGGCCTGCCGCATCTCCCCGGCGTAGCGTTTGACGGTCTGTACGTCCAATGCCCCCTCGTCCTGGGCGGTCTGGAGGTGGGCGATAAGTCCCTGTCGGGCGGTGTACATGGCGGGCGTAGGATGTGATTAGAGGCGGTCGGGGTCCCCGGGCCAGAGCGGGCCGAACCACCGCTTGAAGCGGCGGTCCTTGGCGTGCATGCGCACGTGTTCGTTCGTGTCGTCGTCCTCCTCCTCCGCGCTGGGCACCTCGAACTCCCCGGCCCGGTAGGCGTCGAGCATCTCGAGGGTGTGCTCGTAGTCTTTGAGGATCTGGGGGAGGTCGTCGAAGTCCTTGTTGCCGTGCTTGACGTCGAAGGCGCGCTTGCGGATGACGTTGAGCAGGTGCAGCCGCAGCGGGGCGCTCATCGTCTCACTGCCCACGTCGATGTACTCCTGCAGCTTTGCCTCGGCGTCCTCGATGATGAGGTCCAAGCGGTCTTCTGCGTCCTGCTCGCTCTCTCCGGATCGCTGGACGTACGTTTGCCACTCGGGGAAGCGGGTCGTGACGGCGGATTTGTCGATGAGGTCAGCCATAGGATCGGTCCCGTGAGGGAGCTATGAGAAGTTAGCGAGGTCAAAGACGTCGTCGATATGGTCGGTCACCAGGGATTGCAGCTCGTCGATCTCCTCCTCCGAATGGGACACAAACTCGCGCTCGGGGTTGTCCCCTTCGCCCCGGTGGTGGTATCCGGCGATTTCCTCCTTCTCCGCGTCGATAAACTCGACGACGACGCTCTCCAGGTCCCTGGCGACCACGTGGTCGAGCGAGTCGAGCATCGACTCGTACTGGTCGAACTTGAGGGTGACGTGGTCGGTGGGCAGCCCCTCTTTCGCGCGGCGCCGCTCGTGCGAGTCGGAATAGGGTTCGAAGGGGGCGCCGTCCACGTCGACGCCGCGACGGGTGCGGCGGCGCACCTGTCGGATAGAGGCGAGCCCCAGCCGGTTCATCAGCTTCTGGCTGCGCAGGTCCGAGGCCACGCGCCGCAGGTCGCGGTTCAGCTTGTCGAAGCCCTCAAAGGATACGTCTGCACCGTCATTCATCGCCATCCGGTAAACCCTCCGTCCCACGAGGGACGCTTGTGCTGTTTTTTGGTGAGTCCCTTGGCCCGCCCGCCCCCTTTAAAGCGGCCGATCTGGATGTAGGCGGTGGCCGTCGCGTCGAGACCGTCGATGCTGTCGTCTCCGTGCTCGCCGAAGGCCCTGTACTGCTTCTTGTAGGCCTCGAAGTCCCTGGTGCCTTCCAAGGACTCGTGGTAGTGAAACTGCCCCATGGTGTGCGGGTGCACGAGGTTCATGATGCGGCTCTCCTTGTCGGCCGCCCGGTGCTGAGTGGAGAGGTTGGACGCAAGGTGCATCTGGATGGGCAGGACCGCAGATCGCTTCTCCCTCCAGGACTGGTAGAAGGGCCGGGCATAGTCCCACTGGGCGAAGTCGTTTTCGAAGAGGATGACGCGGTGGGCGGGCCTGCGCTGATGTTCGAGCCGGAGCCAGTCGAAGAAGGGTTCGTATCCTTCTTTTCGGATGCGGAGGCCGAGCATCACCACCTCGCCGTCGTCGAGGAGACCGAGGGTGGAGGCGGCCTTAAGGCAGGCCTGCGGGCTCTCGCCCCGAGCGGGGTCGACGGCCGTGATGGAGGTGCGTACCTCGATGGGACGCACGACGATGAATCGGATGTCCTCGGGGTCGAAGACGTCGCCGGTGACCAGGGGCTCATCCAGATACTGCCCGTGCCACACGTCGGCCGGGATCTCCTTTTCCATCTGCCGGATGTTCTCTTCGTCATATTTTTCAGGCCAGGTCGGCGCCCCATTGGGGTCTCCCCCCTCTCGGATCGGGAAGGAGTAGTGCCCTTCCGGGTAGTTGTCTTCGAGCTTACAGATGGGGGCGTCCTCGTTGATCTTGTTGCCGAGGACTACGCAGAGGCCCCAGTCTTCGAGCTGCCCCCACATTTCGTCTGTCACGAACTCGTAGACCCGCTGGTTGTCCATCTCGGAGCGGACGGTCTCCTTATCGTAGAGGTCGTCGCCGATCAGGACGCCGAAGCGGTTGAAGGCGTCGTCGACGTAGGCCCGCAGGCCGGTGTTGACCGAGCCGGCCACCAGGTGGACCCCGTTTATGATGTGATACCCGGCCTTGTCCTGCTGGACCTCGACGTCGTAATCGTAGCAAAGGCGCCGGTTGCGCAGGATGAGGCGGCTGAGGCTCGCGGTTCTTGCCTCGGCCTTGTCCTGGGTACGGAGGACGACACCGATCATGCCGTCTCGGCCCAGGGCGATGCGCCGGATGGCGTGCACGACGTAGGTGAGGGCGGACTTCCCCGACTCGCGAAAGCCGCTGATCGAGTGTTTCCCCCCCTCCTCAAGGGACGCGATGTGGTCGTGCAGGTCGGCCCAGGGCAGGTCGAAGATGCCGGGATAATAGATCTTGGCAAAGGCCAGGGGTCGGTTGTCGGCCTCTTCGCGCCGGCGGCTGCGCTTTTCGGGGGTCAGTTCGGTATCGGCCGCTTCGGAGAGGCTTTCTTCGAGCATCTGCTCAAAGGCCTCATCTTGGCGTGAGAGCGGCTTTTCGTGGTACGGGGCCGACATATCAGGGATTGGGTGTTAGGCGGACTCGGACGGCGTCGGACGGGTTTACGGCGCGGTTTGGGCAGTTTGGAGCACTCGCGTGTACTCCTTTGGATAAAGTGCGACCTAGGTCGGCTCTCCGAGGCGCTCTCGGAGCTCGGTGCGGAAGTCGCGCAGGGCGTCGGCCAGGTCCTCCGTGAAGGCCTCTGGGTAGCGGGTCTTCAGGAACTCGACCAGCTCGGTGAGGAACTGGTACATGACGGAGACCTGATACTTGGGCGCCGCCACCGAGCGCATGACTTTCGTGTACTTCGACAGGGCATCTGCCTCCTTGGTCGAGAGGCTCCCCTCGTTCAGCAGCTTGTCGATGCGCTGGAGGAGTTTGCGCGCCATGGCCTGGGGACTGGTGTCCTCGTAGAGGCGTTCGGCGCGCTCCTTTCTGAGGTCGTACCACGTCTTTCCGTCCTCGTCTTCCTCGCGGGCCCAGGTGGCTATGGTCGAGGCAGCGGGCGGGACGTGCTCGGCTGCCTTTGCAGGCGTCATCTGCTCGATGACGATGAGGCGCTTGGCCTCGGCTTTGATTTCGGGGCTGTAGGCCATGGGTGGGCGTCTATTCTGTCATGAGCGTGTCGATGCCGGTTTCGGGCTTTCTGATCCACTCCTCCCCCTCGGGGTGACGGACGCGCAGGCCGAGCTTTTTGTACTCGTCGATGTGGACCTCGGCGCCGTGGCGGTAAGCCATGTCGATCATTTCGGAATGCATCTGCGGGTTGACGGGCTTCGACTTGTTGAGCTCGAACTTGAGGGGGGAGGCCCCGCCGAAGTTGCGCTTCCAGACCTCGGTCAGCAGCTCATTGACCTTCGGCTCGATCCACTGCATGTCGTCCTTGGCGAGCTCGAAACGGACCTGGTAGGACTGCTGGTTGGCGCCGATATCGATGCCTCCGTTATTCTCGACGGCGTTGGCGTGCCCAAGCAAGGCAATCGAGATGCCTGTGTCGGCGCGCTCGGTGTAGTCGAGGTGATCACCAGTGGAGCGCGACGTCTCGACGACGTCGAACTCGGTCCCGTCCGGGGCGGTGCCCCTAGAGCTGGCCCCGAGTTCCTGCACAGCCTCCTCTACCTCGTCTTTGAAGTCGTCGCCGGCGCCCGGTGGGTAGCGTCCGATGATGAAGGCCTCGCCGAAGGTCTCCAGGAAGGCGCTCCAGGCCTCCAGGCCGAACTCCTTCATGATGTAGTCTCGGAGGATGGGCAGCATGGCCGGCTGCTTGCGGCTGTCGACGACGAGGGCCCCATCCTCGATGTCCCGCATGTCGCTCCACCCGTAGTCAATCTTCAGCTCTCCGTCGTCGTCTCGGCGAAAATGGTGGGGGTCGAAGTGCTTGAACCGTGTGGGCACCTGTCGTCCGTCCACGACCTCCCACTCGAAGTCGATGACGGAGTAGCTGAAGAGGCGTCCGTCGTGGATGGCCTCCATCAGGTCGCCCATGCCGAGGCGCTGGAGGACGTCGTGCAACCAGTCGCGGCGCTGGTCGCTCACCTCGGCCGAGTCGTCGTGCTGCGTGAGGTTCCACTTGCGCTTGTAGCCGGCACGGCGGCCGATGAGGCACCCGGAGACGTGCGAGTCGACCTTTGCCTCTTCCATCATGGCGATGAGCTTACGCTCGTCTCCCTGATCGTACTCTCTCCGGGCCCGCTTGTAGCCGGCCGGGCTGAAGCGGACGCGAGGCCTGGTCTTTTGTTTGACGGTGATCATGGGCGGCGTGCACTTGAGAAAAGGACGTTGGGCGGGCGACGCGCCTACAACATACCGGGCGAACCCCGAGATGTCGGGATATAAAAGTTCACATGCGTATGTGAACGGAAATTTCTGGACTTCTGGAGGACGTGCCCGTAGGGTGTGAAGCGAGAGAGAGACGACCTTCACAGACGCCATTCCTGATGGGACGGCTTCGATCCGCACTTATGAGCCTCGTGGCCTTCTTGCGGAGTCCGATTGCGACGCTTCGTTCGGCGCGATGGTTTGCCAGTCGCGAAAGCGATACCCGTCGGCTGCCCGACGGGGCGTACTGCAACGCCGTTGACCTGGAGAGCATCGACGAGGGGGACGATTGGATTTTGATCGTGCCGCTCGGGGAGAACCCCAACCATCCGGACGGCCCGCACGAAGTCACCCAGAGGCACGTCGAGCAGATGGCCTCGAACTTCGACCGGATGGGGACCGATCTCCTCATCGACCGCGACCACGAGTCCGTGTACGGCGGGTCGACGCAGGCCATGGGGTGGAGCCCGGAGGTCGAGGCCCGAGAGGACGGCCTGTACATGCGACGACCCGACTGGACCGATGCGGGCGAGGAGCTGGTCGCCAGCCAAGAGTTCCGCTACCTCAGTCCGGTCTACATGCTGGAGGCTGAGGACACCGACGGGCGCCAGATCGGTGCGGTGATCGATTCGGTCGCGATCACGAACCGCCCCTACTTTCGCTGGGGAGAGATTGACCCCATTGGAAACTCCGACGCCCCTAAAGACCCCTCCGACCCTGACTCACCCACAGACCCCAACGACGTCATGGACCGCGAACAGCTCATTGAGGAGCTCGGCCTCGACGAGGACGCCACCGACGAGGACATCTTGAACGCCATTCGGCAGAACCAAAACGGAACCTCCGAAGAGGGCGACGAGGAGGACCCGGAAGAGGGCACCGAGGGCGAGGAGGACCCCGCCGCCGAGGAGGACGAGGGGGACGGTTCGGAGGGCGAAGGATCGGAGGCCGAAGAGGAGGACCTGGAGGCAAAGGTCAACTCCATCCTCGACCGGAAGCTGCAGGAGCGCGACCAGAAGCGCAGCGCAGAGCGATTGGTCGACGAGGCCGTCGAGGACGGGAAGATCCGCCCGTCCCAGCGCGAGGTCTACCTCAACTCGGCGCGGGACGACTACGAGGGCACGAAAGAGGTGCTCGACGACATGGATGAAGGGGCTGCCTTGCCAAAGAGCACCAAGGTGAGCAACGGCCGATCGAGCGTGCCGTCCGGGGCCTCAGAGAACTCCGACCTCCGCGAGTACATCGAGGGGCAGACCGCGTAGGCCCCACCACACGCATTCGCGCACCTTTACGAGCATCCGCGCACCTTTCCACACCGACTGCTACGTCATGGCTAACATTACCCCCCTGAGCCGCGTCGAGACCGAGCGCGCCCGGACCTTGCTGGAGCGTCTCCTTGCCTGGAGCGCCTTCTTTGCGTTTATCGAGCGCAACAGCGGATACGAGCTGGCGGCCACCGACTTTGACCTGTACCCCGTGATCGGCGATACCGACGTCCAGACTCGCGGCGTGGGCGAGGGCTACACGCGCGAGTCGATGCTTCCCCCCGACCGCGTGGCGGAGTCGCTGGGCTTCCACGGAGACAGCGTGGTCGTGGACCGCTCGCACTACGAGGACGACCGTCGGGGGCTGCGGCCCATCGGCTCCTGGCTTCCGAAGAACCTGCGCGGCGCGTTCCGCGAGTGGGTGAAGGGGATGGAGTCGCTGGTCTTCAACGGCCAGGGCACGGACGACCCGCGCGAGATGCTGGGCCTGTCCCAGATCCTCGACGGGTCTTCGGACGTGCCGGGGTTCAGCGTCACGATGGTCATCGACGCCGCCGACTTCGTGGACGCGAGCGTCGATCACCTGGACATGAGCGACGAGACGCACCGGGAGGCCTTCCGGAAGGCGCTGGAGCAGATTCTGCCCAACTACAACGAGCCGGGTGTGGTGTGCAACCGGCAGCTCGGCTCGGCCATCTCGGGCATCGCCCAGGAGGCGACCAGTTACCAGACGGAGCAGACCGACCTCTGGGGCATGGTCGAGCGCGTGTTCGGGTACGAGCTGGTGCGGCTCTTTGACGGGGTGATTCCGAACGATGAGCCCAACAATGCCAGCACCCCGCAAAACGTCACGACGTCGGCCTACGTCTTGAGTCCGGCCGAGGGGCAGTACTCGATCGCAACCAACTCGGGCCTCTGGGTGAAGGATGAGGTCGAGGACCTGACGGAGGACGACATCGCGTCGGGCAAGGTCGAGTGGGAGATGCGGTGCGAGAACGCCATCCAGGACAAGTACGCGGCGGTGCGCATCCGCAACATCCGCGTGGCCACCGGCTCCGAGCAGTACGGCTTCTACAGCGCGTAATGAGAGGTGAGGCGTAGGCCTCACGCCCCCTTCACCACCCCATCCCAGTGCACCAGACTCATGAGTGACAAGACCTACATTGTCGTCTGCCCGAACCCCCATCACCGGCGCGCCGAGGTAGACGTTGACGGCGAGACAGTCGAGGTCGAGTTCGGACTCGACAAGCGGCTTGGCGCCGCCGTGGCGGAGGACGTGTCGGCCGAGGTGGCCGCAGCTCTCGTCCAGAACGGAAACTACGACCTCGCAGACGCCAGTGCGGACGACCTTCTGGAGGGACGCGCGGACAGTGAGTCCGGCGACGCAAGCGGTGGTGACGACGGCGACGCCGAAGAGGACGCCGAGGGCGGGGAGGAAACCGGAGAGGACCTGCAGCGCATCGACGGCATAGGGCCCGCGCGCGCCAAAAACTTAAGGGTCCTGGGCATTGAGACGCCGCACGACCTGGCCGACGTGGACGCCGCGGAGCTCGCCGATGCCCTCGACGTGGGTGAGGAGACGGTTGATGAGTGGCAGGCCCAGGTGTGACCCTCTCCCTGAACGCCCCACATGCGCTATTTGCTCATCTGACTCTCACCGACCCGTGAGATCGATTATGGAGGCGATCGCCCGCACACGTGACCTGATGCCGGACAGCTCCCTCGCAAAGGGAGCGTCGGCCGTGGCCGGGTCGCTGTTGCTGGTAGAGCCGGAGCTGGTCTGGGGCCTGGCCGCAGTGGTACTCATGAATGCCGTCGCGAGCCTCTGGTATGCGGTGCGCATCGATGATCGCACAGCATCCATGGTGTTGTACTGGCTGGTGGTGCGAGTAGGCGTGTACCTGCTGGTGATGCCGAGCATAATCATTTTTAGCAACGTGGTGGATGTGGAGGTGCTGCGTCGTCTCGTGTTCGGGGCCGCGGCGGGGTGGGAGGTGGCGGTGACCATCGGGCTCGGGGCCCGAATCAGCCCCCGCTTTCGACCGATCTTCGAGTCGATCGTAGACACGATCAACGAGCACACGCCCCTCGACCTGGAAAAGTCGCAAATCGGCTCTCTCATCGATCGAGACGAGTAATGCGCCGCTGTATTTTTCCCATTCTGGCGGGGGCTCTCCTCGTTGCCTTGACGGGGTGTGGGGCGTCCGGGCCCACGCAGGTGGTGGTCGAGGAGCAAAGCGCCTTGACCGTGGAGCCGCCGGAGACGCTGTCGGCCGAGCCGACCCCACTGCCGCGGGCAGAGGTCGACATCGAGCCGCTCCGCGTCCTCGAGTTCGACGAGCCGGACACGACCTCCCCTTCCCTCCCCTTTACGGCCCTCGCCTACGACTCCGACGAGCTGCGCCTCCGGCTGCAGGATCGCGAGATCACGCTGCCGGCACCGGCCACAGGTGAAACCGTCACCGCCACCCCGGACACGAGCGGCGGTTTAGAGACCGGCATGAAGGGGCGCCAGCAGACGAGAACCGCCGAGGTGCCGGAGATGGACGACGACGGTCCCGGGTTTTTCACGGTCCTCGGCTGGACGGCCGGGTCGATCGTCCTCATCCTCGTCCTCATTCTCGCCATTCGCATCGTGGGGTAATGGCCAAGACCTATCGCTACCGGCTCCAGCCCGGCACGTACGAGCGCAAGAGCGGCGGGACGCTCACCGTCTGGCAGGAAGCAGAGGCCGACGGTCCGTACCACGAGTTTACCGGCGAGGGGGTGGAGCGACTCGGAGAGGTCGTGGAGGGAGAGCTGGTGAGGGACGAGGAGCAAGACGACTCAGACACTTCCGCATCTGACGACGACTAACCATGCCCAACTATTTCGGCGGCGTCCATTCGGTCGAGTTCGTGCCTTCGAGCACGGGATTCGGCTCTGCGACGGAGAGCGACATTACGCTCATATCGAAGCACAACCTGATTACCGAGGGACAGCAGTTGCCTGTGCCTGAGACGCTCGAAAGTGAGCTCGCGAGCGGCCAGGGCGGGCCCACCGGCGAAGACGTGCCCTTCGAGGTGCGATCGAAAAACATGGATGTCTCAGAAGCCAATACGCTGCGCGACGACGGGTACGACACCGTCCCGTACGACGTGCGCTATACGACCCTCGATCAGACGATCGAGATGGTCCTCCTGGAGTGCATCCTCCGTGTGGCCACCGCCCCGATCGCGCAGCGCGGCTCGTACGGGTTCGTGCGCATCGGCGGCGAGGCCACCTCCGTCGGCAAGGACAAGGCCTACGAGGTCAACGACATCAGCAGCTAACCATCCACCCACGCTATGCCACCTATTTTTCACGGGGGCCTGTCGCTCGCGGAGTTTTCCCAGGATTTCGACGCCACCGAGCCCACCATCATTTCTCTCGACAAGCACCAGCTCATCACCGAGGGGCAGAACCTTGGCGAGCCGGAGACGCTCTCGGCGGAGCTGGGCAGCGGGCAGGAAGGCCCGACCGCCGAGGACCTTCCCTATGAGCTGCGCGCCAAGAACATGGACGCGGCCGACGCCGACACGCTTCGCGAGTCGGGCATCGATACGATCCCCTACCAGGCCCGTCTCACCTCGCTCGACGGCGTGACGGAGGCGCGGATGGACGACGTCATCCTGCAGGTGGCGACGTCCCCGATCGGGGAGCGCGGCTCGTACGGGTTCGTGCGCATCGCCTGGACGGCGACGGCGGCCGGGAAGGACAAGCCCTACACAATCACTCAGGACACCGGCTCTTAAGGGCTCCATGATTGATCTTTTACGACAGCTCTGGTTCTGGATAAAGTCCGTCTTTGCCGCCGCAAAGAAGCGCCTGGGGCTCAGCTCCGGCCAGGTGGCCGCGTCCCTGGAGGTCGCCGAGCCGACCTGGGACCGGTTCGAACAGGCCTGCATCACGGTGGGCCTCGACCCCGAGCAGTTCCGTAAGGGGGAGCAGAACGTCGGCGACGCCGAGCGCCCGAGTGGAGACGACCGTCGGGCGCTCTACCGGCTTGTCTGCGCCAATCCCGGAGCGATCCCCTTCGGCGACCTGTCCCCCCACGAGCAGGACGCCGTCCTGTCCTACGTCCTCAACCTTTTTTTTATCGAAGCACTGCGGCGATTCAGCGAGGAGCAGAGCGCGCTCGTTTCTATGCTGAGCGATGCGGCGCAAGCGCCTTCGACCCCGACGGGACCGAAGAAGCCCTCGGCCGCGGCCTTGCGCGACTCTCTCCGCAAGAATGGACGCACGTGACCCGCGAGATGCCTCTCGATGAGGCGATCGAGTACCTCTCGAAGGGGAGCGTGAACGCCATCATGGACGACCTCGACGATCATCTCCAGTAACCCCACCCCTTCCCATGGCTGACCGGTCCATCTCCATCAACATCAACGTCAGTTCGAGCGGGGCCGTCGAGGGCGTCAATGACGTGGAGGGGGCCACACGGTCCCTCGAAGTGGAAGGCGGCGAGTCGGTGCAGTCGTTCGGGAACACCATGCAGGTGGCCCTTGGAAACATCGCTGCCGTTGCGGCCGAGCAGCTCGCGGCTCAGATGCAAGTGCTCATCAGCCAGGGGAGGGAGCTCGTGCAACGCGGGGCGGAGATCAGCGAGACGCAGCAGAGGTTCAACGAAGTCTTTGGGGAGAGCCGCGACGTTGTCCAGGCCTTCATCGAGGATCAGGCCCAGATGATGGGCCTCTCCGAGGCGCGCGCCCAGGAGCTGATCGCTACGGCGGGCTCGATTGCCCAGAGCGCAGGGGTAGCCAAGGAAGAGAGCGCCCAGATGAGCGTGCGGGTCGCGCAGCTCGCGGGCGACGTCGCGTCTTTCAACGACGCCAATCCGGAAGAAATCTTCGATGCCATCAGCAGTGGCCTCCTCGGCGGTGCGGAGGAGCTGGAGCAGTATGGCATTGCGGTCGATGAGCAGATGGTTCAGCAGAAGGCCCTGGCGATGACGGGCAAAGAGGCCGCGGATGCACTGACGCAGCAGGAGAGGGCCGTGGCCGGTCTGGAGTTGATGTACGAAAAAGCAGGACCGCAACTTGGAGCCATGGAGCGACGGACTGACAGTGCCGCCAGCGCGGGCCGGCAGGCCGCTGCCGCCTGGGCCGACGTGCGCAATGAGCTTGCCGAACAGCTGGTGCCGGTGGCGGCAGAGGTGAATCAAGAGCTCCTGGAGTTGGCCGAGAGCGAGGAGGTGATGGAGACGGTCCGGACCGCTGCACTAGAGCTTTCCGAACAGCTGGTAACGGGGGTTCGGCTGGCCAGTGACTTCGTGCAGGTCTTCGCTGATAACCGAGAAGAGATCAAGACCGGTGCAGAGGTCATCGGGCTGCTCGCGGCGGGCGTCACGAGCTACGTGGCCGCGACCAAGGCTCAGGTGCTCTGGACGAACCGTGCCATCATCGCCCAGAAGGCCGCTGCGGTGGCCCAGCGGGGGTTGAATGCTGTGATGCGAGCCAACCCGGTGGGTCTCATCGTTTCGGCTCTGGCCATCGTCCTTCCCCTCATCTGGAGGTTCCGGGGTGCGATCATGGAAGCGGCGGCCTCGGTGCTAGAATTCAGTGCCGACAGCATTCGGGGTCTTCAGGGCGTGGTCGACTGGTTCGAGAAGATCGCCTCCAGAATCCCCGATGCGCTCGCCACCGGCCCACTCGCCGTCTTTAAGGCGGGCGTGCAAGGGTTGGACCAGGCAGTCGATACCAGCGCCGACACGATGGACGACTGGGCCGAGTCATTGCGTGAGACGGCAAAGGAAAGCGACGATGCGACCGTCTCGCTGGAAGAGCAAGAAGAGGTGGTGACCGACGAGACGGAGGCGATGAAGGAGAATACGGAAGCTCATCGGGAAAACGCGGAGGCGCGAGACGAGGCCGCGTCCGCCGGTGGCGAGGTGTCCACCTCTCCGATGGAGCCGGCCGACCCAGTTGAAATCGATACGGAGGTCTCCGCTCCAAACGAGTTGGCGGAGGTCGGGCCTATTAACCCGTCCACCTTCATGCAAGCGGAGGAAGCCCTCGACTCGGCGCTTCGAAACCTCGCGGGAAGCGGGGATGAGGTCGATGCGGCGCTGAAGGCCGTCAACGACGAGCTCGAGAAGACCTCCGACCCCGAGAAACGCGCCAGCCTACAGGCCCTTCGCGCCGAGTTACAGCGCGCCCAGAAGGCAGCCAGCATCGTCGATCGGGGGCTTTCAAACATGAATAGATCTGCAAAGCAGGCGGCCGTGGAGGGGTTCGTCCAGCTTGGAAAGGCGATCGGGGATGCCTCGATGAGTATGGCCGACTTCGGTAGGGCCGCGCAGCAGATTATGAGCGATCTTGCAGCAACGCTCGGTAAGCAACTGATCACCATTGGTACTTCTCTGGTGTTCATTCCGGGGTTCCAGGGCCAGGGTGCCGCCTACATCGCTGCGGGCACTACCTTGACGGCTCTCAGCGCCGCAATCGCTCCGTCCTCGCCCGGCGGAGGTGGGGGCAGCGGTGGAGGACGGCGGCAAGAAGAAGGGCCGAGTGACGCCCGCGTGCCGAGCTTTCAGGAGGGCGTGACGAACTTCGAGGGGGGGCTCGCGAGGGTACACGAGGAGGAGCTTCTCGTCAACATGCCGCCGGGGACCGACGTGGTGCCCAAGGGCAGTCAGTTGCCGTTGAGCAAGGGCATCAAGCAACAGGCGGGTGGGGCCGGTCAGGGTGTGGAACAGAAGCTTGACGAGGTCGCGAAGCGTTTCGAAGAAAAGCAATTCAGGCTCCGAGGCCGCGACCAGGTCACCCAGCAGGAGCGCACGCAGGCCGTCTACGACGACGCCGGCATTAAGTAACCCCCCCCTTCCATGCCCACGTTCGGCGACCGATTTACAGACAGCTTCCGCACCCCGGCCGGGTCGACGGTGACCGTGACCCTCTTGAAGGGCTCCTACACCGATGCCGTGGAGTCGATGCGGCTTGCGGGGGAGCCGTTCGGTCGGTCCGGCGCAAAAAGCGGAAGCGACGAGTGGACGCCGCTGCGCCCGTACGTGGGCACGATGATCGTGCACCCGCGGTCCCTGGACGTCGTCGACGAGATCTACGCCGACGACACGCCCTGGCGGGTGCGCCTGGAGGTCGATGGCACCCTCGACTTTCTCGGGTCGGTACGCAAGAATCTGCCGGAGCGAAGCGACGATCTCCGCAAGGACCCGTTCGAGCTGAACGTCAACTGCGGGCTCGGGCAACTGCAAAACGAAGACTTCACGGCCGGCGGCGGCAGCCTCTACACCGAAAAGCGCTCCGTCATCGCGTGGATCACCGAGATCCTCTCCAAGCTGGATTTTGGCCTCGACGTCGCCGCCGCCAGCGAGTGGTACGCCCACTACATGGATCAAACGCTCTGCCCCCTGGAGCAGGAGTACGTGGACCCGGCTGCGTACATCGATGAGGAGGACGGTGCCTGGACCTGCTTCGAGGTGCTGGAGGATCTCGTCGGGGCCAAGCTGGCCTTTCTCGCTCAGGAACGGGGCCGCTGGCACGTATATCAGCGAAGCCTCTACCGCAAGGATAGCATCGATCGGTGGGTGTACTCGGCTGGCTGGCAAGACGGCGACGCCTCGCCCAGCTCGGAGAGCTACACCACCTACGTCGACGCCTCGACGACGAATTACACGAACAGAGAGTCGGGGTCGAAGCGGGCGGCACGGGCGGCCTACTCGACGCTCGAGACCACGTACCAGCACGGTGCCTCGGCCAACATCGTCCCGCCGATGTGGCGTCGCCGCAACTGGGACGAGACTGGCGATACGTTCTACGGCTTTCCGGACTGGTGGAACGATCTCGCCGGGCCGGGGGAAGGCTACATCAACACCTGGGGCGGCGATGGCGATCGGTCGCTGGTCGGTGCGGCGATGGAGACGATCGAGGACAGCGGCGAATCGGTGCACGACCAGGTTAACGGACTGGCCGCCACGATGCGGCCGGAGACGTATAAGTACGTCGAGTCGGGTCAGCGCCTGCGCCTGGAGCTGTCCCACCAGCACCGCACCTCTACCTTGGATGGGGTCTCGTACGACGAGCCCTACGAGCTGCTTGGCTACCTGCAGATCGAGCTCTCCGACCTCAACGACGACGTGCACCGCCTGCGCCGGCAGGTGTCCGAGGACGGGGTTCGCTACGAGTACTCCTCCCCGGAGTGGACACTCGACCATACTGACTACATCGCCGTCCGCATCCCCCTGCAGGTGTCGGACCTGCAAAGCGAGGAGCTGCTGCTCCCCCCAACGCCCGCGGCCGGCTGGGTGGAGCTGAGCATCTATCCCTGCATCGAGACGCAGTCCGACGTCGATATTACCTCGTACTCCTGGCTGATGGAGCGCCCCCAGCTGCTGGCCGTCACCGACGAGGGCGAGGATGCGGCCGCGACGGTCATTACCGCCACCACGGGCGGGGACGACGAGACGCTAGAGGTCGACCAGGCGCACGGCACGGGCCCGAGCTCGCTGCACGACGGGGCCACGTGGCAGCCGCCGATCGAGGCCACGCCTCCGACCGTTCCGGACGGCGCGGCCGTCACCACATCGGATTGGAAGGTCGGCCCGTACGGCGACACCGAGGCCCCCAGCGAAGTCGACGCGCAGCTCCTTCGGGCGCAGGAAGCGCTGCGCCAGTACGTCTCCCGGCGCGCGGAGCTGCGCTGGCCGGCCCTCGAGTACGAGCTATCGCCGTCTCTTACGAAAGCGATCAAGCTCGCCGACGGCACGCGCTACCTGCCGGTGTCGATGGAGCGGGACGATCGGATGTCGAAGCGAGACGTCGAGGCGGTGCGTGTGGACCGCGACACCTCCCTCTCCATGACGACCGACGTGCAGCCCGAAGACGATGCTGCAGGAGACGACGGCGGGTCCGGTGGTGGGGGCACGTCCGGAGGTGGTGGGGGCGGCAGTGCGGGCAGCTGGTCGAGCATCAGCGGAAAGCCCGATGACATCTTCAGCCGGTCGGGGTTGGCCGGCACGGTGACCCTGGCGGACAGCGACATTACCGGTGCGCTCGGCTATACGCCCGCCAGTGAGGTCGGAGGCACTGGCATCGTAGGGGAAGCCAACCACAAGCTCGGCATCGCAGAGGACGGCGTGACGGCCCGTGAGATCGCTCCTCTGACTGGAGACCTGACGTTTGACGATGGGAGCGGGAGCGGGGCTCTCGTCCGCGCTCAGACCGATGGTATAGAGGTGCGGACGCAGTCGGACCCGACCACTTTCGGCAAGATTACCGTCTCGGAGGTGGAGATCATCACCGGCGGGACCGAGTCGACCTATAAGAGCGAGGTGGTGGAAATCGCCGACAGCCTCGTCGAGTACAATACGGACGCGACGGTGGACGCGTGGGGCGGGTCCTACGTCTACCGCGGGCAGAAAAGTGACGGGTCCGGGACCGGTCTTTACTCGAAGGGGCTCGTCTGGAACCCGGCCGACGACCGGTACGGAGTGGCCGACGTCGACGCCGCGAACGGGAATGGGGTGGTGACGTCGACCTTTCAGCCGCTCGCACGGACGAACGTCGACGAGACCATCACGGGCGCCTGGGACTTCGACGCCCCGATCACGGCAGATGACCTCGTCGAGCACCCCGACTTTGTGTCGAAGCGAGCGCGGTGGTCGATCGATAGCCAGGGACGGGCCGACTTCAGAAGGGTATACACGGACGAGCTGGTGGCGAAAGCCTTCACCACGGATCTGACGCAGGCCCTTGCTGGCAGCGACTACCTCGTCAAGAGCGTGGCCACGCTGGATTCGTCCTTCACGGTGCCCTCTGCGGCCTCGACAGATGGAACGGTGGACGGTGGAACGTCGACGCTCACAGTACAGGACAACCCCGGTGCGAAAGGCCAGGCGCCGTTCGAGAGCGGCGACTGGCTCCGAGTCCGCGTCGTCGACAACAGTAATGGCGGCCTCGTCATCGTAAATGCATGGCTCCAGATCACCGACCACGACGGTGACGGATCGGCGATCACCGACAACGGCGACGGCACGCACACCTTCGAGGTACAGCGGGGGGATACCGACTCAGCGGCCACCGGGCGCACGGTGCAGCGAGAGTCCCCGGTGCTTGACTACGGGCAGTCGGGGCAGGGGCTCATCCGTCGAACTGTCGAGGGCCCGAATGCGCCGTACTCGGCCATCGAGACGTGGAGCGGCGACCCGGTGCAGACGGGCAACTACGACACGAAAGTGATGGACGGCAATCTCTCCGGGGCACCGCAGCTACCGAGCGGCACCGACCCGAGCGGGTACGGGCTGTACGGGGATAATGTCTTTCTCTCCGGGCACATCGAGGCGACGACTGGGACGATCCAGGACCACCTAGAGGTGGGCGGCGTGGTGCGTATCGGGGACGATGTAGGGGGCTGGGCAAACGATGGTGCAGGGCGCATGATCATCGGAACGTATGGCAGCGGAAATTCTCCGCATGTGAAGGTGACAGGAGACCCCCCCGAGCAAAATAGCGTCCAGCTATACTATGGAGGAAACAATAACTGGGGGCTTCGGGGAGAGGTGAGCGGTAACGATATCTTCCAGCTGGGGAGCACGAATCAAATCGCCGGCTGGACCTTCACCACCAGCAAGTTGACGCGGCAAGTATCCGGGAACGAGATCCTGTTTGGTGACATGGGCGGTGGGGATTACGGAGTCTATCTGGAAAGTGACTCCATCAATGGGGGATACCGTCTCCGTGATGACGGCACGGCAAACTTCTGGCTGTTCTACGATGCCGATAACAGGATCTACGTCGGCAACTCTGGTCCCCATTCCGGCATGGGGTTTTACCTTCAAAACAATGGGGAGGTCGTCCTCCAAGCCGACGACAACGGCGTGCAAACCAACAGCATCCTCACCGACTCCATCCTCGCCAACAGCGCGACGGTCACGAACGATCTGACGATGGGCAGTGGGGGCATGATCTCGAACTCAGGGAGTTTTCGTTGGAGAATAGATGGTGAGGGTATAGCACTTCGGGAGACAGATGTGTTCGGGCCTGAATACGCTATCGTATGGGAGGATGGATCTGATAATGTGGGTGCGGAAATATGGACAAATGTAAGTGAGACACGCACCCTTCAGTTTACGGTCGATAACGGTCGGTATGAATTCTTCAGTCCAGGATATAGTGATGGCACCGGCCCCGACGCGAGCTTCGTGATATGGGGTAATGCTCACGCTAGTGGTACCTTCACTGCTACCACGAAAAACTTCCTGATTGACCATCCGACCCGAGAGGGCTACCACCTCCGCCACTCCACCCTCGAAGGCCCGGAGCGTGGCATCTATCAGCGCGGGATGCACACCGGAGATGGCGTCATCCTCCTTCCAGACTATTTTTCTGCCCTGGCCCGAGAAGGCACCGTCACCGTCGACCTGACGCCGCGCGGCTCCCACCAAGACCTCTACGTAAAGGCGGCGACTCCACAGCGCGTCGTGATTGGCATCAAGGGCGGCAAAGCCGAGGACATCGACTGCTACTACGTGGTGCGAGCCGACCGATCCGATCGAGACCCACTCGTCGTCGAAGAACCGAAGTCTAACTAATCACAACCCCGACCTATGGCCACCCTCACGATCAACACGTCACTCAAGCTCCGCTCGACGCTGGGGCACCTCAAGCAGGCCGGTGCCTTCGAGCCGTCGTTCAAGCTCCAATACGCCGCGGACAAAACCCTCAGACAGCTGTCCCCCGTCCACGGGAACGCCGAGTCTCACGTCCTGGAGGCGTTCGAGTCGACGCGGGATAGCCTCCTGGAGGAGTACGCAGAGACCACCGGCGAGGGGCACATCCTCTACGAGCATCAGGAGACGGGGGCGGTACTCGCCCACGTGGAGGAGGATCGTCAGTGGGTCTATGCGGAGGACACCGAAGACCACGATGAGGGCGACGTCTGGGGCGGCTCGCAGCGAGCGCAGGAGGAGGCACAGCAGCTCGCATACGTCTTCGAGGATGAGTCCGCCCTGCAGGAGGACCTCCAGGAACTGCGCGAGGAAACTGTTGAGGTGGACGTGCACACCGTCGAGCCCGACGTGCTGGCCCAGGTCGACCTCGATCGCGTCGGCCGGCAGGTCGACACCTCCGTCCTGGAAGTCATCGAGGCCACTCCCAACGACGCGTAACCCAACCTCCGAGTGAGCGGCGCAGCGGCCGCGTGACGGCTCCTCCGGGGTGGCGTGTGATCGCGGGCGGCCGGTGGTGGTGATGGATGGGCGCGACCGATCAGCTCGCAGAGCGGCGCTGGGCGTCTCTTGGAGGGGCTTAGTGTACCCGAGGTAGACGTCCCGCTGCGAAGGGCGGATCTTCGGGCAGCACTTCGCAACAGCGTCGAGCCGTAGGCATTAGACGCGGTCCGCGTGGCTGTAAAGCATCGGCTCCCCGGATCGCCCATTTGTTGCACGTTTACCCGCTATTTCTCGCGCTCTGGTACACGTATCGGTACAGCCGCAGGCTCCTGGACCTCGTCCACTCTGACGACAAGGCGGA
>CAYXAD010000013.1:0-26874 GCA_964462965.1 uncultured Salinivenus sp.
ACACGACCGGCAAAGGGAGCAGTGACGCGGGTCCGTTCCAAGTTGAGACGGGCGCGCTCGACGGCCTGCCGGGCCGCGGTGAGGCCACTGGTGGCGGCCTGGGTCGCCCGGCGGCGCTCGGTTGCAGAGCTGTCCGCAGAAGAGGACGCCGGACTGCTCCCCGCCTCTTCGTTGGCGGTCGGTTCTGCAGTCTCTCCCCCGTAGTTGGCTTGGTACTCCGCCTCGGCGGTCAAGAGCTCGGCTCGGGCCTCTTCCAGGGCAATCCGCTCCTCGCGGTTTTCGAGTTGGGCGAGAAGTCCTCCGGCCGCCACGTAGTCTCCCTCTTCCACGGCGCGCTCCTCGATCTGTCCACTCGCCTCCGCACGGAGCGTCGCCTGCCGCCACGGAACGAGGTGTCCGCTGGCCTCCGTTCGCAGGGGGAAATCCTCCTCCTGAGCGACCACGACCTCCACCTGCGCTTCCGACGAGGGCGCCTCGACGTCCTCCCGCGCGGCCTCCTCCCCAGCGTCTCCCGTAATGACCGGCCAGAGGCCGTACAGACCCAACCCAAAGACGGCAACCAGGAGCAGGAGTCCCGCGATGTGCCATGCACGAAGCCCCCCTTCTTCCTCCCGGACACTTCCATTGACGTCGACGGACCCTTCCGAATCGGCAGTAAGCGAAGAGGACTCGCGAGACATCAGGAGAACCAGGGAGATGAGAAAAGCGAGGTCGTACAAACGACGACGTACCCCTCCTAAACGGGGTGCCTAAATGTAAGGACCTATTTCTCCCTATCTCAAGTCCGTGAATGATGTGGTTAGAACGTTGCCTCTCCCCTGCTCCCTTTCAGTACGTTTCTCTTACGAAGGAACTGTAGGGTTCACGCACGGAAAATCCTCCCTTGGGGCAACCCTCCAGACGATGGTCCTTGGGAGAAAGCGTTAGCCCTGCTCCTTCTTCACCGATTCTGCCGTTGGGACCAGCGACTTCCCGAAGCTCTTCACGGTAAAGACGGGACAGGGCGCCCGCCGCACCACCTTTTCGGCCACACTGCCGATAAAGAACCGATCCAACCCCGTTCGGCCGTGGGTCGCCATCACGATGAGATCGGTCTCCTGCTGTTCGGCAAAGTCGACGATGTCGCGCGCCGCATAGCCGGCAACCACGTACAGGTTCAACCGCTCCTCGGCGATCTCAATCCGTTCGGCCAGGGTCTCGAGGGCTTCTCGCGCCCGCGATTGAACGTCCGGATGGGTGGGCGTCAGCGGGTCAATCCCGTACACCGTCGGATAGGCCGCCTCCTCGACCACGTGGAGGAGATCGAGCGGCGCCCCGTAGGTCTCGGACAACACGGCGGCGTGATCCACGACCAGAGAGGACTGCTCGGACAAATCGACCGGGGCCAGGACCCGATCAATCGCGGGCGCCGCCGTATCTTCCTCCCCGCTCAACACCGTGAACACCGGACACGGTGCCTCCCGAACCACCTGCTCGGCGACACTTCCACTCAGCAGTCGATCCACGGCCGTCCGCCCGTGGGTTCCCATCACCACGAGATCGATGTCGTGGTCGTCCGCGTGCTCCGTAATGGCTTTTGCGGGCGAGGTACTGTCCGTCTGCGCGTAGATAATCGAGACCGTTCCTTCTTCCTGGGTCGCGGTCTTCACCTCGATGCGGTGAGGAGCTGCCTCGCTGACCTGGTTGCCCTCTACCGGCTCTTCGGGCAAAAAGTCCATCGGATTGCCCGCGTCGTCCGAGTCCGGCGCGACCACATTGAAGACGTGAATGGTGGCCCCAGCCCGGAGCGCCAGGTGAGCAGCGTGTGCAAACGCCCCCTCTGCCACGGAGGAAAAATCGGTCGGAAAGAGAATGCGGTCGATAGTTAGCATTGTACGTTGAGGCCTCTTTATGAAATGAAGACGTCACCCTGCCGACACGGATCGCTTCCACCCGGGTCCACTCTATAGAACGGTACGAAGACGAGCCGTCCGAGGTTGAGCGCCCGTCCCGGCTCCTCCAGGTGCCTCCCTCCGGTACCACAGGAGATTCGCGTACATCGAGGGGCAAGAAAACAAATTGGTGCTTTTCACCCACTGCCTCTCTGACCGCCCCTCCCTTCGTTTTCCGGGTGTGCCTTCCCTCCTGCTCTCCCGCCCGGAATGTCCTCCTCCTACACGTGCCTCTTCACTTCTCAAACACCAAAACCTCCCCAAACCCACATACAACTTCCTCCTCTCTCAACCAATCTCCAATTGCCTTGCCCCGCTCCCTTGATTAAGTTATTGAGTCCCTTACGAGTGTCCGTTGTCCAACGTGAATCGCGGCTTTCATGGCTTCCCCAACTTCCCCCCAGGATTCGCCCTCCGCTACGAAACCGGTGCCCGTCCCGACGCATCCAGTGGCCCGGCAACCCGTCGACGAAGAGGCCCCCGAATTTGACTGGACCCAAGTGCCCGACGTCGATCACTATCGCCTGCAGATTGCCGCGTCCGACGAGTTCGACACCATCCATTACGATGAGACCGTCGAGCCAAAGACGACGATTGCGCTCGACTCGATTCTCCCGACCGGAGAAACCACTGCTGCGTGGCGGGTTCGCGCGGAAACGTCAGACTGGACCTCCGCTTGGAGCAACGCAGCCCACTTTGCCAGAGGATCCGCCGAGGCCGAGCCGCGGGAGGCCTTGCTGGTCGACGCTTCCCCCGTCCCCTTACACCCGACGGCAGAAACCTCCGCAAATCGAAATGCCACCACCTTTGCGTGGGAACCGATTCCCGAAGCCTCGGGCTACCAGCTCCAGGTGACCCAACGTGAGGACTTTTCGACGGTGGAGGTGGACTTGACGCTCGACCAAACGACCGCACTCACCCTCTATAAGGCCCTCCCCAAAGAGGACTCTCCCCTGTACTGGCGCGTACGGTCCCTCTTTCCTCACTCCACTCCGGGCCCGTGGAGCACCCCCATTGCCTTTGAAATCTCCCCGATCCCAGCCCCCGAAACCGAACCACACTCGGAACCGGACGCGACGAAGGACACGACCGAGGGGGACCCCATTTTCGCGGGGCCTGCAGAGCGGTCTCAGACCAGTAGCACTCTGTCACTCACCGTGGCCCTACTGACCGTGGTCTCGTTCATCGTGACGATACTCCTCATCGCCTACGTGGGGTAATCGAACTTCCCGTCCGACGGGGACGTGCGACCCGTAGTGCCCGTCGCGAACACTTTCCTGGGGTGAAGGGCACCCGGCCCGGAAACACATCCCTCGAATATACCCGACGCTTCCTACCCTCCCCCCTCTTCCTGGCCCATTTCCCAACAAGGGGCCCCCGAATGATGAGCTGCTCTTCTACCCGGCAGGGGCGGGCGCCTTGCTCCTCTCCGCAGGTCAGACAATCCGCGCCCCCTCACGCCGCCGCAGAAACCTCTGTCCGGTCCATCCCCGCCCCCACGGTGGCCCCGTAGATGAGGTGCAGCACCAGTGTACCCATCGCAATGGCGGGAGTCACAGCCCGTCCGAACAGCCCCCATCCGAGCAGGGGAAGCACGATCACCTGCATGAGCAGCCACAACCCAGCGCCCAGAGCGAGTCCCTTGCCGATGGTTACAGGTCGAACCTGAGTTGCCAGAAGGCCCGCCCAAACACCGCCGTAGCCCAGATGGCTCACGACGGCAACGATCATTACCAGCGAACCCGCCGTCTCTGCTCCCAGCAGTTTCTTCGAGAGCGCCGCCGGAATCGGCTCCGGAAGAGGCGATACCCCGGTGGCCGTGGCAATGAGCATGGGAATCGACATGACGACGGTAGCCGCGACGCCCCAGAAAAATCCGTGGGGAAAGCGATTCTCAGCACTAGACATGGGGAAAGTGGTGCATTGGAAATTTTAATGCGACAAGGATCGTACTACGAATCCGACGGACGGGCGCCTCCCTCAATCTCCCAGTGCGGAAGAACGGCCTCCTCGACAAACTCTTTGACGCCGTCTCGTCCGGTGAGCTTTAACCAGACGGGCCCGCGGTCCGGGGTCACTTCCAGTGTGAAGTTGAAAAACGGGCAGCAGAGCCGTTCGCGGGACACAAATGTCCCAACTTGGGAGATGAGTTGCGTCTCTGCAGGAAGGCGAAATGCATACCCGTCCGGAAGCTCCCGCAGTCCGTCGATGGCCTCAAAGACAGCCTCTGCGGTCTCGCGATGGGGCTCGAGGTCCTCGTCTTCAATCGCCGTAAGATCGCAGGCAATAGGCGGTTGATCGCTCATAGGAACGTCAGAAATTTATATAGAAGAGAATCAGGACAAGTGGCCAGCCAGGACGGCGGAGTCTCAGTTTCCTCGTCCTGCGTCCGGCATTCCTCCATCAAACCGGAGATGGAGAGTGGACAGCATCATCATTTCGATATTTCGACAACTGTAAAACAAATTGCAAACTCGTACCGGATCGCTGAGCATCTTCACTTTATCTCCATGGGTGCACCTTCGACCCTGGACAAGAAAGCCAATTCACAGACGACACGAGATCCCGAGAACGCTTCAGCGTCCCCTCATGAAGTCGGAAGGTCGGGCGTCGTCACCCCCGTGACGTCGGGAGAGTCCTCCGCCTCAGAAGAGTCTTCTTGCTCGGTCGGAGCCCCGTCCCCGGAGGGGGCAGCGTCTTCGTCCCAGTTTTCGATGGCTTCGAGAACGGTGTCGACAATCTCGTCCTCGGGTACGGTATCGACCACCTCACCGTGCTTGAAGAAGTGAGCGCGCCCCCGGCCCAGCGAAATGCCTAGATCGGCCCCGCTGGCCTCGCCCGGTCCATTCACGGCACACCCCATCAGCGCCACGTTCAGGTCCTTGTCGAAGTTGCGCTCGGCGACGGCTTCTTCCACCTCCTCGACGATGGAGAAAAGATCGCCCACGAGGCGGCCACACGTGGGACACGCAATGATGTTGACCCCGGGCCGACCAATGCCGAGAGACTTGAGAATACGATGCCCCACCTTCACCTCTTCCACAGGATCCGCCGCGAGGGACACGCGAATGGTGTCCCCAATGCCGTCGGCCAATAGGGACCCGATGCCGATCGAACTTTTGACGGTGCCCGTATCGAGCGTCCCGCTTTCAGTGACCCCTAGGTGCAAGGGATACTCTGTTTCCTCGGCCACGCGCCGGTAGGCCTGGATCATCATGTACGGATCCGAGTGCTTCACGGAAATGACGATGTCCTCGAAGTCGTTGCGGGCACAGACCTCCACGTGTCGCATGGCACTCTCGAAAAGGGCTTCGGGCTTGGGATAGCCGTGCTTTTCGAGAATGTCCTCTTCGAGAGAGCCCGAATTGACGCCGATTCGGATCGGGACGCCCGCCTCCTTGGCGGCGAGGAGAACCTCCCGCTCCCATTCGGGCTTGCCGATGTTGCCGGGATTGATCCGAACCTTGTCGATGCCCGCCTCAATGGCCTTTAGGGCGTACTGGTAGTTGAAGTGGATGTCGGCCACGATGGGAACGGAGGCGCCCTGCACGATGTCGGCCAGGGCATCGGCATCCTCCGGCCGAGGCACCGCCACGCGGACGAGGTCGGCGCCGGCGTCCGCGAGCCGTTCAATCTCATCGAGGGTGGTGTCCACCTCGTGCGTCTTCGTCGTCGTCATCGACTGCACGGAGATCGGAGCGTCGCCTCCGATCTGAACGTCACCAACCTGAACGGGGCGCGACTGACGGCGAGGGCGATCCATTGGGACAAAGCGAGTTGATGGAGAAAGTGAAATCCAGAAGGTCCTACGGACACAGCGGGCCCAGGCTCCAGAGACTCCGCTCTCTGCTGTGCAACGTCGACGTTACATCTCTACATTTCAAATGAGATTGACAAGCCGTGGGGTGACAGGGGGACGTGAGTGTGGGGGATTGGGCGTATGGGGGAATTCGCTTCATGGGCCAATAGCCCCCTCCCGACTCACGCTTTCCCCGACTGGAAAAGAGACTCGTAACTCGCCACTCATCAACTCATGACTCGCCAACTCGGGGTTCACGACTGACTCGCCTCGTAGAGGATTCGCTTTTCTTCCTCACTGAGGGAATCGTATCCCTGCTCGCTGATCTTGTCCAGGATCCGATCGACCTCCTTCGTCCGACTCCCGGATTGTCCAGCGGTGCCGTCCGATCCGGTCGGCCGGGCCGGGGACGATTCTTCATCATCCCCTCCCCCAAAAAATCCTTCGATCCGCTTCAGCAAGCCGGTCGACGACGATGAGCGACTCGTTCGGGACCGAGACGAACGCCCCCCGAAGAGGAATCCGAGCCACGAAGGGGCGCGCAGCTCTCCCCGAAGCACCTTGGCGTAGAGATACCCTGTGAGGGCCCCTCCCCAGTGCGCCGCTACGGCCGTTCCACTGCTCGACAACATCAGGATCGCATCGATGATCAAGAATCCGACCACCAGATAGAGCAGCCGAACGACCCCAAAGAAGAGAAGACCGATTTGCTTATGCGGGTAGAGAATGGCCACCGTCATGAGCACCCCGAGAACCGACGCCGAAGCGCCCACGACGGGGATGACGCCTGTGCCCGTGATTCGGGGAAAGAGGGGCTGGAGCAACAGACACATGATCCCTCCGCCGACCCCGGCCACCAGATACACCGTCCAAAACTTCTGGGACCCGTGCATCCGCTCGAACTCGCGGCCAATCCAAAAGAGCCACAGCATGTTGAAGCCGACGTGCAACAGGCCGCCGAGCCCTCCTGCCGTATGCAAGAAGTTGTAGGTAACGAGCTGCCACGGCTCAAACAGGATGTCCGGAAAGACCGGATGGAGAGCAAAGTGATCCTGCAGGAAACCAAACCCGGCAGGCCATAGATGCAAGAACTGCGCGAGGACATACACCGCCACGTTAATGGTGACGATGGTCCGAAGCGCCGATGGCTGCCGATAATACCAGGTCTTGAACTCACTCACGTCCGTTCACCATGCTGTTCAACCCCCATTCGTAGAAATCCTTGGGCGTCCATCGTAGAGGATTCACCGACGGATGCACGCGTTGTACCGTACAATTTGGGCAAGGTTTGCACCGAGGAATTCTGCAAAAAAGGCACTGTCCCTACACCGATTTCGATCGGGCCCGGGTCCTTGGTTCCTCCTGAAGAAACGCCTCCGCCTTCCTAAATACGGTCACCAGCGCATTGCATGTTGTGGCTTCACGGGAAGCTTGCCTCGCCAGTACTGAATGAGAAAAAACCCGAAGAACATTCCGCCCAGGTGGGCGAAGTGGGCCACCCCGGTCGCCGTGCCCGTCACCCCCGACCAGAGCTCCAGGAGGCCCCAACCAATGACGAGCCACTTGGCCTTGATCGGAAACAGAAACCAGATGTAGATGGGCTGATTGGGAAACATCATGCCGAAGGCGAGAAGCACCCCAAAGACGCCTCCCGAAGCCCCCACCGTGGGAACGGGACTGTCCACGAAAAACATGTGCGTGAGGGCCGCCCCGACCACACACACGAAATAAAAGATGCCAAAACGCTGTGAGCCCCATCGATTTTCGATCTGGACCCCAAACATCCAGAGGGCAAACATATTGAAAAAGAGGTGGCCCAGCCCCCCGTGCAGAAAGCTGTACGAGACGACCTGCCACGGCCAAAAACCCGGGATCTCCCCGCGAGCGAAGAGCGTGTACCCATACTCGGAGATCCCCGGCGGATAGAGGGCAAGGTGATTAAGGACGTGGGCCAGGATGGATGACTCCGCAAGCGTTTCCCCCGCTACAAACTGTGCGAGGTAAAACAACCCATTGATGATGAGCAGATTTTTGATCACCGGCGGCATCACCGAGAATCGCGTCGGCGGCCGGTATTGGGTGCGTTGGGGCATATGTTCAAAGCGCCATTCGGGAACAGTCGGGACCGAAGGGTAACCTTGGTCGGTCGCTTCCTACGTATCGTCGCCTCCGTCCGTTCAGTACGGAGCCCCCCGACGCGGATCCCTCATCTCTTCTTCTCCTCGTTTACTTTCCTCTCTGTTCGGTCCAGTGGTCCTCTTTGTTTCCGACATGCACTTTGGCCAAGGCTCCGCCGCCTCAGAGCGGGCCAAGGAATCGGATCTCATCGACTGTCTTACCGCCCATGCTGGCCACGTCGACCACCTGTATTTAGTGGGAGACGTATTCGAAGGATACATCGAATACCGTCACCTGGTGCCGAAAGGCTTCGTTCGCTTCCAGGGCCTCCTCGCCGACTGGACCGATGCGGGCACCCCCGTGACGTACCTCGTCGGCAACCACGATCCGTGGCACCGAGACTACTTCGCCGAAGAACTCGGCGTCCGCATCGTATCCGGTCCTCTCGAAACGGTCCACGAGGGGCTTCGCCTGTACCTAACCCACGGCGACGCCCTGGGCTCTACCCACAGCCTTTACCCCTGGCTTCGCCCACTCCTGCGCAATTCCGCTCTGGTCGCCCTGTACCAAACGCTCTTGCCCGCCGATCTGGGCCTCCGACTTGCCCAATGGGTGAGTCAACGACTGCACGAAGAGGATCCCGACCCAGAGGTGGTCGACGCGCTCCGGACTCAGGCCGAGCATCTTCTCCAGCAGGATGGGCTCGATGCCGTCGTAATGGGCCACAGTCACGTCCCTGCTCTCCACTCCTCTCCGCAAGGAGTCTACGTGAATACGGGCAACTGGTACGAAAACCGGTCCTTTGCCCGTTTAGAGGACGACGGCCTACATTTGCTCCGGTGGAACGGTACGCGTGCCATCGACATTGAATCTGTTGGTCTGTAGTGGGCGCTTCCCTGAGCCGTAGGTCGTTCCTCCCTGGGAGGTCGCCCGTATCAATTCTCCATCGCCTCGCTGGATCATGGCTGAATGGTCGTATTCCGAAGAAGAACTGGAGCAGTACTTTCAAGACCCCTCGGCGCGCCAAGAGCCCTCTCCGGGCAACGGCCAGCCCGGCGGTCCCGACTCGGACCGCCCGCGCAAAGGGATTCGCGGGTTCTTCCATCGCCGAATCCGTGATCCAGAAAAGGCACAGGCCGCCGTGGCGCTCTCCGTCTTCACGGGGTTCCTCCTGGCCTGTGTGCTCGGCGTCGGACTGTACATCTGGTCTCTGACCGATGATATCCCGTCGACCGAACGCCTCGAAAATCCGGACGTCCAGCTGGCGACGGTCGCGTTTACGTCCGACGGCGAGGAACTGGCCCGGTACGCCCGACAAAACCGCTCGTGGGTGCCCTACGACAGCATCTCGTCCCACGCCGTTCGCGCCCTGGTGGCCACGGAAGACCATCGATTCGAAGAACATTGGGGGGTCGACCCTCAGGGCATCATGGCCGCGACGTTTGACATCTTCACGGGAAACTTCCGGGGGGCCTCGACCATCTCCCAGCAGCTGGCTCGCAACCTCTACAACGAAGAGGTGGGGCGCGAAGTCACGTTGACCCGAAAGTTTAAAGAGATGGTCACCGCCGTGGAGCTCGAGCGGCGCTACACGAAGCGCGAGATTATCGAGATGTACCTGAATACGGTCACCTTTGGCAACAACGCCTTCGGGATTGAAGCGGCTGCCCGAACTTATTTTGGCGAGTCGGCAGGCGACCTGAATGAGCTTCAAGCTGCCACCTTGATCGGTCTCCTCAAGGCTACGTCCTACTACGATCCGATAAACAATCCTCAGCGCTCGAAGCAGCGCCGAAATGTGGTGTTGCAACGGATGGTTCAGGAAAACTACCTGACCGCTTCCTTCTACCAGCAGAACAGAGAGGAACCGGTGGCGGCAGAATATCACTCGGCGGAGCTACACGCCAGTTTTGCGCCCTACTTCGCCGAACACGTGCGCAACCAATTGTCGGAATGGTCGCGGACAGAAGGCCACCCCCTGGAAGGACACGATGTCTACGGAGACGGCCTCCGCGTGTATACGACCATCGATTCGGAGCTCCAGAAGCTGGCTCGCAAAGCCGTCACGGAGCAGATGAATCTGTTGCAGAAGGTCGTGGACTACGAATGGAGTCAACCTGATTCCACGGCCTACAGCGACGCCCTCGCAGACTACCAGGACCTGGAGCCGGGAGAAGACTACGAGCCCTTCGAATACTTCTGGGAGTCGAAAGCCGAAACGGTCGACGACTTCATTCGCGGCACGAGTCGCTACGACACCCTCCGTGCTCGGGGCATGAGTGAAGACGAGGCCCTCGAGGAGCTTCGCTCGGATGAAGCCTTTGCGGACTCCCTGCGCGAAGTCAAAACCCGCCTCGAAGCAGGCCTCGTCTCCATCGACCCGCGCAACGGCCACGTGAAGGTCTGGATCGGAGGTCGTGACTTCAAGGACAACAAATACGACAAGGTAGGCATCGCCCGGCGCCAGTCTGGTTCTGCCTTTAAGCCGTTCACCTACACGGCTGCCATTGACAACGGCTACTCGATGTACGACACCTTTCTCGACAGCACCTTCACCTGGGAGGATCCGAATGCCGACACGACGTGGAGCCCCTCCAACTTCTCGGGCAATAGCGGTCAAATGCTCACCCTGAGCCAGGGCCTGGCCAACTCGAAGAACACCATCACGGCCCGCGTCGCACTGGAGCTCAACCCGCACACGGTGGCTCGCTACGCCAACCGGATGGGCATCCAGAGCCCCCTCCAGGCCGTGCCGTCCATCGCTCTTGGCACGAGCAGTGTCACGCTCCTCGAGATGGCTGCTGCATACAGTACACTCGCCAATGGAGGGCTCTACAATGAACCCACCTCCGTGACGCGCGTCGAGGACCGGTACGGAAATGTGCTCTGGGAGACCTCTCCGAGCCCCCAAGAAGCCTTGTCCGAGCAAACGGCCTATACCGTGGTGGATATGATGCGGGGCGTGATTGATTACGGAACCGGCCAGCGCATTCGATGGCAGTTTAACCTCGGTGACTACGACCTCGCCGGAAAGACGGGGACCACTCAGCGGTCCGCCGATACGTGGTTCATGCTCATGCACCCCGAACTCGTGAGTGGGGCCTGGGTCGGCTTTGACGATCAGCGAGTCACCTTCCGGACCAACTGGTGGGGCCAGGGGGCCCACAGTGCCCTCTTCCTCGTCGGCGACTACTACCGACGCATCGTCGAGGCGGACTCTGTGTCGTTGTCAGAAGAATCCTTCCCCATGGTCGAGGGGTTTGGCCCCCCAGAGGACACCACCGGTCAGAGCGAGGACCAAATCGGCTGGTGAGGGCAATTCTGAATGTCGAATTTCGAATGAGCGTGCCAAGTGGAAAACGGGCTGTTCGAATACTACCTAATTCGCAATTCGCCAATCGAAAATCGAAATTGTGAGGCTGTTGCACACGGCTGACATTCACCTCGGGGCCAAGGCACACGGCCGTCGGGACCCAGAAACCGGCCTCAACACCCGACTCCTGGACGTTCAACACTCGCTCGAAGCCGTCGTGCAGCGAGCTTTAGAAGACGACGTCGACGCCTTCCTCTTTTGCGGGGACGCGTACCACACCGCCGACCCGACGCCCACCCAGCAAAAACTCTTCGTCCAGGCCCTACAACCCCTCGCCGAGGCGGACATCCCCATCATCCTCATCATCGGGAACCACGACCATCCCGTCACCTTCGGCCGAGCGTCCTCGCTCGACATTTTCGAGCACGTGGCCGGCGAAGTCTACTGCTTTCGAAAACCGGCCTCTTCCGTTCAGATCGTCGACACCAAGAGCGGCCCCCTTCAGCTCATTCCCCTGCCGTGGCCCATCCGGAGTCAGATCCTGACGAAGGACGAGTACCGTTCGATGAGCCCCGACGAGCTTCGGCAGTTTATTGAGGAGCATTACGTCACCTACATTCAGCGCCGAACCAACGAAATCTTAGAGGGCGCGATGGGCACCCGACCCGACGGTACGGAGGAACCTCTTTCGCCCGACGTGCCCACCGTCCTCGCGGGCCACGTCACCGTTCAGGGCGCGTCGCTCTCTGGCTCTGAGCGGACGACCCTGATTGCCTCGGAACCCAAGTTTACAGTGGGTCAGCTCGCCCTCCCCCCCATTCATTACGTGGCCCTCGGCCACATTCACAAACCACAGGACCAAAATCCGGAGGGGCAGACGCCCGTCGTCTACTCGGGAAGTATCGAACGCGTCACGTTCAAAGAGCACGATGAACCCAAAGGCTTCTATCTGGTCGACATCGACCCGACGCGGGATCCCTCGACCCATACTACTTTTATGGAAACCCCTGCTCGTCCCTTCGTCGCCATAGAGGTGGAGGCCCGGGATGCAGAGAATCCCACAGAACGCATTTTGGAGTCCATCACGTCGAAAGACGTAACCGATGCCATTGTCCGCGTGCGGTACCACATCGACGAGTCTCAAGTCTCCCTCGTCGATCAGGCTCGCATTCGAGAGGCCCTCGACGCTGCCGATACGATTGCTGCCATCGAACGAACTGTAGAGCCGGAGGAACGCAAGCGCCGCACCATCGTGACACGCGAGTCGAGCCTCGAAGAAGCCATTCGGCAGTACGTGGCCCAGCACGATGAGCTCGACAGCATCGAAGACGACCTCGTGGACGCCGCCCTGGAACTGGACGCAGAACTGGAGCAATAAAGAACTCTCCTGCCACGGCTCGATTGGTTCGACTGACAACCCTGACCGGCCGCATCAGCCCCCCCTATGTTGGATGAAAGTCTCTAAGCTGGAAGATTCCCCGCGATGGGGACCGAACCATACGACAGGCAGTCGATTTCCAGTGTCCGGAGGCGAAACGTCCCTGCGTCCCTTCGTCAGCAAATAACGGAATTTTTGCGGCCTCTCGTCCCATCGGCGCCCGTCGAATTGCCTGACGGTTGCATGTTCGATGGAACGGTCTCATTTTGTAGAAATCCTACTTCTTCCTCGCTACCGAAGCATGGGCTCGTACGTCCCGACAAGACGTACGGCCGGTTTCGCAATCAATGCATTCAGACCCGTGGATATCGAAAACCGAACCGTAGTCATCCCGCGCAAGGAAAATACAACCAAGAGTGAGGAGCCCGTGGAAGTGTGGCCCCTCGTCGAAGCGGCACTCGACAAGATCGAGGCCGACGAGCCCACTCGTCAAGCAGCGAAGGCTGCCATGGAGGTGAGTGATGGTTGTGCGACCTTAGCCAACTTCCTCAACAGCCAAGCCAAGCGGGTCCACAAGATGGACTACCGCTTCAAGGTGCCTCTCGTCGTACTAGGGGCCAAGATGGCGCGTGAGGATGGCGGCGCGGAAACCATTTACGATCCCGAAGAGGGAGCCATCTACTTCGAGACCGACGACCACCAGTTCTCCTTTCACGTCTACAAGGACTGGACGGTCGATTGGGAAAGCGTAGCCCAACGCATCGAAGAAGGATACAGCTGGGACGGCGTTGAAAAACAGGTGTGGGCCCTCGACTGGTTGATGGCCTACCTCGAGGTTCCCTCAGACGATTATATGGTCGACGACGAGGACGATGAGGACGACGACCAGTACTACAGCCGAATCTAGGGCGGTCCCCTGGTCGTCTCTCACGTCCGTGATTTAACGTGCGCTCTGGGGGGAGCTTCGGAGCGAATGCCCGGTCTGTGCCTACTTCCTCGGGATCTCTCTGGGATCAAAGTGTGAGCCCCTCGTAGGCCGCCGTACATTGAATGTCGGTGCCGGCAAGGACCCGTCGACCGCGGGCCTCCATGGCATCGAGGGCGTCATCCGTCCGCTCTGGATCGTGGTGGAAAAACACCAGATGGTCGACGCGCGCCTCGCGGGCCAGCCGACAGGCATCTTCGAGGATGCTGTGCCCCCATCCGGCTTTTTGGGGCAGGTCGTCCTGAACGTACTGAGCGTCGTGTACGAGGACGTCTGCTCCCCGACAAAACGCCACGAGGTCCCGAAAAGCGACCTCAGAACCCCCCGGAGGGTCGATTTCATTGTCCGGGATGTGCACGAGCGTCCGTCCGTCGGACGTGATGCGATATCCGTACGCCCCTCCCGGATGGTTCACAGCCAGCTGTGTGAGATCAAACCCCTGCTCGTTCAAAAAGGAGAGTCCCTCACGTTGAATGCGGTGGATGGTCGCCGGAATCTGACCGGGCTCCAGGGGAAAATGAAATCCGTCGAAGCGCTCGATCAACGACCAGCACGTGTCCTCATACCGGTGGTCGACGAGATAGATTGACCGGCCGTCCTCGTACAAGGGCTTAAAAAAAGGAAATCCCTCGATGTGGTCACTGTGGACGTGGGTCAGCAAGACGTAGATGGTCTTGTCTGTGTCGACGAGCTCACATCCAAGGGCTCGGATGCCGGTTCCAGCGTCGATGACGAGAACCCGATCCTCCAGCTCTACAGTGAGACACGAGGTGTTGCCTCCATAGCGGGTATTCTCTGGGTCCGGAGCTGGAATTGAGCCACGCACTCCCCAACAGGTGATCTGCATAACAAGGGGAAAGGGGGTCGGTAGTCCTGCGAACGTTGGATGCCCGTGTCACGCTCTAAAGTCCTTCCGCTGGATCTGCTCGCTCCTTGCGCCGATGCAAAGCATCAGGGGGAAACGCCCATTGTAGACAGGGCTCTAATTTCATTCAAAGCCGTAGTCCAATGCTCTGCCCCCCTCTCCGCCCCTTCGCCACATCCTGCAAATGTCTCTGTAGAAGCCCCCAAGGGACTGCGCCATGGGGAAGATGTCGCCGGTGCCTTGACTGCGGCCGTGAAAAGCACGCCCGACCAAGGCAAACGACGGCACAGGTCGAAAAACATTTTGCGCATCAAGCCCCCAAACGAGAAGACAGTGCATTGAATTCTTCCTCGACGAGAGCCGTCAAAGGCTTCTCTCCGTCGCACTGAAGGACGACGCCTTTCCTCCGGCGAAACTGGTGCGTTTCTTTGCCCTAGCGGACGGCGCAAATTGTACTGCGCTAGTATAAGAATTAAATGTAACAAAACAAATCTTCGAAGTCCTGACCGTCCGATCCGAGGCATTTTTCAGGAGAGAAACTTCTTTCGGGAGCAGACCTCTTGCCCCCGAACACGGAGAAAAACCTCATTCAGCGGGATGCTGAAGATGTGTTCGGACGAGGTCCCCTTGAATGCGTTCCTGAGCCTCGTCTGCCAACTCTCTCGACGGAAAGACAGCATACACCGCCCCCCCCGATCCGGAAAGAGACACATAAACGTCTGAGTGAACGGCCAACCGTTCTCGAAGCGCTGCTACTGCCGGAAACGTTTCGACGATCGGCGCCTCGAAGTCATTGGTGAGGCTCGTCTGCCAGGAAGCGAGGTCATTGGCTCGTACGAGGTCCGGCAACGCTGGCCGGTTCGTGTCTCCCGGCGTAACCTGTCGATAGGCCCAAGGGGTCTCCACCTCAACGGGGGGAACAGCAATAACTACCGGAAAGGGAAGCCGATACGGATCGCCCTCCCGGTAGAGCGGCGTCAGATCGTCTCCCCGCCCCGTGGCGTACGCTGCGGGCTCACGACCCAGGAAGAAGGACACATCCGCTCCAATCTCCTGGGCGATCTCCCGAAGCTGTTGAGGAGTCGCAGACACCTCCCAGAGGCGTCGGAGGAGTTGAAGGGTGGCAGCTGCATCACTAGAGCCCCCGCCCAACCCAGCCCCATACGGGATCCGCTTTTCGAGATGCAAGTGTGCGCCCCCATTCACGTCGAACGCCTCTCTGAGACGGTGAGCCGCCTGAAGACACAGATTCTGCTCGTCGGTCGGAAGCTCGGGGTCCGAGCACGTCAGCGAGAGCCGATCGGCAGGCTCGGCCGTGATTGTGTCTACCCAGTCCACGCGATGAAAGACCGTCTCGATGTCGTGGTATCCGTCCGGTCGTTTCCGTAAGACATGAAGGCCGAGATTGATTTTGGCAGGGGCCTGTGCTGTCAGTGCCATGATATGGACGGATGAATATCAGGAGAGAACATACGCGCTACTTCAGCATTCCCTTACTGATGAATATTCAGCTTCGCCTCCTCGTACTCCTCTTGGAACGGCGAAGTGTTTTTTCTTCACCTGGTGAGTAAACGGTCACATTCATCTCACTTCTCGCTATGCTGCGGTTCTTCACGGCTACACTCTTTCTGTCGATCGTGCTCATCGCGCCGACGGCGGCGGCACAGTCTTTCCTCGGTGGGCCCGTACCCCCCTCGGTTCAAACTGCGTCTGCCGATACCACGAGCCCGAATGCGTCCGCCGAGGCTCAGACACTTCCTGAGGCGACCGACGATTCTGCGTCTGAGCGCTCCACTCAAGACCGATGGAACGCTCTCCCGTCCCATATTGAAGACCATGTCGGGGCCGGCAGCGGATCCTTCGAGCCGTACGAGCGCGAATCAACGGTCTATCGCATGGCCCCACCCGTTCGGTACAACCGAGTGGAGGGACTGGTGCTCGGCCTTCGACGCGCTCCGCTCCAGCTTTCCTCCGAGGATCGCGCCCGAGTCTTCGGTCAGCTCGCATACGCCCTCGCCCTGAAAGACCTCCGCTACAGCGTCGGCGTCGAATCTCGACTGTACTCGACCAACGCAACGGGGCTCAAGATTGGTGGGCTCTATCAGAAGCAAACACTCACTTCCGACCGCTGGAAAACCTCGTACCTGGAAAACTCCCTCGCAAGCTTCGGCTTCAGACATGACTACTTCGACTACTATGAGGCCGAAGGTGTCACCCTCTATGGCGTTCACACGCTGCCGTCCTCCGTCAAACTGACGGGGGGCGTCCGGTCCGAAGTCCACCGTTCACTGTCGAGACACACGTATTGGTCGTTGTTCGACAACGGCACCTCCTACCCGAATCCGAATATCGATCCGGGACGGATGCACTCGGTGTTTGGAAGTTTGACGGCCGGGCACGTTTCGGATCTAGACGAGCTGCCGACGGGAAGCGCCTTCCGGGTCAGCGCCACCGTCACCAACCGCCCGAACGCCCCCCTGTCCTTTGCTCGCTACGAGGCCGACGGGCGGGTCTATCTCCCTCTCACATTTGATACGCGGCTCGCCCTCCGCGTCCGGGGCGGATACGCCACGAGCAAAGCCCCGCTCCAATCCCAATTTACGCTCGGCGGCATCGGATCGGTACGTAGCTATGCGCAAAACCGATTTCGAGGCACCCGGATGCTCTTAGCCAATGCCGAATACCTCATCGACGAAGCGACCCTCTTCGAACCGATCCTCGACGACCTCTTCTTGGCCGGTCTTCTGGATGCGGGCTGGGTCGGCGGCCCCAATGACCTCCCGCACGTCGACGACGTACTGCCTTCGGCCGGGATCGGCATAGGCCTCGACGAACGCCGCATCCGCCTCGATATCTCCTGGCCCCTGCGGGACCTGCCTGGGGCGCACTCCGGCCCGTCCCTCTGGCTGCGCATTACCCCGAACTTCTAATCCCAACTCCGTTGAGCATGGAAGTGTGGAGGTGTGGAAGCCTCGCCCACCTTGATTTCCTCACCACTCATCACTCATCAACTCATTACTCAGTCCCCGTCGAGCCAAAGCCCCCCGGGCCGCGCACCGTCTCGCCCAGTGCCTCGCGTTCGACCCAGGAGACGCGGGCATGCTGCGCAACCACGAGTTGCGCGATCCGCATGCCGCGTTCAACCCCAAAGGACTCGGTCCCATGGTTGATGAGGAGCACTTTGACCTCGCCGCGGTAGTCGGCATCGATGGTACCGGGGCTGTTGAGGACCGTCACGCCGTGGCGATGCGCCAGTCCGCTTCGAGGTCGCACCTGCCCTTCGCACCCCTGCGGGAGAGCTATTTTCAAGCCCGTGGGAACCAGTGCCCGCTCACCGGGGGCGAGCGTCAGGGAGTCGCCCTCCTCTACCGCTGCTCGTAGATCCATTCCCGCACTCTCGGTCGTTTCGTATGCGGGGAGATCGAGGCCCTCGGCGTGAGGAAGTCGAGTAATTGCAACATCAATCATAAGCATCAAAGCATTAAGGGGGAAATAATGTGCGGGAAACAGGTTCTCACCGATCTCTTCCGATTGTCCCCGAAGAGTGAGCCCCCATTCAGTTTAAAGGCATCGACCGTTTGACGGTGAGGAAAAATTCGCCATTCGAAATTCGACAATCGAAATGGGCTACTTGATGTCGCCCATGAGGCGTTTCACCGGCGGCGCCGTGAGCAGAGCCGCGATTCCGCCGCCGCCCACGATCAGGGCCACCGTCCAGAAGAGACTGCTCGGGTCGAGCGCTTCGAGCTGGCCGGCGATAAGGCCCGCAAACAGATTGCCGAGGGCTGTCGAGACGAACCAAACGCCCATCATCTGTCCCACGCGGTTCTCCGGCGCCAGCTTCGTCATCGACGAGAGACCGACCGGAGACAGGCACAGCTCCCCTGCCGTGTGGAGGAAGTACGTCACGATCAGCCATTCCGGCCCAACCGGGCTCTCGGGCGAGGCCTGCGCCGCCCCCCACGACAGCACGAAGAACCCGGCGGCCAGCCCAAAGAGGCCGAGGGCAAACTTGACGGGAATCGACGGATTGGCGTCCAGGCTTGCCAGCCACGTCCAGAGCCAGCCGAAGACGGGAGCGAGGAGGACGATGAAGGTCGGATTGATGTTTTGAAGCATGCTGGCCGGCATGGTCCACCCCCCCGCCATCTGATACGACACCCATCCGAGAAACCCGAGGACGAGGACACCCAGGAGGCTGACTCCGGCTTTGGCGACCCACCACAGATCCTTCCGCCGGAGCATGCGATAGCAGATGTACCCGACCGGCAGCACCAGGAGTAGCACCGGAAGCAAGGGCGTCGTCTGCTGCATCCAGTCGTAGGGCCCGAAGCCGCGCGCCGTCAGATCGCGGGCAAAGAGATTGAGCGAGGAGCCCGCCTGTTCGAACCCCGACCAGAAGAGGGCGGAAAGGAGAAACAGCCAGAAGATGACGAGCAGCCGTTTCTTCTTCAGCGATACATCGTATTGCGGCGCGACCAGTCGCACGATGCTCACCAGGATGAAGAAGAGCACGGTGACGCCGACGGCGATCTGCGACGCCAGGGCCGCCCCCTCGACGAACTGACCAATTCCAAAGGCAGCGACCCCGAAGAAGGCCGCCATGCTCGCAACGCCATTCCAGCCGAGGGTGAGGTACGCGAAGAAGAGCAGCGTAACGAGGACGATGCCGACTCCCAGGGCCTCGGCCACGCCCGTAAGGGTCACCGCGATCACCCCGGACGTCGCCAGAAAGCCAAAGGCCACGATGGCCGCCGCCACCGCTGCCGCCACGAGATAGAAGTTGCGGCTCTTCCGACGCACCGCCTTTTCGTCGTCGACCTCCAGCAACCCGGCCTCCCCGAGGTTGCCCGCACCGAGCTTGTAGGAAATGAGCCCGGCCACCATCCCAAACCCAGCGAGCGAGAAGCCCCAGTGCCAGCTAAAGCCTTCCCCGAGCCAGCCACAAAGCGTGGGCCCGAGGATGGCCCCAAAGTTGATCCCCATGTAGAAGACAGAAAACCCGGCGTCGCGACGAGCCCCCCCTTCGGGGTAGAGATCCCCGACCATGGTGCTGATGTTGGGCTTGAGCAATCCCGTTCCTATGACGATGAGAACGAGCCCCAGGTAGAAAAAAGTGACCTCGGGCAGCCCGAGGGCGGGAAGGGCCATGCTGAAGTGCCCCGCTGCAATGACACAGCCTCCGACAAAGACGGACCGGCGCTGGCCCCAGATATTGTCGGCCACCCAGCCGCCCGGAAGAGCCAACAGATACACGAACGCCGTGTAGAGACCGTAGATGGCAGTCGCCTTCCCCGTGCTGAAGCCCAAGCCGGGATTGGCCGCCGCAGCCCCTGCCGGTGCCGTCATAAACAGGACGAGCAGGGCCCGCATTCCATAGTAGCTGAAGCGCTCCCACAGCTCCGTAAAAAAGAGGGTCGCGAGCCCGCGAGGATGTCCAAAAAAGTCTTCACGCTGAGACGAAATGGAGGCCGTCGCCTCCCCAGCCCCGCCGTTCTGTGGCGCGACACCCGAAGACGACGAATCATTGGCAGCCATGGAGTCCTGGTCGTTAATGGACGAATCGTCGGACGCCACAGGGATCGTGGCATTACAGAATCCTCAAGAACATCAGGAAGATAGCGCCTGGCCCCCGCTCTGTCTAATTCTATGTCTAAATTCGGCGTGAGAACGAACTGGGCATTGATTCTGTCGTTGCCCTTGGTAGCTTTTTGAACGCTTCTTCCCCATTCTCCCCGGTTCCTTTTTTCCGCTGATTCAATCCCTTCATCGACCATGTCTACCCCTCCTCGTGCAGATCTTATCTCGACGGACACCCACGGCGCCCGTACTCACACCTGTGGGGAGCTTCGTCCCGATCACAATGGGGAGGAGGTGATCCTCAAAGGATGGGTCGACACGCGTCGTGACCACGGGGGACTCGTGTTCGTCGATTTGCGCGATCGCTACGGATTGACCCAGGTCGTCTTTTCGCCGCAGGACAATGAGACGGCGTACGAAGCGGCCGGCCGCCTGCGCCGGGAAGACGTCATTAGCATCCAGGGCACCGTTCGGCCTCGAGGGGAAGAGGCCGTTAATCCGAACCTGCCCACCGGGGAAATTGAGGTGAGTGCCCACGACCTCGATGTGCTCAACACGGCCGAAACCCCGCCGTTCGTGGTGAGTGCCCACGAAGAGCGACAAATGGATATCGGAGAGGACCTGCGCCTCCAACACCGCTATCTCGATCTCCGCCGGCCGAATCTCCAGGAGAACCTCGTCCTGCGCCACCGCCTCTATCAGACGACCCGGCGCTATTTCGACGACCACGACTTTGTCGAGATCGAGACGCCGGTGCTCATGAAGTCGACGCCCGAAGGGGCCCGGGACTTCCTCGTGCCGAGCCGGCTGCACCCCGGACGGTTCTACGCCCTTCCGCAGTCGCCACAGACCTACAAGCAGCTGCTCATGGTCGGCGGCCTGGACCGCTACGTTCAAATCGTCAAGTGCTTCCGGGACGAGGACCTGCGGGCGGATCGACAGCCCGAGTTCACCCAGATCGACGTGGAGATGACGTTTGCCACGGAAGAACAGGTCTACTCGCTGACCGAAGGCCTCATGGCGGCACTCTGGGAGGAGCTCGAGGACACGACCCTGGAGACACCGTTTCCGCGCATGAGCTACGAGGAGGCCCTCCGAACGTACGGCACGGACAAGCCCGACCTGCGCTTCGACCTCGAGCTCCACGAGGTATCGGACTGCTTTGCGGACAGTGGCTTTCGCGTCTTCGAATCCATCATCGACGAGGGCGGCGACATTATTGCCCTCCGCGTGCCCGGGGAGGGCGATCGAGGGCGCGCCGCCATGGATCGCCTGGAGGACCATGTGATCAATGAGATTGGAGCGGCCGGGCTCATCTACTTCCAGCTTCCCTCCGATGGTTCCGAGATCGAACAGAACCTGAGTACGAATGCGCTTCCCCTCGAGCATGGCCGCCACGCCGCGGAGCAAGTCGGGGCTGAAACGGGCGACCTCGTGCTCGTTCTGGCCGGCGACGCCCCGACGGTGTATCATCAAGGAGGCCGGTTACGCCTTCACATGGCCGAGGAGCTCGGCCTGCGTCCGGATCCGGGAACTGGGCCGGACCAGTTCCTCTGGGTCACTGACTTTCCGCTGCTGGAGTACGACGAGGAGGCCGGACGGTACGTCTCGATGCACCACCCCTTTACTGCTCCGCAAGCGGACGACCTGGACCTCCTGGACGAACGCCCCGAGGCCGTCCAGGCTCGGGCCTACGACCTCGTCCTGAACGGCAACGAGATTGGGGGCGGTTCCATCCGGATCCACACTCGCGAGACGCAACAGAAGGTCTTCGACGTGCTGGGGATCGATCGCGAGGAGGCCGAGGAACGGTTTGGCTTTTTGTTGGATGCCTTCCGCTACGGGGCCCCACCCCACGGTGGCATCGCCCTCGGGCTGGACCGCCTCGTGATGTTGCTCGCCGGCGCCGACTCGCTCCGCGACGTCATCGCGTTCCCCAAAACGCAGAGCGGGCAGGAGCCGATGGTCCAGTCGCCCGACTGGGTCGACCCGGAACAGCTGCAAGAGCTCAACCTGCAGCTCGACCTTCCCCCGGACATGGAAATGCCTCCGCACATCGCCCGTCGGAAGAAGCTGGCGTCCTAAGGGAGGCATCCCCTCCCGGACATCACCGTCTCTACACTCCCCCGACCGTTCAACGGACGCTCTTCCACCAACCCCCTCTTTTGTCGTGCGTACCCGAAGCCCCGACGATCCGCGCCGAAAGCTCGGCACCTCCGATCGCATCGCGTATCGGCTGGAGCGTGCCCGAACGACGCTGGCGGAAGCTCGACACCTCGCGGAGCAAGAGCTCTGGCACGGAGCCGTCAACCGGTGCTACTACGCGTGCTTCTATGCCGTGCACGCCCTCCTCGCCTCCCGCGAGCTGGAGGCCCACACGCACGAAGGGACGCAAACCCTCTTCGGCCAGCACTTCGTCAAGCCCGAAAAGGTCTCTGCCGATTACGGGACTTTTTTCAACACGCTGCTCGACCAGCGTATGGAAAGTGACTTCGACGATTTTGCCGAGCTCGACCCCGACGAGATTGCCCACTGGCTCGATCAGGCCGATACCTTCATCGACACCATCGCCTCCCTCCTCGAGGCGGCAGAGGAGTAAATGCGGACGGATGTCGGTATGGAAGATGGGAGGTAAGAACAACCATACCTCCATTCATCCATCCTTCCACCCGTCCACCCCCAACTCCAGCAACGGAGTTGGTCTTTACAGGCTGTACTGATCCCGCTCCACGATCTTCTTCACCTTCTTCGTTCCAATCCAGGCTTTGGTGTTCTTTTCGATGTTGATCAGCTCCAGATTTACCACGTAAAACATGGAGGCCTTGTCGCCTTCAAGGGATTCCTCGACCTCTGAGCTGATCGTCCCCATCAGCATGAAGTCGGCCCCCGTCTCCTGGGCCATTTGGGCTGCGGTTGCCATCGTGGCGTGCTCCTGCTGATCGCTGCGCTCCGCACGAATGGCTTCTCGCTCGTCTTGGGCCGCCACAAATTGGACCTGTCCGGAGTTGACGAGCTCACGCTCCAGATCCTTAATGAAAATCTCCTCGTCGATGTGCTGCATGGTCTTATTTCGCACGGGCCCCACGATGACGACGGGACGGCCCTCTTCGTAGCGCTGCAACCAGGCACTGCCGAGGACGTTACCGATCATCTCTTCCGCCACACGCTGGGCGTCGGTGTCATTCCACCGCCCGGACAGGTCCGTTTCTTGGTCGGCGTCAACTCTGCTTACCGACGAAGACGACCCACATCCGACGAGAGAGACGATGACAAGGCTGTAGAGGGACAGTCGGAGATAGTGCAAAACGGTGTTGGAAAGCATCATGATGGGTTAACGTTGAGAAGAATTTGATCGAGAAAGGTAGAAAAATCCTCTTGAATGGCAGTCCGGGCCCCATTGTGAGCGCGGCGCTGCGCCCCGGATTCCGACGGAGCACCGGCTCGCTCTTCAGTCGTAAACGTCTCGAGGGCCTGATTCCGCGTTCTGTCGGTCACCTCAATGGCGAGCGTCCAGCGGAGAAAGTGCGCGTCGGAGCGATTTTCCAGGGTCGGACGCTCTTCGTAGGACGTCCGAACGTCCAAAACCGCCTCCTCCGCCTGGTCCGTCAGCCGAAATCCCCTCCTCTCCAGGGTCGACCTCACCTGCGAGCGAATCGGTGACGGGACATCGTCGGCCTGTACAAAGACGGGGCATTGCACCTGGGCCTGCCGAACGGCGTCCTCCAGCTCCGTGATGGGAGAAGCCGGGTCGGCCGCTGCCCCGCCCGCGACGATGTTGCGCTGGCGCACCAATCGCTCATTGACTCGCGCCAGAACGAGGGCCTTCCGTAGCAGGGCAAGCCGAGTGACGGGATTGTCCGTCTGCTGGGCCCTGGTCCGATATTCGTCGAGGTTGGCGCGATTGCTCTCGATTTGCTGGGAATAGATGCGGAGGGTCTCCTGCCGCTCCATCCCCACCAGAGCATAGTGCGTCCCCCCCGTTTCCTGCTGTTCGAGAACCTGTGCGTTGAGCAGCTCCTGGTTCGACCGAATGTCGGCCTGCGTCACCATTCGCGTCGTCTGCTCGGTCGACTCAATGTCCCCCTGCTGCCGAACCTCGCGATAATCGTCGAGCAGCTGCTGACGGGATTCAATGTCTGCCTCAAAGATGCGTGCGAGGTTGCCAAAGGCCTGATTCTGAGCGGCCTGGGACGACGGCCCCGCGGCCGTCGCCGTGAGATATTGCTGATCGCTGTAGATCTGATCGGGCTGCTCGAACCACGAAGGGACCGCCTCTTTTTGGCGCTGTACTTCTGTGCCCCCGGAGCATCCGAGGAAACCAAACACGGCAATCCCTCCCAGCACGAGCGCCCGAAGGAGAGACGGAGATGCAAATTGCCACATGAGAGTGAATGCTACTGATGAGATGTCTGTTACTTGAGATAAATTGACTCCACCAGCGCCAAGTCCTGCGCCCCTCCGACGGTCACCCGGCGCGTGCGCTTCTTCAGTACGCTGCCCTCCTCGGACAGAAATTCAAACGTCACTTCATGCTCACCGGAAGGGAGTTTCGCCACTGAAGCATACGCATACCCCGGCATGGTCTGCCATCCCCGCGTGTCAGCCTGTGCCGCCCGATAGCTCATGAGTTGGCCGGCCTGATCCGCGACCTGCCCGGCCAGCCAGCCCGCCTCCTCCTCTGCCTTTGCAGAGGCGCCTTCGGTCGCGCCCGCTTTGAGAAAGGCCCGGATGACGGCCCGGGTGTAGACGATTGACTTCTTCTCCTCGAACATGGTCTGCGCAACCGACTGCATGTCTTCGAGGAGGGGGACGTTGAGGGTCTCTCCGGCCACGACGGCCCGAACCCGATCCACCTCTGTGGGCATAGGCTTCAGGACCGGCACTGCAAAATCGAGGTACACGTCCTCTCCGTCGACGAGGATGGGGATCCGATACGACCGCTCCTCCTTTCGTGGGGCCTGTCCCCCAAATGCCAGAAACAGCGTATTGAACGCCTCCGGGTGAGTGAAGCGATCGGGAGGCGGCACGGACACCTCACTCGGAGAAGAAGCGGAGGAATCTTTTTCGAAGGCGGACAGGAAGCCAATCTGCCCCTGATCCTCGAGGGCCGTCTTCAATTGAGTGAATTCGATTCGGGCATCGTCCTCTGCCCCCTCCTTCGCATACAGTACCGTCGTGAGGAAGCGCCCCAGCGCACTGTTTTGCTGAATGTCGGCGGGCCCCTCTTCGTCCTCCTCCAGGAGATCCACCTCCTCGAGTTCCTCGTCGGCCTGCTGTACAGCCACCTGCGCAGTGTCTCGGGACAGGGATTCGGCCAGCCCCTTGTACCGATCACTTAGGCGTTCCAGTTTGTGCGTCACCCGGCGCGCCTCTACGAGAGCACTCCCTACCTGATGTTGCTGAAGAAAGTTGAGCGCCTTGACCACATTCAGGTAGATGTCCTCGTAGGCCTCTCCCCGGTAGGCCAGTTGAAGATCATTGATGAGCAGGGACTGAAGATTTTCGTTAATGCTCTTTGTATAGTTCTGCTCAATCGCCCGCTCGGCCCGATGAAAGCTCTCTGAGCTCTGCGTCCAGTTTTCTCGATAATGATTTAGCATGCCCTGCTCCAGATAATAGAGCACTTCATCCTCATCGTCTTTCCGGTACCCACTGAGCTCTTCGGACGTGGCCTCGATATCCACGATGCGATAATCTTCGACCCCACGGAGGTACTGCTGCGTTCGAGTGATGTCTCGAGAAGCAGTACACGAACAACACAACCCAATGAGGAGGAGCAGAAATCCCTTTCCCGACAAGATCAGATCTGACATGTCGATATGGAAACCGGTATAGAGGTGACGTACACTGAAGGGCTTTTGCTGTCGGCCCTCAGGATCCACTTCAGCGCCTCGTCAAGGGAGAAGAGTTGCTACCCTCGACAACCGCGGACTCCGAAGCGCCCCCTTGAGAGGAGGACAAGACAATCTCCCAACCTGAGGAGATTTGAACTGTGTGTCGCCCTCTGGTTGGGAATTTTATTCTCGTACGGTTTCCCTAACCTCTTATTCGGCGGCGTAAATATCAACCTGCACTCCTCGGTCCAAAAGAACCCCAGTTCTCTCCCTTCGAAACACTGAGAATTCTCTCCTCAGAGGGTCGAGAAGGATTCCTTCTCGTTCCATTCGCTTGACAGGCGTTCAGGGTCTTCTCTGTTTTGTCCCCTCCCCGGAACTCCCCGACCCTTCGCACCTTCCCCTTCAGGAGGCCGCAAAGCACCGTCTAATTGACATTGCAGGCCTTCGTCCCGAGATCTTTCGCCTATGTCCGTGCCCCTGAGCTCTCTCGACCTGCAACGCTTACGTCCCCTCGTCCGATCGCAGCTTCAATGGGACCGCTGGGCCGACTGTATTGAGGAGCGAGGCATCACCATCGACCGGCCGGCGGCTTCCTCCCATCCCGACTATCCCTCCGTGATCTACCCGCTCGACTACGGCTACGTCAACGACACCATCGGGGCCGACGGGGCCCCCATCGACGTGTTTGTGGGCGAAGGCCACCTCGGCCTCGTCGGTACCCTGTTGACACAGGATCACCGCCAACAGGACCGTGAAATGAAGCTGCTCTACAACTGCACCCCGGCGGAGATCTACACCGCCCACGGCTTTATCAACTATGACCGGACCTTGCTGGAAGGGGTGCTGGTCCTCCGGGAGCCGATGCCTCAGTTCTGGGCCCGCTCCCGGTAATCAGCGGTGTGCCCCGGACTCACAAACGCTTCAAGCCCCAATACGCCCCCGGGGCGAACAGACCGTTCCGGACGGCATACATACCTGTGCCGAGATTTGGCGATCGACCCCGTAGCTCAGTCGGCAGAGCAACGGACTTTTAATCCGTGAGTCGATGGTTCGAATCCATCCGGGGTC
>CAYXAD010000014.1:0-26093 GCA_964462965.1 uncultured Salinivenus sp.
CGAAATCGGCGTCGTCCCAGATCGACTTGATCTGGTCTCGAATTCGACGCCAGCTTTCGTTCATTGCCTCCGTCGCCATAATCGACCTCGTGTGTTTCGTTCAGAAGTGTACGACCCTCGACTACGTGTTTACTGCATCCATGCCTCGGGAGTTTCCCTCTTTTGGAGCTGAGAAGTTCGGTGCTCCCATAATCGATCTGAGAGAAGAAAGCTCCTTCCTCACAAATCCATCCTTCCTACTTCCTGCGAACCGAGATCGTCGCTTATCGTTGATGAGACGTTCTCAATACGTGTCTTATTCCCACCCGCTACATGCCAACTGTTGGTGTAATTGGGGCCGGGATTTCGGGCCTCACGGCGGCCTACCGGCTTGATCGAGAGGGCATCTCCGTGAAAGTTCTCGAGGCCACCGATCGGGGTGGAGGCGTCATCCGGTCGGAGCGTACCGAGGGATACCTCGTCGAACACGGCCCCAACTCCATTCGGGCATCGTCTCCAGAGCTTGAATCTCTGATTGCAGACCTCGGTCTCGACGAGGACCGGGTATGGGCCGACGCGGCCGCTGCGACCCGATACGTCGTCCGAGACGGACGTCCAACGGCCTTGCCGACTTCGATCGGGTCGTTTTTGACAACGGATCTCTTTTCCTCCAGGGCCAAGCTGCGCCTGCTCGCCGAGCCCTTCATGCACCGAAGAACGGACGGCAACGAGAGCGTGGCCGCCTTCACTCGGCGCCGGCTCGGCCAGGAAGTGCTCGACTATGCCGTCAGTCCGTTCGTCGGCGGAGTGTTCGCCGGAGACCCCGAACAGCTCTCCATCCGACATGCCTTTGACCGACTGGCCGACCTGGAGCGAGACCATGGCTCGCTGTTTCTCGGCTTTCTCGCCAGCGCATTCTCGAAGTCAAAAGACGACGTCCCCTCCGGGCTGTTCTCGTTCCGTCAAGGCCTCGAAACGCTTCCCGAGGCCCTGGCCTCCGCGCTGGATGACCAGCTTCGCTTGAATGCCCCGGTCACTTCCTTCCGCAAGCAGAAGACCACGTGGGAAGTACGCATTAACCCGCCCGACGAGACGCCTCAAACCTTCACGTTCGACGCTCTCATCAGCACAGTTCCTCTCCATTCGCTGGCTCAGATCGAGCTCGACACGTCCGTCGACTGCACTCCACTACAGAAGGTGCCCTATCCCCCCGTCAGCGTGCTGGCCCTGGGCTATCCGAGGGACGCGATCGAACACCCCCTGGACGGCTTTGGCCTTCTGGTTCCGCCGGTGGAGACAGACATTGACATCCTGGGCACCCTCTTCTCGTCTACGCTCTTTCCCAATCGGGCCCCCGGCGATCAGGTCTTGCTTACTACGTTCGTGGGGGGAGCACGTGCGCCTTCGCTCGCCCGAACATCGACCGAAGCCCTACGAGGCGTGGTGGAACGGGACCTGGATCGCCTTCTCAACGTGAACGGGCCGCCCACCTTTGTCCGGCACGTCTACTGGCCCCGGGCCATCCCGCAGTACGTTCTCGGATATGAGTCCGTTCTGGCGACCCTCGAGGAACTAGAGACCCAACATTCCACGCTCGCCTTCGCAGGCAACTACCGACAGGGCATCTCGGTGGGCGATGCCCTTACCTCCGGGGCCCAGGCCGCCGACCGCATCCTTCGTGTCCTTTCTTCCCGAGAGACGACAGCCGCGTGAGGCGCCGTCGTCCTAGGAACGGCCCATCTCCGACGCCAGATGACGGACCAACCGCCGCTTGACAACGGGGAGCAAGGTCTCCTTGTAGGGAACGGTGAGGTCCGTATTCGAAAAGTACGTCGCCGGATTGGGAAGGTCCCGGCGCTCCTTGAGGAGTTCCAGCTTTACACTGGAAGGATCCACCTCGACCCCTTCCTGCTCGACGGTCTTGCAGTGAACGGTCTTGAGGGCCCGATGCGTCTCCCCTTCTTCGGTAAAGATCGAGAGGGTATACCTCAATACGTGAAGGGCATCCTCCTCGCGATTCGGAACCATGAGATATCCCTCCTGCAGGTAGGACGGGACGATCCCGACGGTCTCGAGCTCCATATTTTCTTCAATGTGCTCGTAAACCTCTCGCCCCTCTTCAATCGCATTTCGGATGTGAGGAAGGGCCCATCGGATGAGGTCTTCCACGGCCGTCATCTCGCTTCCATCAAGCTCGGGCCATTCGTACGTGACCGATTTCTCGTCCCAGTCGATGCCCGTGATGCGACCGGTCTCCGGCGTACGAAAGTTTTCGGACCGCTCGAGAACGGTCCGCAAGGCCCCATAGAGGTTCACGAGTTGACCGAGATAGGGATACACCCTCTTCTCTTCGAAGGCTTGCTGGGCATTTTGAAGCCCAGCGAGAACCTGATATTGCGTCCGCTCGACGTCATCAATCGCTCCTGTGAAGAGTTCGAGGCTCAGAGGGTTCATGGCGCTTGCGGCAATGTGAAGTAACGGTTAAGGAACGTATCAACATCCCGTTTGAAAGTCAAGCGCCGGCACTGTTCCCTTCGTTCCTCTGCTTCCGTGTCGAATCTGACGGCTTACTAGATTTCCACTACTTCTCCCGTGCATGGAAGAGCATCCCGCCTGCTCGAATGCATGGGGGATCGAGGGCACGCCGCAGTCTTCTCCCTTCTGAGAACGGCTTGTGCTACAGTGTAAAAATGTGCAGGGCTTCGACAAGGATTGCTATCCAAAAACCATCACCATCGTCGTTCTTCAATCAGGGAAGCCGACATTGCAGTCCAAATGAAACGGAGAAGGAACTCGGCCTCCCACACACCAAAGGCCCTCAACTGTAAGAGGGGGATCCTCCCAACGGATCGGTGAAGCAATCAGTCGGCCGAATTGTCTTTTCCCTTCATGGGGACAGGATCCCGGAGAATAAACTACAATTTTATGCCCTCTCACGAGGCTCCGAACGGTCCGTAGACTCTCCGTCGCTCTTCGGTTTTTCCACGCTGGGAGCCCCATCGCCGCGGGGAGAGGTCGTCTCTTTACGACTCTCCGCGGCGGTTACTTCTTCCCGGGTCACGTCCCGATCGAGAGAATCGACCACTTCAGAGTCGAGGGCTCCCCGATCGTCGGGATCTCCCGGATAAAACCGACCCTCGCGGTATTCGTCCAGGTCGAACTCGTCCACCTGAATGTACTGCGTCCGCGCTTCCTCGGCGCGATGGACCACTTCATGCTCCTCTTCCGAGATCACTCCTTCTTCGAGCGCACGATCCAGAAGCTGATGGGGACGCTTTTTCGGCAACTCGCCGGCACGGACCGCCTCCTTGATCTTCTGTCCCACGTGGTAGGCGTCCCGGCTGAGGCGGAAGGCCCATTCGAGCTCTCCGAGCGGCTCGTCCGGCTCCTCCGGCACGCGGAGGCCCTCGCTGAGCCACTCCCGAGCCCCCTCCTTCTCCTGGATGGCCTGCGCAAGGGCTCCACCCAAGTCGTCGTCGGGCAAGGAGCTGAGCGGATTGAGCCGCGACCAGGGGGCCACCACCCCACGAAGCAGCCACGTCAGACCCGGCACCTTCAGATTCTGAAACAGGCCGTCGAAGGCCTCCTGCATTTGGGCGAGCGCATACTGCATGCTCCAGTGCAGGAACGGCTCCTGCTCGGGTCGCCGACCTTCTTTTTCGAAGCGCGTCAGCACTGCCGTTCCCAGATACAACCAGGAGAGAATGTCGGCAAAGCGCCCCGACAGTTTCTCCTTCCGCTTCATGGCCCCGCCGAGGCTTCCCAACGCCAGGTCGGCAAAGAAGGCAAAGCTCGCTGCGGCCCAGGCCATCTTGCGATAGTAGGGCGCGGCGGGTCCATTCACCGGCGAGCGTGCCAGGCGGCCCCGAGTCAGGGTGAGCCCAAGGGCGCGAAATCCGTTGCGGACCACGTGGCCCACGTGGCTCCAGAAGGCCTCGTCGAACGTCTTGACGTCTCCCTCCATGAGCGCCTCGATCTCCTTCAGGGCGTAGGGATGACAGCGGATGGCGCCCTGGCCAAAGATCATCATGGTCCGCGTCAGAATGTTGGCCCCTTCCACCGTGACGCTAATGGGAAGCGCCTCGTAGGCGTGCGCCAGCAGGTTCTTCGGGCCTCGGGAGATCCCATTCCCGGCGAGGATGTCCATCCCGTCGTTGACGAGGTCGCGCTGCATCTCTGTGAAGTTGTACTTCACGATGGCGGAGACCACCGAGGGCTTCTCGCCACTGTCGACCCCACCGCAGGTGTACGTGCGAGCCGCGTCCATGATGTAGGTGTAGCCGGCGATGCGGGCCAGCGGCTCCTCGATGCCTTCAAACTTGCCGATGGACAGCCCAAACTGTTCCCGCACTGCGGCGTGAGCGCCTGCGACCCGCAGCGTATGCTTGGCTCCCCCCGTCGCCTGCGCCGGCAACATGATTCCACGTCCGGCCGAGAGGGCATCCATGAGCATGGCCCAGCCGCGACCGGCCCCGTCAGCCCCTCCAATGACGGCATCGATCGGGAGAACGACGTCCTCTCCTTCCGTCGGGCAGTTGTAAAAGGCCACGCCGAGAGGATCGTGGCGCCGCCCCAGCTTCACGCCGGGCGTGTCCGTAGGCACGAGCGCACAGGTGATGCCGAGATCTTCTCCTTTCCCGAGCAGATTGTCCGGGTCGCGAAGCTTAAAGGCGAGCCCGAGCACCCCCGAGATGGCGGCGAGCGAAATGTATCGCTTTTCCCAGTTCAGTCGAATCTTGAGCTCCCCGTCTTCATCCCGAAAAACCTCTCCGCGCGACTCCATCGCCCCGGCGTCGGATCCGGCGTTGGGCTCGGTAAGCGCAAAGGCCGGAATGAGATCGCCATTTGCGAGCCGAGGGAGGTAATAGTCCTTCTGTTCGTCGGTGCCGTAGTGTAGCAACAGTTCGCCCGGGCCGAGCGAGTTGGGCACCATGACGGTGATGCCCAGCGGCACGGAGTGCCCGCCCAGCTTCTGCACGACTGCACTGCGGCCCGCCGCCGAGAAACCGAGGCCTCCGTACTCCTCTGGAATGATGAGTCCGAAGAAGCCGTTCTCCTTGAGGTAATCCCACGTCTCCGTCGACAGATCGCCCCGCTGGTGAACGCTCCAGTCGTCCACCATCTCACAGACCTCCTCGCAGGGCCCCTCCAAAAACGCTTGCTCTTCCTCTGACAGCTCCGGATAAAGCTGATCGAGCGTCTTTTCGAAATCGGGAGCGCCCGAGAAGAGTTCACCGTCCATCCACACGGAGCCGGCATCAATGGCGGTTTGCTCGGTCTCTGAAATTTTCGGAAGCGCCTGCAACGCATCCAGAAGCTTCATGATCGACGCAGAAACCCGGCGACGGAGCCAGGGGAGAAGAAAGACCGCCACAACCACGCCGTACGGCACCCAGATCCAGAGAGGAGCGCCTCCCCCATAGAGGGCGCCGGCTCCGACCAGTGCCCATCCCCAAAACGGAGCCCCGGTGTACCCGAGTGCAAACACGGCCCCCAGAATGCCAATCACCACGCCCCAGGTCGGCAGCTCCGCAAAAACGTCAAACAGTGGAAGGGTCATAATCAGTCACCGTGGTTATGAAATGTCGCAGGCGAGAACAGCATCGAAGCCTCCACCGATGCAGCGTAGCATCACAAGTGCCGATTGCCACTCCTTCTAACGATCCCTCACCACCTAGGTTTGCAAGAATTACACATACGTGCAGATAGATTAAAGGAGAGTGCTGCAAATGATTGCCTTCGGGGGAGGAGGCGCATGGAGGAAAAAGAGCGCGCGCTCGGAAGTGGAAAAGAGTCCCCTCTGCTTCGCGCATCTCCTGAATCGTGGAAAGAACGTCAGGGGGCCACACCTAAGTAGATCAACAAAAGTACCTCTACAGGAGAGTCATTCCGAGCGTAGCGTAGCGGAGTCGAGGACTCTTACCGAAGACTGGCGGAAACGACCTAAATGGGCGTCTACGCCGAGTTGAATAAGATTCTTCGACTCCTTCCTCCCTCTGGTCGTCAGTCGCTCAGAATGACCATGACTTAACGTATTAATGTTGATCTACTTAGAGACGCACATTGCAGAAGCTACGTAGCCCAGGCCATCTCCTCTGAATGGGAGCGATCACCTACTGCAGCTCCCCTCACGAAAACGTCTGGAGGGACAAGGAAAATCCGTATCGAGAAGACAGGGATGAGGATGAGTAGAAGAGACGAGCAGAATACAACCCTAAGCCCGCAACAGGGGCCGTGCACCGACCTCGGAGCCGGACCGTGGCACGGTCCACGTATCCCGTTTCACGGCTGAGCCGCATTACACCTGGAGATTTTCGATCACTCCAGCAGCCCCCATGCCCCCGCCGACGCACATGGTGCAGAGCCCATAGCGTACCTCGCGGCGGATCATTTCGTGCAGAAGCGTAGCCGTCATTTTGGCTCCGGTACAGCCGAGGGGATGCCCCAGGGCGATGGCCCCACCATTGACATTGACGATGTCGGGATCGATGTCCAAATCCCGAATGACAGCCACGGACTGCGCCGCAAATGCTTCGTTGAGCTCCACCAGTCCAATGTCGTCCAGCTCCAAATCCGCCTGTTCGAGCACTTTCGGAATGGCTTCTGCCGGAGCAATTCCCATGACCTCGGGCGCGACGCCCGCGACGGAGTACCCGATGAGGCGACCGAGCGGCTCCACGCCGAGCTCCTCCACCGTTTGCTCGCTCATGACCACGGTGGCCGCCCCCCCATCCGACCGCTGAGAGGCATTGCCGGGCGTCACGGTCCCCCCCCGGCGAAAGACCGGCGAAAGACTGGCCAGTGCTTCGAGGCTCGTATCGGGCCGGGGCCCCTCGTCGACCTGAACCTCGGTCTCGATCTCTTCGGTATGGCCCGCTTTCCCATTTTCAGACGTATAGTGCGTCTCCTTCACCGTAACGGGAACGATCTCGTCTTGAAACCGCCCTTCGTCGATTGCCTCGAGGGCCTTCTCGTGCGAGCGCAGGGCAAACCGATCCTGGTCCTCTCGGGAAATGTCGTACTGTTCGGCGACGTTCTCCGCCGTAATGCCCATAGAGACGTACGTGTCGATGTCCTCATCCGCAAGCTCCGGATCCGGCTGGAAGAAGAAGCCGCTCATGGGCACTTGACTCATCGACTCGGCTCCGCCGGCCACGACCACATCGGCTGTTCCTGTGGCGATGGCCTGGGAGGCCTGTGCAATCGTCTGGAGGCCCGACGAGCAGAACCGATTGACCGTGGCCCCGGGCACCTGATCGGGCAATCCCGCCTTCCGAGCGATGATGCGACCCATGTTCATCCCCTGTGCCCCCTCCGGAAAGGCACATCCCATGATCACGTCGTCGACCATCTCGGGCGTCAGGCCCTCGATCCGATCCATGGCGCCCTCCACAGCCTCGGCCCCCAGTGACTCAGGACGGTAGTTCCGAAAGACCCCCCGATTGGCTTTCCCCACGGGGGTCCGCACACTACTGACGATGTAAGCTCCGTTCTGTGCTTCCATAATTTCACGATCGAAATTAAAAGATCTTGGCGTCGAGACGTCCCGCCGGGACGCCTTACAGGAGGGCTAGAAGGAGAGAAACCACTCAATTCCGCAGGGGCTTGTTGTGCTTCAGCATGTGCTCGATGCGTTCCATCGTCTTCTCTTCGCCGAGCAAACGGAGAAAGGTTTCTCGTTCCAGTTCCAGCAGGTACTCCTCGTGCACCTCCTGCGGACTGCTCAGCTCCCCCCCACAGAGCACCGTTGCCAGCTGTGTGGCTAGAAACTCGTCGTATGCGCTGATAAAGTTTCCATCTCGGTACTGGCGCAGCACGACCTTGAATGCAGCGAGCGTTTTCTCACCCAGGACTTTGATCTTGTTCATGACGGGAGGCGGCATGTACCCCTCCTCGCTGAGGCGAAGAACTTCCTGCTTGGCCACGTGCAGACGTCGATCCCCGTGCATCACGAGACGCGTGTGCTCCGGCAGAAAGCCCATGTCGATGCCCTGCACAGCACTCTCGGCCACCTCGGCCATCGCGAGGGTCTCAAAGAATGGGCGCAGATGGTCCTGGATGGTGTTCGGATGGTCGTTGGGGGCTCGTTCGGCGGCCCGAGCGGCCATCCGCATGGTGCCGGTGCCCGCCGGAATGAGCCCCACGCCCAGCTCGACGAGGCCGATGTACGTCTCCGTTGACGCGACCGGATTCGGACAGGCCATCGCCATCTCGCAGCCTCCGCCGAGCACCCGCTGATGCGTGGCGACGACCACCGGCTTCGTGGCATACCGCACGCGCTGGATCGTCTCTTGAAACTCAGCAATGTAGGTGTCAATCAGATCGTAGTCGCCCTGCTGGGCAGCCTGCGCCATCTCGTAGAGGTTGGCCCCCACCGAAAAGTTCTTGCCTTCATTGCCAATGACGAGTCCACGAATGTTTGAATCGTTCTCGACGCGTTCAATACACTCTCGCAGCCCGCTCATCACGTCGCGTCCCAGCGCATTGGCCTTCGACCGAAACTCGAAGAGCGCCACGTCGTCGCCGATGTCGAGCAGAGCGGCCGACCCATTCGTCCACAGCTCGTGGGCGGCATCCTGCTTGAAGGGGGCCAGACGAAGTTCGTCGCGAGGTCGGGGATCCGGCACGTATCCTCGCTCCTGAGGCACGTACACCTCCCGTTCTCCCGCAGTGCGCTGGTAAAAGGTGTCCTGCCCCCGATCGAGCATGTCTTCCACCCAGGCTGGCCCCTCGATCCCCTGCTGGTCCATGCCGTTGAGAACCGTCTCGATCCCGAGCGCGTCCCAGATCTCGAAGGGGCCTTTCTCCCATCCGAAGCCCCAGCGGATGGCCCGGTCGACGTCCGCAGGATTCTCCGTGATCTCCCCAATCCGGCGAGCGCTATAGGCCAACAGCTCCAGCGTCGTCTCCCGGAAAAAAGTCCCGGCCCGGCCGGTGTCCTGATAGAGAGCATTCAGCCGAGACGCGAGGTCTCCGGCGTTCTGAGTAGCGTCGAGGTCTCCGAGCTGCTCTTCCTCGGCGCTAGTGTACTCGAAGGATTCCGGATCGAGGGACTTAATTTCTCCGTCTTCCTTCTTGTAAAACCCTTCCCCGGTCTTCTCTCCAAGCCGACCCTGGTCGACGAGCCGTTGCATCAGCTCGGGAACTTGAAAGGCCTCTCGCCGCTCGTCCTCTTCCACCTTCTCGTAGAGGTTGGTGGCCACCTCGGTCAACACGTCGAGCCCCACGAGGTCGGCCGTACGGAAGGTTGCCGACTTGGGGCGCCCAGAGAGCGGTCCTGTGAGGGTGTCAAGTTCTTCGATCGTGTAGTCTCCCTCTGTGTAGTAGCGAATGGCTTGGAGCTGGGCAAACACGCCGATGCGATTGCCAATGAAGTACGGAACGTCATTGGCGACGACGATTCCTTTCCCCAAATGAAGACGCCCGAACTGAGCCACGCGCTCAACGACAGCCGGATCAGTACTGTCATTGGGAACCACCTCGAGCAGCTTCAGATACCGAGGCGGGTTGAAGAAGTGCGTACCGAGGAAACGACGCTTGAATCCTTCGGACCGCCCCTCGGCAATCTCCCGAATGGGAAGACCACTGGTATTCGTCGAGATGACCGCATCGGGGTGCGCGTGCTCCTCGATCCGGGCATGAACGCTCCGTTTGACATCCATTCGTTCGACGACCGCCTCGAGAACCCAGTCCACGTCTCCCACCCGGTCGAAGTCCTCTTTGAAGTTCCCAAGGTAAATCCGGTCGGCCACCGCGTCAGAAAAGAACGGATCGGGGCTCGCCTCACGGGCCTGTTCAAAGCCCTGACGGACCACCGCATTCATGCTTTCCCCGTCTTCAGGAGCAATGTCCAAGAGGTGCACCTCCAGCCCAGCATTGGCGAGGTGGGCGGCAATTTGAGCACCCATCGTCCCCGCTCCGAGAACGGCCGCTGTCCGGAAGGGAGGACGGGTTGCGGGCGCAGCGAGAGACAATGATCGGGTATCGAGAGCTTCCGTTTCCATGATGGCCTCTGGTGACTTGATGGAAAGGATGATTCGTGGTGCCTGATTGAGGGACCGCCCCCACTTGTGCGCCCTTCACTGGAAAAGGCCTCTACGTCCTGCTAGACTTCCGCGACGACCGCCTTCCGCTCGGTTTTCGTGGGCGATCCGTCTCCTTCGTACAGGGCGTCAATTTCGTCGGCGTAGACCCGCTGCACTTCCGATCGCCGCACCTTGAGGGTCGGAGTGAGGAGGTCGGAATCCGCCGTCAGCTCGTCGGGGAGGAGGGCAAAACACTTAACTGTGGCCCAGGAATCCAATCCCTGGTTGGCCTCCTTCACGAGGGACCGAAAGGCTTCGATGATGTCCGGTTCCGCAAGGAGGGCCTCGAAAGACTGATCCGCATCCAGGTCCAACTCCTCCGCCTGAGCTCGGACGTGCTCCTCGGACGGAAAGATGAGCAACGAACAAAACTTCCGGTCACTCCCCACGACAACGGCCTTGTCCACGAGTGGCTCACTTCCTAGCTGATTTTCGATGGGTTGGGGCATGACGTACTTGCCCGTGGAGAGCTTAAAGAGGTCCTTTTTCCGGTCTGTAATCTTCAGAAACCCTTCCTCGTCAATCTCTCCGATGTCCCCCGTGTGAAACCAGCCGTCGTCGTCAATGACCGCCTCGGTCTTCTCGGGATCCTTGTAGTATCCTTGCATCACGTGCGGTCCCCGTGTCAGAATTTCCCCGTCGTCCGCGATCTGAACCTCTACGTCGGGCAACGGCTCTCCGACCGTGCCCGGCTTGTTTCGATGGGGCCGCGTGTACGAAATGACCGGGCTCGTCTCGGTGAGCCCGTATCCCTGAAGGGTCGTGATGCCGGCAGCCGAAAAGATCTTCGCGAGATCGGGCTGAAGGGCGGCCCCCCCGACCACAATGTACTTGACGCGCCCGCCGAGCGCCTCCCGCCACTTGCGAAAGACGAGTGCATCCGCAATTGAACGCTTCACGGCGTAGAGCGCTGAATCCGCTCGCTCCATGTCATACTCCCGCCCCACCTCCAACGCCCAGTTCCCGAGGGCTTTCTTCGGGGGCGACATTTCCGTAATTCGCTTCCGAATGCCGGCGTACACTTTTTCGAGGACCCGTGGCACCGAGGCAAAGACCGTCGGCCGAACCTGAGGAAACACCTCACTCAGATTGTCCGGATGGGCAAAATATACACTCACCCCGCGGGCCATGTATGCATACTGCAGCATCCGCGCAAAGACGTGCGTCAGGGGAAGAAACGAGAGAACGACCTCCCCGTCGGGACCCGTGTCGAAGTGGGGGAGCTCCTCCACAGACGTGATTGCATTCGAGGAAATGTTTTCGTGGGAAAGCATCACCCCTTTGGGCTTCCCTGTGGTGCCGCTCGTGTAAATGATGGTCGCCAGATCGTCGGGGTCAACCTGACGCCGAAGGCCCTCGATGGCGTCGGCCTGATCCTCCGTTGCCGAGCGTCCCCGCTCCTGCACCGATTCGAGGGAGACAAGCTCCACCCCTTCCGGCAGGGTCGGAAGCTCCGACCTCGAATCCGTCTCACAGAGCAGCACCGTACTAACGTGGGGAAGGTCCGGCAACAGCTCTTCGACTTGTGCCAGGCGTTCCGGATTGGCCACCACGAGGGTCTCCGCGTCTGCATGATCGAGCACGTACTTCATTTGCTCCGTCGAGCTCGACAGATACAGCGGCACATCAACAAGCCCCGCAAGCAGACACCCCATGTCTACGACACAGAAATGAACGTCACTCTCTAAGAAGAGAGCCACCTTTTCTCCTTGTTCAAGACCGATCTCACGGAGCCCGAGGGCCGTCTCCTCTGATCGACGTCGAAACTGACGAAGCGACATCGGCGTCCATCCCTCTTCCGTGGGCTGATTCAAGGCCCGAGGGTTCTGGTACTGGGAATCGGCCTCGTATAGCAGGTCGGGAAGGGTTTTCCCCAAGGCAGAGGGACCAGCATCAGGAGGTGCGGTCAGTATAGGTCCTGGCATAAACTGCCCGTTCAGTCGATGAGAGCTACGAACGTGTACTGATCAACGCGTGGATCGTCGAAGGTAACGAAATCAGCGGAAGGGCACCAACATGGACGGGACTTTTTCACGGCCCCACGCGAAGATGATTTCGCCGTGGAGGGCCTCCCCCACCCCTATTGTGCGCATCTCCCGCCTGATCATGTACTCCCAGAGCCTGAGCGTCCCCCAACTTCAAAGATTCCCCTCTTCCCCCTTTTCTCCGATTCTACCCCAACCGTTCGGAAAATTGTCGCCCTCAGAGTCGCTTTTTGGTGAAGGGGGACTCATCCAATCCGAGGGGCTCAAAGAAAAACACCCCAGTTCAGCCCCCCTCCTAGCTATTGACCTGGAAGAATTGTTCAGAACTAGAGAAGGAACCTAAAGAGAGACCCGACCCGGGTCGAAAAACAAAAAGGGACGCCTTGCCGGCGTCCCTTTTCCAGTAGCAATCAAAGAAAGCGGGCAGGACCTATCCCTCATCGTCCTCTTTCTGAAGCTTCCGGACGGCGTATCCCGCCCCCGCCGCAGCAAGCAAGGCAACTCCTCCATCCACAGGAAGCCGAGAGGGAGAAGCGGGAGGAGCGGGAGCGTTCGTGCCACTTTGCTTTTCGACCGTGGAGCCATCCCACTCCGGGGTCGGAGACGAGGGCTCGGCCCAACTGGGAAGTCCCGGAGAAGAAGAGGGCCCGTTCGGGTTTTCGACTCGCTGTTCAGCCGAGGAACTGGAAGGCGAGTTCTGTTCCCCCCGGTCCTGAGCAGCAGACGACTGCGCCCCCATCAACACCATACCCCCGACAAGAACCGCGATGACTAAAAGGGGACAGATACTGTTCGAAGCGCGAACGGTCTTCCTGCTCAAGCGATCTTCGAGATGTGCACCCGCACAGAACGAGTTCATAAAGCACGGTTACGATGTGAGTAAAGCACAAAAGAATGGACCTCTCCCGCAAGGCGCGGGCTGCCTGGAAGCGGATACGCCTCAGATAGGCAGAGGCGAAAGATCTTCAGATTTACTAGCGTAAATGGAGTTGTTCGGCCAGATGTTGAGCCCCTAAATACGTGTAATATATGGTAAGGGGACCCTTACTGGAAGTCAAAGAGCAAAGAGAATCGAAGCGTATTGGCGAGCGGATTATTTTCCTTTAACGTATAAATGTACGAGATATCAACACCAACGATGTTGTAACGCAGACCGGCGCCAAAGTTCAAGAATTGGCGATCTCCATTGTCTGGATCTTCGTAGAAATACCCGGTGCGGAGAGCAAAGAGATCGCTGTACCAGTATTCGACGCCCATGCCAACCGTAAACTGCTCGATGACCCCGAGCTGAGCGGCTTGTTCATCTTGTGACTGCCTCTGCCCCCGAGCGGTCCCCCACGAAGTGAAGAGCGCTTCGTAAAAGGGATCAGGACTTGAAACGAGGGTGGTGTCTCCATTCTCTACCTGCTGACGGCGATCGATGCTGACGAGCTCCTTATTGAAGTCATTCGCAAACGTAAGGGAGTTATACTCGTCGAAGTCGACGGTTAGGGCGTAGCCGAATCGAAGGTTCATGGGCAGTGCATCTTCGCGCCGATTGTATTTCATCGTTCCGCCCATGTTTGCGAGATTAAACCCCGTAGAGAACGTGGCTTCCGATCCGCCCAGAGAGAAAGGCGCGGTTCGATACAGGCCCGAGAGATCTCCGGCAATGGTCGAGGCCGTTCCGCTCTCAATTCCTTCCTGTTGGCCGGAGGAAAGCTTGGAATAAATGGTCCGCAGCGAGGTCCCAAAGCCGAGCCGATCCGAGAGTTGGTAGCCGTACGAGACCCCCACGGCAAGCTCGTAGGCGCTGGACTCTCCAAGGCGCGTTCCCGTATCGTCTCGGATCTCTACTTCACCGAGGTTGAGGAAGGTTACATTTCCTCCAAAGGTGCCCACCCCTTCGACGTGGTGCGTCCCGACGAGATATTCGTAAAAGAGACCGGCATCAAATTCGGGAAGCCAATTGGCGTGGGTAATGCCCACCTGCGTATTCCGCTGAAATGCCAGGCCCGCCGGATTCCAGAACATGGCATTGGCATTATCTGCCACGGCGACGCCGGCATTTCCCATTCCCGCTGCCCGGCTATCCGGTTCAATGCGAAGGAAAAGGGCTGTTGACTCCCCGAGTTGCGCGTGCGCCGGGAGAGCCAATCCAAAAATGAGGAGAATCCCTCCCAGCAACGAAGAAAGCCATCGAACGGAAGGAGAAAAGGAAAAGTAAGTCATGAGATTACAAAATGGAAGGTCACACACAGAAAGAAACCGTCGCAAGCCGAGAGTTGTCGCCCTGTAATTCCTGAGGTATTAAACAGAAGAAAGAACGACGTGCTCGCACGTCACTGAGAACGTGAGACGACGTGTCTGTAGCAGTGCTCACTCGATAGGCTACTGGAGTTGATTATTCAGAAAATGACTTCGTAGAGCTGAAAAGAGAATTCCCGTGAAGGGGACGGCCAATGTATAACCTAAGAGTATGAATACAAACCTCCCTTTCTCGTTCCTGACATGCCCTTTTTCCCTACAGGCGCGTGCGTCATTCCTCATCTTCAAGACGCTCTTTTAGCCGAGTAAGCCGCTGAAGAGAGTCGGCCATGCGCTGCGCAGCCTCCTTTATATCACGAGCAGACGATTGGTACTGCTCATCCAGATCTTCAGCCTGACTCAACTCGAGGAGAAATTGCGCATTGCCGGATATGATCGAAAGGGGATTATTTAAGTCATGATAAACCGTCGACACAGCTTCGTGGATCTCCTCCTTTGTTTCGGGGGTAAAGTCATTCATGGTATCAAATTGCTATGCACTCTTGTTCTAGCGAGATCGCTTCGAACGAGCAGTAAACTGCAACGATTGCCCTACAGCTCGTCGAGCGTGCGTCGGTGGACGACCTCAATGCCCTGATCAGTTCGGTCGAGACTTCCGACTTCTACCACCGGATCATGTTCGAAGAACAAGTTCCATTCCGCATCAACGGCTTGCTCTAAGAATCTTCCTTTCTCCTCAATTGTGACAAGCGGACGAACGTCATAGGCCATCGTCCACGTCGGGGCAAGATGGTGACTCGTCGGCAGTAGGTCGGCGACGTACACGAGGGTCGTGTCGTCATCACTGATTTTTACGATCTGTTGCGCTTCTGTGTGTCCATTGACGAGGGAGACCTCGACGCCCGGAAAGAGCGTCTGAGCCCCATCGACCCGATGAAGCTGTCCCGCAGCCTCGATGGGCACAAACGTTTCTGCAATGAAGGAGCCTGCCTCCTTGGGATTGGGGTCGGTCGCCCACTCCCAATGGCGTTCTTGGACGTGGTACGTGGCATTGGGAAACATCACCTCGTGGTCTCCCCCCACCTCTCGCGTGCTCCCTCCACAGTGGTCGAAGTGGAGATGGGTGAGGAGTACGTCCGTCACGTCCGCCGCGGCAAAACCGTGATCGCCGAGCGAGCGCTCCAGGGTGGCCCTCTCGTGATCGACGGCAAAAATATCTTCGTATTTCGTCCCTGAAAAAGTATCCCCAATACCTACATCGATCAGGATGAGGCGTTCGCTTCCTTCGAGAAGCAAGCACCGCATGTGCAGGGGAATGCGGTTGTTTTCATCCGGCTCGATCCGGCGTGCCCAGAGCGGCTTCGGAACGATGCCAAACATCGCCCCTCCATCCAATCCAAAGCGGCCGGTCTCAACCGAATAGAGCGTGTACGGACCAATCTGCGCCATGGGAAACAGATGCTACGAGACATGAAGACGGTGAACCCGCCAATCTCAAAAACAGAACGCCCAAATTCTACACCCTTTAGACCTCCTCCGGCGGGAAATCCTTGAAGTGACCGTTCGATCGAATGCGCCGTTGCATACTTTCCTGCTGCTCAAGTCGAGGAATGAGAGACTCAAAATGATGGATGAGGTAGCGGATGCGCTCGTTCTCACTCCGGAGCTCCAGCACCTCTTGCTTCTGTTCGTCACTTAGGGCCGCATTCTGGGCCAATACAAAAGACAGGACGTCTACGTTCTCGTACAGATCCGGACGCACGGTTCGACCGGCAAGCTCCAGCAGCTTCATGTGCTGCGTAATGACGCGTTCTTGGAGGTCGAGGTCCATGCGTTCTTCCTCCTCGTCCTCGACCAAAGCGACATCGGCTGTGTCGTAGCCGGATTGACGGTGAATCTGCTCGATCCGAAAGCGCTCCTCTCCACGCACGACAATGTCGAGGCGGCCGTCTTCGTACCGGTTCACGACCCGGTCGATGCGAGCCGTCGTCCCGATGTCGGCTCGATCGCCCTCTTCTTCGCGGACAATTCCAAAGACGATGTCGTGCTCAAGGCAATACTCGGTCAGGGCCTTGTAGCGTTCTTCGAAAATATGAAGGGAGCGGTCCTCGTGGGGGTAGAGGACGAGATCCAGGGGGAATAATGGTAGAGAATCAATTGAAGCCATAGCATGGGAACAGGTTAGACACCAATAAACTGGGGGCCAATCCCTCAGAACCCAGAGCTCCCCTTGAGAATCCAATCCTGGGCCCAGCAAAGAACAGTGAGATGGAGCAGTCGGCGGGTCGTTGTTTCCTTCCGGACGTCCCGTCAGGCAGCAGCTGGAACTCGATCCGAAGTCCGCAAGGATGATCGCGAGACAGCCCCTCGTTCTGGGGGTGCCCCCGTTGAAGGCGCAGCGACTTCGTAGTGGTCGATGAAATACCCGAGATACGCCGCCGCTACCTCTGCTTCTGCAGCAGGAGGACAGAGATAGTACTCGTGTTTGTAGGGCGGATCCCACTGACTCGGAAAAAAGAGCTTTCGTGCCTGTGCGTCATCAATTCCCACGGCAGAGGCAGCCTGCTCCCAAAGCCGTCCTCCCGTATGAAAGCCTCCTGCCTCGAGGAGCTGTCGCTCGTCAAGAATTCCACTTCGCAGAAGAACGTGCCCGGCAATGCAGCAACGAAATCCCTCGGGCGGAGCGCCCTCCCGGCGTACCCGTTCTCCATTCCGGGCAAACGCCCACTGTGCAGCACAGAACCGTTCTGGAGTGACCAAAATGGTGTGCCTAACAGACTCAAGCAGCTCAACATTCATTACAACAACAATCGCCTACCCACCAGATCAGAACGAGACGAGAACGAAGGAAGACACCATCAAGGGGCTTTCTTTCTTCCGCCCGACCATTCTAACGAGGGCTTACTTCCGGAGTTCGGGGGATTTTCCTTCTCCTACACCCCTCCGCTCGCTCACTCCCCATCAACTTCTTCTGTCGACGTCCCTTCTGTTAACGCAATTTCCTCAGCTGAATCAGCCTCGTGCAGGCGCCCATGTTCGAGCCTCAACACGCGTCCCGCCACGGTGGCAAGCGACGGATTATGGGTGGCGAGAACAAAGGTTTGCTGTGTCTCGCGGCTGAGCCGCTCGATCTCGCGATGCAACGGTTCCGCGGTTCGAGCATCCAGATTCCCGGTGGGTTCGTCCATCAGTACGAGGGCCGGCTCATTCATCAGGGCCCGGGCAATGGCGACCCGTTGCTTTTCTCCTCCAGACAGCGCGCTGGGACGGTGCTCGGCCCGATCGACCAATCCCAGCATGTCGAGGAGTTCCCGAGCGCGGGGAGTGACGTCCGACAGGGCACGATGCTGAATGAGGGCCGGCATCGCCACGTTTTCCAGCGCCGTAAACTCGGGAAGCAAGTGATGAAACTGGAAAACAAATCCGACGGACCGGTTGCGAAACGCCGCCAGCTGTTCATCGTCCTTGGCAAAAAGATCCTCCCCTTGAAAGTGGACGGAGCCGCCCGTCGGTCGGTCGAGGGCCCCGAGCAAATGAAGAAGTGTCGACTTTCCCGTTCCGCTTTCACCGACGACGGCAACGATGTCCCCCGTCTCAACCTCCAGATCCAGATCCTCGAGAACTGTCAAGGGTTCGGGACCGCCCGTATCGTACTGCTTTAGGAGATTCTCGACCGAAAGGATCAAGGGATTCGCCACGGGACCGGAAGCAAAACGAAAAGAAATGTACCGAACGGGTGCCTCGAAGGCGGATTACTCGTCGCGTTCGATGCCGTACTTGTTCAGTTTATTGTAGAGGTGAGAGCGCTGAATCCCAATGGTCTCCGCCGTCTGACTCACGTTCCACTCGTGCTCGTTCAGCTTTCGCTCAATAAAGCGCTTTTCGAACTGGTCACGGGCCTCGGTAAAGTCGTCATAGGAGTGAATGAGCTCCTGGGTGGCCCCGCTGCCTCCCACTCCGGGCTGAACGAACTGATCGACGTCGGAGGAGTCGATGGTCTCTTTATCTACGAGAATGAGAAGCCGCTCGATCACATTGTACAGTTCTCGGACATTTCCCCGCCATTCGTAGCGCTTGAGGCGCTGGAGGGCCTCCTCGCTAAAGGTTTTCGGAGGCAAGCCATTGCGCTGAGCCACCCGCTGGGCGACGTGCTCAGTGAGCAGTGGGATGTCCTCTCGACGCTCCCGAAGGGGAGGCACGTCAATCAGGATAACCCCAATCCGATGGTAGAGATCCTCTCGAAACGTCCCTTCCTCAATTTCCTCCATGAGATTTTTGTTCGTGGCCGCAATCACGCGCACGTCCACCGGAATGCTGTGCTCTCCGCCCACCCGCTCAATTTTGCTCTCCTCCAGGACGCGCAGGACTTTTGCCTGGGCGGAGAGGCTCATGTCGCCCACCTCATCTAGAAACAGGGTGCCTTCGTGGGCCTGCTCGAACTTTCCGATGCGCTGCTGGGTGGCACCGGTAAACGATCCCTTTTCGTGGCCAAAGAGCTCACTTTCGATCAAGTCTTTCGGAATGGCCGCACAGTTGACCTCGACGAGAGGCTCGTCGGACCGCTCGGAGCGATAATGGATCCACTTGGCCACGAGCTCTTTGCCCGTCCCATTTTCTCCAGAGATGAGGACGCGGGCTTCCGTGGGCGCCACCCGCTCGATGGTGTCTTTGATGTCTCGGATGGCCTCACTCTCACCGATGAGCGGCGGCAGATCTCCCGTGCTCTGCTCGTTGATGGCCTGCCGCATGCGGCGATTCTTTGTCTCCAGCTGGCCCCGGTCCAGGGCATTGCGCACCGTCACCAGCAGCCGATTCAGGTCGGGCGGCTTCTCGATGAAATCAAACGCCCCGAGCTTGGTGGCATCAACCGCCGTCTCGATCGTGCCGTGGCCGCTAATCATGACGACGGGCACATCCGGGCCTTCCTCCGCGATCGTCTCGAGGACCTCCATGCCGTCGATTTTCGGCATCTTGATGTCGAGGAGTACGAGGTCGTAGGTCTCCTCCCGGAGGGCCGTCAGAGCTTCCTTCCCATCCACAGCTTCTTCAACTTCAAAGTCTTCGTATTCGAGGATTTCGCGAAGTGTCCGGCGAATGCTCGCCTCGTCATCGACGACCAGAATTGTGGGCATGACAAGAAGGGGTGCAATCGACCGACAACGTCACAGCAGGACGCCTTTCGAAGGGGAGCTCACGACGCGATCTACAATCACCAGAGAAAAAATGCAACATGCGCTTCCCAAGCGGAAGGAGCTAGGAAGAAGCAGCGCTGCTCTGACGGGCCTTCACGCGGGCCAGATAGCGCTCTACCTCTTCGGCCTGCTCCGAATCTGGATACTCACTCTGAATCTGCTGGTAGACCCGTTCTGCCTCTTCGTACCGGCCCACTTCCTCGTATGCCTGACCGGCATCGAGCAGAAATCGCGGCGCCGTCAATTCGTTCTCGTACTGCGAAGCCGCCTGCTCGTACAGCTCAGCGGCCCGCTCAATTTCTCCACGGTTCTCGTAGATGGCGGCCTGCGCAGCATACGCACTGGCCCCGATAAAGTCATTGTCCTTCTCGAACTGCTGGTAGTAGTTCAGCGCCCGGTCGTACTCCTCGAGTTGGTAGAGCGCATTGCCGGCGTAAAAGGCCGCCAGGTTGCCCGCCCGGGTTGACCCATACTCGTCGGCAATCGTCAGAAGGCCGGCCCGGTTTCCCGTTCCCTCGAGGGCCTGCTGGTAGTTGCCCTGTTCATAGACCGGCAACACCTGTCCCAGCATCTCATTCGCCTGCTGCGACTGCTGTTGGTGATAGTAGAGATAGCCCGGTATCGCTAGAATCAACAGGACGAGCCCAATGCCGATTCCGTAAACGACCTGCCGATGCTCCTCATAGAAGAGGAGCGCCCGGGCATAGAGCTCGACGATCTTGTTTTTCCGAAGCTCCTGACGACGAGACGTTTTCTCAGGCGTTTGCAGCGCAGTCATAGGTGACAATACTGATAGAACTCTGGCGACGAATCGCTCCGTAGGCGTCAACTGACGAAAGCGATGAAAGGATGTCCGTTTAACGCAGTACCGGGCATTCGTTTCCGGCGGCGGAGGGCCATGTATGAATGGGCCGGGATCTGCATGTGATTTTTACTAAGTAAGCCTGTGGAAATTTTATAAGTTAGCGTCGTGTGATCAACCGGGGGGACTCTCGATTCGAACGACACGAAGTTCTGTGCGTCGTTACAAAGCATGGGGCCCACTTCTCCGTGCCTGCGCAACCATTCACCTGTCTGTCAAACCCAGACCGACTTCTGTCTATGTCTATCAAACTTGGGATTAATGGATTTGGCCGGATTGGCCGTCTCTGCTTTCGAGCAATTCTCGAACGCGAGGATCACAATTTCGACATCGTCGGCATCAACGACTTAACGGATGCCGAGACATTGGCGACTCTCCTCAAATATGACACCGTTCACGGTCAATTTCCCGGTGCAGTGAGTCTCGACGGGGACGGCCTCTCGATCGACGGGAAACAGTTTCCGGTCTTCAGTGAAAAAGACCCAACGAACCTGCCGTGGGACGACCTGGGAGCCGACGTGGTCATCGAATCGACAGGCGTCTTCCGAACCCGCGAGAAAGCCGCCATGCACCTCACGGCTGGGGCCGACAAAGTCGTCATCAGTGCCCCCGCACGGAGCGAAGTCGATGCCACCGTCGTCCTTGGCGTCAACGAGGACATCTTGACTGGGGACGAAGAGGTCATTTCGAATGCAAGTTGTACCACCAACTGCCTGGCTCCTCTCGTCAAGGTTCTCGACGATGCCTTTGGCATTGAAAACGGGTTGATGACGACGGTTCACGCCTACACGTCCTCTCAAAACCTCGTAGACGGCCCGCACAAGGACCTGCGCCGAGCCCGTGCCGCCGCCGAGTCGATCATCCCGACCACGACGGGAGCCGCCAAAGCCGTTGGAGAAGTCCTCCCCCACCTCGACGGCAAGCTCGACGGAATGGCCATGCGCGTGCCGACTCCCGACGGCTCGGTTACCGACCTCACGGCGACCCTTGAACAAGAAGTCTCATCCGAGGCGGTGGACGAAGCCTTTCGCGAGGCCGCCAACGGGGCCCTTTCCGATGTGTTAGCCTACAGCGAGGAGCCGATCGTCTCCCGAGACATCATCCACGATCCCCACTCGTGCATCTACGACGCCCCCTGGTCGATGGCCAACGGGTCTATGGTCAAGGTCGTCGGCTGGTACGACAACGAATGGGGCTACGCCAATCGCACCGTGGACCTCGTGGAGCGTCTTTCGAAGGTCCCTGCCTAAGATCCTCTCCGTCCTCCTCCCGGCAGGTCCCCCTCCTCTCCCTTGACCTGCCGGGACCGGGCGGTCTCTCGCTGTTCCTGTCGACGACCCCATCTCTTCTTATGCCTAAACTGACTCTCGACGATCTCGACGTTCGCGGCAAACGCGTGCTCATCCGTGTGGACTTTAACGTCCCCCTCGACACCTCCGAAGACGGGAGTCCAACGGTGGCGGACGACACACGCATCCGAGAGGCGCTCCCGACCATCCGCCACGTTCTGGACAATGAGGGGAAGGCCATCCTCATCAGTCACCTGGGACGTCCCGGTGGTCAGCCGAACCCGGACCTGAGCCTTGCCTCTGTGGCCGATCACCTCGGCACGTTGCTCGAAGAGCGCGTTCGCTTTTCCAGCAATACAGTGGGAGAGACCGTCGAGCAAGTCATCGATGGGATGAACGACGGCAGCGTGATTCTGCTCGAGAATACCCGCTTCGACTCGGGGGAGAAAGCCAACGACGACACCTTTGCACAGGCCCTGGCTGCGCTCGCGGACGTATACGTTAACGACGCATTTGGCGCTGCGCACCGGGCCCACGCTTCGACGGCCGGCGTGGCGAAGTTCGTGGACCGAGCCGCCATGGGCCGTCTCATGGAAAAGGAAATCGAGGCGCTCACCCGCGTCCGCGATCATCCCGACCATCCGATGGTGGCCATTCTCGGTGGGTCGAAGGTCTCGGACAAGCTCGGGACGATTCAGGCCCTCTCCAAGACGGCCGACCACCTGCTCATCGGAGGGGCTATGAGCTACACGTTTCTGAAGGGGCTCGGGCACAAGATCGGAACCTCGCGCGTCGAGGAGGACCGCTTGGATACCGCCGAATCCCTGTACGATGACGCCGACGGCGCCATCGTTCTTCCAAGTGATCACGTGGTCGCCGAGGCCCCCGATCCCGACAGCGAGTCCTCCATCGTCAAGGGAGACATCCCCGAGGACCGAATGGGGCTCGACATTGGACCGTCGACGATTGAAACGTACCGAAAGGCCCTCTCCGGAGCAAAAACCATCGTCTGGAACGGCCCTATGGGCGTCTTCGAAGTCGACCAATTTGCAAATGGCACGACGTCCGTCGCGCAGGCTGTGGCGGAGGCGACCGACAATGGCGCGTTCTCCGTGGTTGGAGGCGGTGACTCGGTTTCTGCCCTCGGACGCACGGGCTACACTGATCGTATCAGCCACGTCTCGACCGGGGGCGGTGCCATGCTCACGTTCCTCGAAGGGGCCCCGCTTCCAGGCATCGAGGCGCTTACGGATGCTTAGCAGTCCCTTCTCCCCGGAGACCCGTTTTCGCTGTTTGAACGCTTCCTCGAGGTTTTTCTCTGCGCCCTGACGGTCGAACGGAACGCTCCCCTGCAGCGATCAACGGCTCAACGCCCTTATACGCGCACGTTCTATGACTCCTCCTCTCATAGAACAGACGTAGCAGTGGGAGACCCTCACGCAAATCAATCGGGGCCTTAACAACACCCCAGTGTCCATGTCTACACCTGCAATCTCCGTTTCAAATCTGGCGAAAACCTACCGCACAGGTCTGCTCGGCCGATCCTCCGTTCGTGCCCTGGATGGGGTCAGTCTCGACGTGTCTCAGGGAGCGATTTTCGGTCTCCTGGGCCCGAACGGGGCTGGAAAAACGACGCTCGTGAAAATCCTCCTCGGCCTCGTTCACCCGACGAGTGGGACGGCTCACCTCTTCGACGAACCCGCTGAACATCCGTCGGCTCGCCAACGCGTGGGGTTCCTGCCCGAAAACCATCAGTTTCCGGGCTTCTTGACGGCCGAACAAACCCTTCACGTATACGGCCGCCTGGCCGACATCTCAAAATCAAAACGCAACACCCGCATCTCGGAGCTGCTGGCCCACGTTGGCCTCGCCGACCGGCGGGACACCAAGGTGAAAACGTTCTCGAAGGGAATGCTCCAGCGCCTCGGTCTGGCCCAGGCGCTCCTCAACGAGCCGGATCTCTTGTTTCTCGACGAGCCCACCTCGGGCGTCGACCCCGTGGGGCGCCGGACCATTCGAGATCTCGTGCTCGAACTGCAAGAGCATGGAACGACGATCTTCCTTAACTCGCACCTTCTGTCCGAGGTCGAAAAGGTGTGCACACAGATCGCCATCCTGAGGGAGGGAGAGCTCGTGCGGGAGGGCACGATCGAGGAGTTGACCGCAGTGGAGCGGGTATACGAGGTGGTGTCCACCCAGGCCCCCTCGGAGGTGATGGAACAAACCGCCCTGCAACCGGCCCCTACCGACGCCTCCTCCCATCCCGACCTCCATCGGTACAGGATCCACGCCGACGATCGGGCCACGCTCAATACTGTACTCGATCGCCTCCGCAGGGCAGAGGTTCAAATCGAATCGATCACCCCCCTCCGGCGCTCCCTCGAAGACTACTTTATTGACGTCATCGATACGGACGCCGCTGCCCCCTCCTAGTCCTCTCTCCCTGGCATCTGGCGCCTTCTTCTCTTTCTCATCCCTCTTTTCTCTCATGCGTCCTCTTTCCGGCCTGCTCCTTCTCACTTTTCGCGAACTCTGGGCCAAGAAGGTGGTGCTCGGTTTGTTTGTCATCAGCTCCTTGGTCCTCCTGGTGGTCACGTTTGCTCTCAACCTGAACGTGGTCGAGGGCTCGCTCGAAGGATTGCGCCTCTTTGGGCAGGAAGCCCAACCGGAGAACCTCGATGAAGAGGCCTCCTCACAGTTTACCTTGACGAATATAGTGGTGGCCGTAGAGTCCATCGTGGCCGGCGCGGCCTACTGGATCGGCATTCTCCTCGCTCTCTTTGCCTCGGCCCCGCTGTTTTCCGACCAGCAGAAGCCGGGACGAATCGAGCTGCTCCTGTCAAAGCCCATGAGCCGGCTCCAGGTGATCGTGGGCCACGTACTCGGGGTGTGGGCAGCCATTTCTGCCCTCGTCGTCTACCTGATGGGGGGCGTCTGGCTCATCATGTCGCTCAAATCCGGCGTGTGGAATCCCCGCTTCCTGCTCTCGATCCTCATCGTGATTGGCATGTTTGCGGTGATGTATGCCGCCGTCATGATCATGAGCGTGTGGACGCAGAGCACCGCCCTGGCCTTGATCGTCTCGTACGGCCTCATCTTCGTCTCCCTCGTTCTTGCCGGATCCGAGTCGCTTGCCTCCCTGCTCGGGGAGGTCGGACGGCCCGTGTTCTGGGGACTGTACCACGTCCTTCCCAACTTTACGGAGGTCACTGAGATCGTTACGAAGCTCGCGAACGACACGATGATCTCCTCGTGGTACCCGCTCGTTTCGTCTCTCCTCTTCGGGGCCGTGGTCTATGTCCTTGCCGGCTACTGGTTCATCCGTCGGGACTTTTAGAGTTACGAGTGATGAGTGGACGAGTAATGAGGGCTCCCACCCGCCTCTTGAAGTATTCTGCATCACGTTGAAAGGACCAGGGAGTGGGCTGGAAGATGGAATTCTACTTGGGATGAGCTCCTGCGCTTCCCTCCACGTAGTGCGCCAGTGAGAATGGACGGGTGAACGGCTAGAGTCCGGAAAACGCATTCCCGAACCCCAACGGTGTTGACGCTCAACATGCGACGGCCTCACCCATTTCCTATGTTGCAGTGCTCATGTGTTCTGCCTTTTTCCCCACGCATATGATTTACAAGGCGCCCGACGACCTCGACTTCGCCCTTTCCGATCTTCCGACGCTCCCCCGTCCCGGTCGAGTGGTCCTCACCACTCCCACCCACTTCGACGTCGAGTACGTCATCAATCCTCACATGCGTGAAAACGTCGGGGCGGTCAATAAGGACGCGGCGTTCCAACAGTGGAAGGCCCTTCGCGCCGTCTACACGGCCCTGGACGTCCAACCGGTCGTCCTGAGCGGCCAGCAAGGCCTGCCGGACATGGTGTTCTGTGCCAATCAGACGCTGCCCTTCTACCTCCCCGACAGCGACACCCGTGGCGTCGTCCTCAGCCAGATGCACGCCGAGCAACGCAAGGAAGAGGTGCCCTACTATGCGGACTTCTTTGACCGTCAGGGGTATATGGTCGAACAACTGCCGGGCGACCTCGACGCCGACTTCGAAGGAATGGGCGACGCCATCTGGCATCCCGGCCACTCTCTTCTCTGGGGAGGCTATGGCTTCCGAACGAGTCCGGAGGCCTACGAGGCATTGAGCGAGCTCCTGGACGTCCCCACTATCGCCCTTCGTCTGACGGACCCGGACTACTATCACCTCGACACCTGCTTCTGCCCGCTCGACGACGAACACGTTTTAATCGCCTCGGACGCGTTCGACGACACCGGCCGGGCCCTCATCGAAGCGCTGTTTACGACGGTCATCGAGGCCCCCGACAGCGAAGCACGCGATCAGTTTGCCTGCAACGCCCATTGCCCGGACGGGCGCCACGTCCTCATCCAGGAAGGCTGTGTAGAGACGATCGAACGCCTTCGGGAGGAGGATTTCGATCCCGTAGAACTTGA
>CAYXAD010000015.1:0-25456 GCA_964462965.1 uncultured Salinivenus sp.
CTCCCTTCTTCCAGGGCCACCTCCCCGTTCGAGCCAGCCGCCTCGGGGGCTCGATATTCGTGCTCGAGGAGGGCGTAATGCGCTTTGTCCCAGTACTGCCCGTCGCGATAGAGATATTCGCGGGCGATGCCTTCCCTCGTGAATCCCATTCCTTCTACGAGGTCTCGCCAGGCCGTATTGTATTCAAACGTCTCGGCACTCACCCGATGGAGTTCAAGCTCCTCGAAGCAATACGAGAGGAGAAGAGCAAGGGACTCTTTCCCGTATCCTCTGCCCCAGTAGTCCCGATCCCCAATGGTGACTCCAACGAGGGCGTGGTGGTTGTGCTCACTGATGCGAGCGGCATAGGCAACCCCTATGAGCGTCTCGTCCTCGATTGAGTGGACCTCAAAGTAGCGGTGCACGGGCGACTTGCTGTGGCACAGCTGCTCAAACCGATTCTTGAAGTCCCCAAAGGCTTCCTCCCGGTGAGGGACCTCACTGTCGAGCCGATTCAACTCCGGATCGTTGTTCCAGCGAAAGTGGGTGTGGATGTTGTCCATCTGAAGTGGAGCAAACCGAATTCGGCCTCGCTGCATTGGGGTTACTTCGTGCGTGAGGGGGGGCATGGACATAATTTGGAAGCGCTTCCAGCTGGTGAGAAAATAAAAAATGAAAGAGGGCCTCCCTGCTCCGATCAATGAGCAAAGGGGGGGCCAAGGCAGGGTCATTCGCACGCCCCTTTTGACCCTCTTACCGAGGATTCTTGTTATGCAGAAGGTGGGCTCGCTGTTGCAACGTCTCGCGATCAACTTTCATCCCTTCGCTCATCGTCGACTCGGGAAGTGGCCAAAACGAGTCGGGAATTTTGAAGCGTGGCAGCTTCTCCGATAGCACCGCCTCCCACGCAACGGATTCTTCTCCTTCCTCTACCTGCACAAAAGCCACCGGTCGACGGCCAAATTCTGGATCGGAAACGGGAACGACAACGGCCCGCTCGACACCGCCTAGTGCCTCGAGAGCAGCCTCAATCTCACGGGGATGTATGTTCTCGCCCCCAGAGATAAACATGCGATCTTTCCGTCCGTGGACGTGAAGACGTCCGCGAGCGTCCACCTCTCCAAGATCACCGGGCGGGTACCACCCGGTCCGTCGAGGAGCGGGAGGGGGGCCTCCCTCAACGTACCCGCGACACAGGGACGGGCCGGCTACGAGAATCTGCCCGTCTTCATCAATTCGAAGGCGTCGGTGGGGAAGCAGACGCCCCGCCGTGAATAATTCATCGAGAGGAGCCCCCGGTGCAGTCGCCGTAATTTGGGAGCCCATCTCCGTGGATCCATAACTCGTGTGTAGCGGCCACCCTCGCTCATCTCCCCGTTGCAAGAGCGAGGAGGGAATCGGTCCTCCCCCCAAAAGGACTGCCCGAAGACGACGCGGGGGCGCCCCACCGGTTTCGTTGAGGAGACGGCGCAGCTGTGTGGACACGAGAGAGACGTGGGTCACACCAGCCTCGTCGAGAGCCGTCGAAAGGGATGCCTCGGCTTCAGGAACGGCTACCGCAGCCCCGGCCACGGCACACCGAATGAGAATTGCCAACCCTCCCACGTGGTACGGGGGCAAAGAAAGAAGCCATCGGTCTCCCGCGCGTAGGGGGATGTTGGCATTGGCTCCCTTTGCGCTGTACAGGTGGTTTCCCCAGGAGTGCAGGACTGCTTTCGGGGGCCCTGTGCTTCCGGACGTGAACACGATCGTCGCCGGCTGTTGGAGCGAGAGGGTCGGAGCCGTCGCCGCAGGGCTGGAGAGATCGGGGTCCTCCCCGAAGGACACGAGCGCTGACAGGCGACGGACCGGAAGGTCTTCCGTGTCGTCTATCGAAAGGCCCCCTCCTCCCGCGACCAAGAGCGAGGCCTGCACCCGACGGGCGGCCTTCTCTACCTTCGCCCCGGGCAGGCGAGTACTTACGGGCACTGCGACCGCTCCGTGCCGCCAGAGAGCCCACATCAAGATGACGAACTCGGGCCCTCGATGAAGACACAGGGCGACCCGCTGATCCGGCTGGATCCCCTCCTCCGCGAGACGGGCCCGGGTGAGTGCAATGGCTCTGTCGAGCTCGGCATAGGTCCACCGCCGAGACGGACTCCAAACGGCCAAGGCGTTGGGGCGTGCCTGGGCGTGCCGGTGAATGGGGCAGGGCATGCGGGAGGACGGCGTATGCATAGGTCAGGACGTTACGCCTATGGGGTTCAGGAGAGGGGTATCCACCTCCACGGACGGGGCAAACAAATCGTCCACAGCGACAAAGGGACGATCCATCCGCAGACGAGGCGTCAACACGTCATCGGCCAATTGCTCGTACGTCGACAATCCGACCGGTATGGCGGGAAAGGTGGATGCGAGGGCCCCCAGTACCCGCAGCCCTACCCCTGACTCGTACGAAGCACTTAGAACGGGCAGAGCGCCGTTCCGCTGGGCCCGCTGCGCCCATCGTTGAGCGGCCGTGATCCCGCCGAGGAGGGTGGGTTTGAGTACCACTGCAGCCACAAAGGAAAACGCATCCAACTCTGCGAGATTAATCTCACGGGTCGTTTCGTCGAGAGCAAGGGGAAGGGACGTTTGGGCGGCGAGAGAAGAAAGCTCCCTCGGGTCTTTCAAAGGCTCTTCGAGGTAGGCCACCGGCACATCGCTCACGGACTCAGCAAACGCGAGGGCGTCGTCGAGCGACCAGGCGCGGTTGGCATCCAACCGAAGCGAGATGTCGTCCCCGAGCACCTGAGATAGCGAGCGAATACACGACGCCTCTTCGTCAACGGGAGCTCGTCCCACCTTGATCTTCACTGCCTCGTACCCAGCATCTCGAAGGGCCGAGGCCTTCTCCTCTCCTTTGTTCAGTGGATCAGCAACAAGCGCATTGAGCGCAATGGTCTCCCGAGGACTGCCGAGCACGTCCGCCACACTCCGGCCCTGCCCCTCGGCCCATAGGTGGACACCGGCACTCTCTATGGCAAACCGAAGGGTGGGCGGGGACTCGTCAGAGAGAGGAAGGTCCTGAAGAACTGTATCGCCTCCACTCTCGACGGGGACCTCCCTCCCCTCCCACTCTGCCTTCAACGATCCCGCAGCAGCAACGACGTCGTCCAGGGTCTCCTCGCTAAATCCGGGGAGCGGCGCTGCCTCCCCCCAGCCGACGGCACCGTCTTCCGACTGAAAGCGGACCAGAAGTCCGTGCCGCATGTGTCTCTCCTGCCCTTCTCCCCAAAGCGGAGAGGTGAGGGGCAAGGCATACCGATAAAAGTCAACAGTAGATAGAAGCACGGAACGACCAGATGCACCGAACAGGGATCAGAGATTCCATCCCACCGAGAAGACGACCGCCCACAGAACGAGGAGTCGACCGGTGGCCCCCAGCAGGGGATTGAGCGTGTGGGGATCCGTCGTGGAGGCGAGGGTCCGGAGGTGTTTTCCCGCAAAGGGAAGCAACAGGAGCGTCGCCATCGACCATGGGTGTTGCCCCGTCCACAGCACGAGAACAGCCGGCAACAGCAATGCTCCGGTAACACAGACGGCGTAGAGCCGCACCCCGAACCGCCGGCCGAGGCGGACGACGAGCGTGCGCTTGCCCGCAACACGGTCCTGGGCCACGTCTCGGACGTTGTTCACCAGCAAGATTCCAACCGACAGCAAGCCGGGGCCGATCCCTGCAACAACCACCTCCCCCGGAAGAGCGAGGGCCTGAACGTAGTAGGTCCCCCCTACGGCCACGGGACCAAAAAACAGGAAGACAAACAGGTCGGCCACCCCCAGCGCTGCGAGGGAATACCGTCCGGCACTGTACCACACGGCAGCTCCAATGGATGCTAGCCCGATCACCAGAATGGGCCATCCTCCCCTGTAGATGAGATATCCTCCCACGGCCACTGCCGCGACAAAGACGGCAATTGTGGCCCGCCGCATGGTCTCGGGAGCCACGAGTCCAGCCTGGGTGACGCGCATCGGACCGACGCGGTCTTCCGTATCGGCCCCCTGCAGGTAGTCGTGATAGTCGTTGTGATAGTTGACCCCGATCTGGATGAGAATCGCCCCCAAGAATGCCAGGCTCGCCGCAAGAATGTGACCCTCTCCCGCCTCGAATGCCATAGCAGTGCCTACCAAGACTGGAGCAATGGCTGCCCCCAACGTTTTGGGCCGGGCCGCCCATACCCAAACGCGCGCTTGTGCAACTCCGTGTGTCATGAATCTTGACTCCGTTCGAGAACTGCTTCACAGGAATCGCCTCTGCCGTAACCTTTCCTCGACTCCTCACCGAGGTCTTCGGTCCACGAGAGACTCCCCATCGCTCCCCTCCTCGAATCAATATAGGAACTACGAACGAGGAGGCCCACCCGACGAGGTCTGCTGGAGAAAACGGACGAGCACTTCCAAGAACCGCTGTGGACGTTCTGCATGGACATTGTGGCCGGCGCGAGGCACGAGAACGCGACGGGCGGACTCGATGCGAGCAGCCGCCTCCTCAGTCACGGCCTCGTATTTGGAATCGAGGGCCCCGGTGAGAAGCAACGTGGGGATCTCCACGTGCTGCAGGTGTTCCCAGAGCGAGGGCTGCTCTCCCGGGCTCAGCCCTCGGAGCGCCCGGGCCAGCTCCGACGAATCATTCGTCCGTCGGGCGGCCACCATCTCCTCGACCAGGTCGTGCTCGGACAAGGAAGCAAAAAGAGGCTGGCGATACCAGTCTTCGAGAAAACTGTCCAGGTCCTGTTCGATCCGTCGAGCCCGTTCATCGTCCACCTGACGACGGTCCTCCCGTTCCTCTTCGGTCTCGAGCCCTGGAGATGCCGACTCGAGCACCAACCGCTCGATTCGGGAAGAATGAGTGAGAGAGACGTAGAGGGCCACCCGTCCCCCCATCGAATACCCCACCAGGGTGCAGCACTCAATTCCGAGCTCGTCGAAGACCTCGAGCAGAGCCTGTGCAGTGCCCTCCATCGAATAGAAATGAGTGGGACACTTCAGAGACTGGCCGTGCCCCGGAAGGTCCACTGTGAGGCAAAAATAGTCCTCCGAAAGCGTCTCGACGATCTCCGACCAGTCGCTGGAGCGTCCCATAAACCCGTGGAGGAAACAGAGCGTCGGACGCTCCGGAGTTCCGTGCGAATGGTATTGAAGCATGGGTTCTTGGGACCTATGAAAGACTTAATGATGTCATTTTCCCTCAATCGAGAGGAGATCGACAAATCGAAAAAGAAGTGGGCACCAGAGGACAGTCTGTATAATCCCTTCCAGAGAAAACACATGCACCTTGAAGTGAATGCAACAGTTTGCATTCCAAGATGTCACAGGTAAAAGGAAGAAGAAAGAAAGGCCTACTTCTATCATTTTCTATCAGTCCCATGCTTTCTCGCCGAAAATTTGTTCGACGTCTCGGGACGGTTCTCGCCGCTGCGCCTGCACTCTCTGCGGTCGACCCGTGGGCCATCGCCCCCGACGACTTTGAGTCCCTCCGCAGGGGGGTGGGCACGTTTACACAGCGCGGCGGCACGATCGGATGGTTGGTCAACGATGACGGTCTAGTGGTGGTCGACACCCAATATTCAGATTCGGCCTCCGATTGTTGGGCGGGCCTCCAGGAGCGGACCGATCACGCTCCGGCGCTCGTCATCAACACGCATCACCACGGGGACCACGTGAGCGGGAATCCCGTCTTCGCCGAGCAGACCGATCGCATTGTGGCTCATAGCAGTGTCCCGGATCGACTTCGGAATGCGGATGACCCGCTCGACGAGCACGCCCTCCCCCAAGTCACGTTTGAAGAGAGCTGGGAGGGCACGGTCGGCGACGAGACGATCACACTCCGCCACTACGGCCCGGCCCACACCGGAGGTGATGCAGTGGTCTTTTTCGAAAAGGCGAACGTCGTCCACGTCGGGGATCTCGTCTTCAATCGAGCATATCCATTCATCGACATCGACGGAGGTGCAGACTCGACACAGTGGATCGATATTCTCGACACGCTCCACGGCACCGTCGACGACGACACCATCGTGATCCATGGCCACGGCAATCCGGAATACGGAGTGACGGGCGGTCGCGACGATCTGCTCGTGATGCGTGACTTCCTCGCCGCCCTCAATGAATACGTCACGCGACAGCGACAGGCAGGCGCCTCTCGCGAGGAAATGAAACAGAAAGAACAGCTCGACGGATTTGAGGCGTTCAACTTCGACTGGCCTTTGTCCCTCGCAGAGTGTATCGAAGTCGTTCACCGCGAGCAGACCGAAGCGTGAGGTCTTGTCCCCGATTCCTACGACGAAAAGGAAACGCCCGCCTCGACGGCCGCAGCGGCGTCCGCTTCGAGGCGCTCGTGGACCCGACGATTGATCTCCCGATCCGTCTGGACTTCAATGAGGGCTGATCCGGACGCGGTACAGGCCTGCTCGTAGACGTCTACAAACGCGGCTGAAGTTTCGGGCCGGTGATAGTCCAGGCCGAACGTGGCGGCAGCCTCCTCGAACGAGCGCCCGTGAGGGGTAGTAAAGTACGGATCGAATACCTCCTCGTGGTCTCGGATGGGCAGAAAATGAAAAATGCCGCCTCCGTCGTTATTGACGACCACCACGACCACGGGGAGGTCCTGCAAAAACGCCAACCCATTCAGATCGTGCCAGAGAGCCAGGTCCCCGATCAGAAGAGTGGTCGGGGCCTCTCGTCCCCGGGCCACTCCCGCTGCGGTGGACACGGTGCCATCGATGCCGCTCGCCCCGCGGTTTGCGAAAATTGGAACCGACGGGCCTGAAGGGACGGCGTGGCGATTCAGGTCTCGCACCGGCATGCTACTCGCCGCCACGAGGGCATGCTGAGAGGGAATGTGTCGACTGAGGAGCGTCGCCACGAGCGGCTCCGTGAGAGACTCTTCTTCAGAAGAAAAATCCTCCACGACCCGTCCGACCTGGGTATTGGCGCTCTTCCAGGTCTCCAACCAATCGGACGGGGAGGAAGTGGACTCGATCCGGGCACAAAGCTCCTCAACGAACGGCACCACCTCAGACTCGAGGTGATGAGTCGCCCGGTGGTCGGGATCGACGCGGGAAGGGTCCGGCCGAACGACGGCTCGCACCTCCGGGGCACTGTCTCGAAGGAACAGGCGAAGGCGTTTCGAGGTGAAGCGCCCCCCCACCTGGAGAACCGCTTGGGGAGCATGAGCCTCCCGAAAGGCCTCGGAGGTCAAGCTCAGGTCGCCGAACGGAAGGATGTATCCCTCTTCGTCCGCCCCAAGCCGACATTGCGACGTGAGATCCGGCACGAGCGGCCACCCCAGCTCCGCGGCAAGTCGTTTCACGGCGGCTGCTTCCTCTTCCGAGTCCAGGCGACCGGCGACAACCAACCCCTTTTCCACCTCCCGTATCGCCTCCGCCAGTTGATCCAGCTCGGAACCGGAGGACGTTGACACGGAGCTAGGATACCGTGTGAACGGATGCTGTTCTCCCGCCCACGACCGTACCGCCGAAGATACAGACACGGACTCCCCTGAATCGTCCGGCTCCAGGGGCTTTCGAAATGCGCAGTTCAGATGGACCGGGCCTGCAGGGCTCCGAAGGGCTCGGTGTACGGCCTGATCCGTCGTCGTCAGCACGTAGGCGGGATCAATCTCCTCAGACGGGGGCGGGACCTCGGCGTGCCAGCGCACATAGTCCCCAAAAATCTTGACCTGATCGATCGTCTGGTTTGCGCCCGTGTCACGGAGCTCAGGAGGACGGTCGGCCGTGAGGAGCACCATCGGGACGGCGTCGACCGACGCCTCTACGACGGCCGGCAGCCCATTGGCGACGGCAGTGCCCGACGTGGTAATCCAGGCGGCAGGCTGTTGCGTGGCTCGCCCCGTACCCAGCGCGGCAAACGCCGTCCCCCGCTCGTCCACGTGTAGAACCACGTCGGCGTCGGGGTGCTTCGCCACCGTCGCCGTCAGCGGTGTCGACCGAGATCCGGGAGCAACAAAAAAGGCCTCCACCCCACAGCGGATCAGCTCCTCCACGAGCAACTGCGTCCAGAGGTAGGTGACGTTTGGAGCCGCAAGGAGCGAGTCCGGGAAAGAGGGCACGGAAGTGAACGAGTTCGTCTAGAAAAGCAGCGCAGTCCAGTCGATCCCTCAGGCCGCCGACCCGTCTCGGCCATCGAGCCCCAAGATCGCGGCGAAATCCCCAATCTTTTGCTCGATCTCGTCCCACTCGCGATCGGGCACCGAGCCCTCGACGATGCCTGCTCCCGAAAATAAAGCGAGCTGGGACTCGTCGACGAGCCCTGCACGAAGGGCCACAGCAAACTCAGCAGCATCGGCACCAATCCACCCGACGGGACCGGCGTACCACCCTCGATCGAAGGGCTCCTGCGTCCGGATCGCCGTGGTGGCCTCCGTCGACGGAACCCCGGCGACGGCCGGGGTCGGATGAAGCACCCGCAACAGATCGACCGCAGAGGTGTCGGGAGCGAGCGTCCCCTGGAGGCGGGCATACAGGTGCCGCCCCCGAGCGAGGGCAAGGTCTGTCGTCTCGCCGGGAGGCTCTACCGAGCTGCAGATGCGTTCGAGGTCCGACTGTATCGCTTCCTGCACGAAAGCATGTTCGCGGCGCTCCTTTGGACTCTGCAGCAGCTTTTCTCGAAGAGCTGCATCCTCCTCTTCCGTTTCTCCCCGGGGGCGAGTCCCGGCGACGGCTTCACTCACGACGCCCCGCTGCTCCAACCGAAACAGACGCTCGGGGGACGCCCCCACAAACGCAGGCCCGCCGGACGGGTGAAAGGCAAAGTGAAAGCTTCCGGGCGTGGCCGCTTCCAGATGACGAAGGACGAGCAACGGATCCATTGGAGTGTCTAGCTCGAGTGCGACCCGGCGCGCCAAGACCACTTTGTCGAGGGCGTCATCCCGAATGGCGTCCAGGGCCCAGCGGACCATCTGCGTCCACGTCTCCCGGTCCGGAACGTCGGTACGGCAAAGAGGCTCGGGCAGCGACGCCGGGGCTTCGGGACGAGGAAGGGCCAAGTGCCGAACGTCCTGAAGAAGGGCGTCCGTCCGCTCGGCGTCTCGAGGAAGCACGAGATTACAGGCGAGCACGAGGGCATCCCTCTCCTCGACCAGTTCGAAGCGAGGAAGAACAAACCGATACATCCCAAACGAACGCCACCGTCGATCCGGCCGATCGGAAGAGGCCGCCTGGGGGGCATCAAACCGCAGTCCCCCATAGTAGCGAACCGAGGAGTGTTCGTCCGTCAGCCGGGTCTGCACGTGTCGCTGCAGGAGGTCGTACTCCACCGGAGCTCCGGACTGCTCGAGCACATCAGCGGCGCCGACTGTGGCGACGGTTCGGGCATCGTCCCGTCCCGACCAATAAACGGCTTCCGAGGCTCGTTGCGCACGAATCCAATCGACCGGGAAAACCCGCTCGGGCACCGACACCTCTACTCGAACCACTCGTGGCGGCCCTTCACGGCTGCTGGCCTCCCGGATTCGAGTGGCCAGGGCCGTCCGCACGTCCTCGGCGGCATCGATGCTCTCAATGGTCGCAGGGTCAAGATCAAGCATGAAGGGAGGAGGGCTCAGAACCGAGAAGAAACCCGTCTCGGAAGGACGAAGGGGTGGATGGATGGAATAAAAGCATTAGGCGACCGTCTGGGAATCCGACCCGGAGGAAAGATGGGCGGTGCAGTTCAATAGATCGGCTCGGAATTGATTTTCCCGGTACACGAGCCGATTCACACACGTATTGGAGTGATCGAGCTCGTGCATCTGCTCCAGCCCATACTCCTCGAGCAAGGTGGCGAGCAGGACGCGAAGGTACCGCCCATGCGTCACGACGAGCACCGTGCGTCCCGATTCGCGAGCCAGAATGTGATTGACGGCCCGTAAGGCACGCTTCTGGACCTGCAAAATAGACTCTCCGTCCTCAATCTGTCGATTGAACGCACCGTCCCGCCAGTCCGACTTTACTGCTTCCATTGCCTCCTCCCGCTCCGGGGAGGGCGGGGCGCCTTCAAAGACCCCCCACGCCATTTCCTCCAGGTCGCGCAGGTAGGTTTTCGATACGGGCTCGTGGGGACGCGATACGATGTCGGCGGTTTGCTTCGCTCGACGGAGGGTGCTGGCGTACACGACATCGACGGGAACAGACGCGAGCCGCTGCGCCAGTGCTTCGGCCTGCTCTCGGCCCGTCTCGTTGATCTCGCTATCGATGCCTCCCCCCTGAACAATGTTTTGACGGTTGTATTCGGTCTCCCCGTGTCGGACGAAGTACAGCGCCGTGGACGACTGAGTAGATGGAAAACGAACGTCAGGGTGCATGCAAGTACCGGGATAAAATTCGTCTCTTAACTCTACGACTGATCGGACTCTTCTCCGTGGTGGGATCCCCAATTCTCCAGGATGTCCTGCGTAATTGCGTCCACCTGGGACAGCGAAAGGCGATGCCGGAGGGCCACTCGAACGATGAGCCCCCGGAGGACCTGATCGGCAACCGGCAAAGGATACAAGACGCGCCGAAGGGGCTGGAGCCCATACTCAAACACCCAACGTACGACACCCCACCGGAGCAATACAAATCCAGTCAGCCCGATGCCCACTGCCATGTACTGCTCCGCTGCTGCCATGGCACTCATCACCCCGACGTAATACAGGGCCTGAGCGAGCACGTGATCGAGAGCCGATACGGCCCGTACCGCCAAAAGGCTGGGAAGAGCGGGGCTCGCAGCCGCCCAACCAACGTACAGGACGACCCCGCAGGCAACAGCCCACTCGTTCGGAAGGCTCCAGAGCAACACGGGCAGTGCCCAAAGCACCACCGTCGTGGCAGACCCCACCCAGACGTCTGCCCACTGAAGGAGCCGCTCCAAAGAAATGTACTCGAACACCTCCCCCGCGTAGTCCCGAAGGTCCTGTTCGGTCACGTGATACCAGTGTCCGGCGACGGTCATGATCCCGTACGGGGTATCCACGTAGTGGGACTGAGAACTGCCGTCTGTCTGTTCGTGTTCGTCATCTGTCATACCAAACTGAGCTCCGGCCGCCGGAACCGAACCGGACCGAGTCCACCGTCAAAGAATTCAGATGAAGGTACATGGGGCCCGCCGTTCGGTTTCAATCATTACTGAAAGCTTCATGTTGTCGAGGGCCCTTGGCTGCTCCACAAGGAAGACCAAGGTGGGGACGCCCTGCTCCCAGTTCGGGCCTTCGTTCATTCGTCAGGAGTCATCACGAGATCTTCCCCCACCTGAATTCGAAAACGTGGCTCGGTAATGCCCGTTGCTTTCAACGGAGGAGTCAGCATTGCTTCCAACGCCCGTGCAGTATTCACTCGGGGTTGTGTCGCGGAGTTCAGGCGACGTTCTGCCTGCTTCTGAAAGGCTCCCTTCACCGCGGAAAATGCCTGTTGTCGAACCTCTTCGTGGGTGTCAGACGAGAGAATGCGCATCCATCCCCTCGACTCGGTCCGCACTTTTAGCCTGGAAAGATCCGGCTCCACACTATAGACCGATAAGGAGGGAAGATCGACGACAACAAACCCATCCTTTTCCACTCGGACCATTGAGGGGGTCAGGTCGCGGACGTCAAACCCGTAGGAGACCGTGCCCGGTACCTGGACTTGGGTCTGCGAAGAGCCTTGAAGCAGCGACAGGACACCCGGCTGCGTCTGCTGGATGACGAACGTCAGCCAGGCCGGCGTAAGGTACTGGGCCGAATCGACCTCCACCGTAATGCTCATCTCCAGGGTCCCCGTGACGAGAAACGAGGCCGGGGCTTCGTCCTGGATGGTCGTAATCACTGTGCGCCGCACCTCGGCCTCCGAGGGGCCCTGCTGCCAGAACACCACGCCCACCGCCAGCACGACTCCCAGGATAATGCCGACGACAATGGCGGTGCGCTCCTTGGAGGTCATGACAGGTAAAAACCGTGATCGGAGAAATGATAAAGCGGACGGAGGCTACAGGCCCAGCAGCAAGAGGGCGATCAATGCGAGACCAAGCCCAACGCGGTTGGCCCGGGTCAGGTGCTCTCCCCAGACGTACACGCCGAGAAGAGCAGCAAGAACCATGATCGCAATATTGTTCGCGGGAAAGACGAAAGGCCCCGGCAGCACCTCGATGGCCCGCAGGATAAACTCCAAGGAGCCGTAATTGATTACGCCCAGGACCACGCCCCATCCCACCGTTTGCCAGGTAGGCCACTCGTGTTGCCGAAGAGCCCGTGCCCCCACGAGGACGGCTCCAATAAGAAATGAAATTCCAAAGGCAAGAAGCAAGAAAAGAACCCGACTGTTGACCGCCCCAAACGTCTCCTCGAACGTTTTCATGGACACGTCGACCGCTCCCCCCAAACAAAAGGTGAGTGCCAGTACCCCCGCCGCTCGCCAGTCAATAGAGGAAGGACGCGGGGATGCATCCTCCGCCTTCGGGGGCACTGCACTGGGAACTCGAACCGGATCTGAAGCCCGCTCCTTGTGGGCCATCAAGAAGAAGGCCCCGGCCGCGAGCCCCATTCCGATGCCCTGCGCCAGCGTCGGCACCTCTTTCCACACGAGCCAGGAGGCCAAGAACGGAAGCACCACAGAGACCCGCATGACCCCAATGGCGAGCGACATCCCGGCCACCTCCGTGGCCCAGGCGAGAGCGAAGAACCCTGCAATGAGAAGACCGCCAGTCACAATCCCCAGCCCAAGCAGTCCCGGCGTCAGGGAAAGCCCCTCCTGCACGGACCGCTCTCCCGCGGCAAGCAGAATTCCGGCCACAGCCACGGCGGCTGCATAGTTGACCGTCAGGAGAGCCGTTCGATCGAGCCCCTGTCGCCCCGCATGTTTAAAGATCATGCCGATCGCCACGCTACACGCCACAGCAAAGGCAAGGGCAAGCATAGACACGTGGAAGCCAAGTACACCGAGAGGAAGAATCGCCCCCTCTCCTCAGTTTTGCGAGAGGAAGGTATAATAGCGAAGCCGTGACGGAATGGGCTCCGGATCGCGGATGAGCAAATCGGAGGGGACGTGAATTCGAGGCTCGACGTATCCGGTCGTGTCGGACCGGATTTGGGAGTACGAAACAGTCGAGAAGAACTCTGACGACCGCTGCGCTTCAAAGAGCTGGTCAAAGAGCACTCTGTACCGGATGCGGACGGTAGAAGGTTCGAGGGCCACCAGATCCTGATCGGAGGGCACCCCTGTCACCTGAACCTTGACCTTCTTTGTTGCTTCGGCAAAACGACCCGCTCGGGCGACGAACGTCACCCGATCGACCTTTCGTTGCACGAGGCCATTGAGGGTATCGGCCAACGGCACTTCGACCTGCACGGTGTCCTGCAAGTTTTCTACGACGGTCGACTCCGTCGGCCACCCAGAAAGGGAGTCCACAATGGATTCCGCCCCCACGATCCGGATCGAATCAGGACGCAGGCGAGGCTCCTCGATCAGCTCATGGGCGGAGGCTAGTTCAACGTCGACCCGAGAGACCACGGGAACGCGTCGCTCCGTCCTGGGCTCCGTAGGGATCTCAAGGGACCGAGGCATTACGTTCTCGACGCGAACATTGGCGACCTGCTGAAGGTCAATGGTTTCCTCGAGATTTACCCGACCCGCCGACCCATCCACCGGGATCGTCGGAGGATCGTAGAGGAGACGGAGGAGCTCCATCCCATCCCCTCGCATTTGCACGCGCGCCGTGGAGGGCGGCACCTCCGTCAAAGCCTGGTCGGCGGGCATGTTGACGATCTGGATCGGCAAACGCAAGGTAACGGTTCGTTCCTCCCCAAGACTCAAGGACAACCAGAGCACAAAGGAGAGAACCACACAAACTGCCACGATGAGCCCGCGGCGAGGCTCGTCCTCTCGATGACGGTCGGTCGACGCAAGAAAAAGTTGACGCAGCCGCTCCATGAAGACCGGCCCTTGCGACTCTGGATCGGCGTTGGCCATGTGTTGACGGGTTGGGACGTTCTAGACCGGAAGGGCGCCGCTTTTCACGCGAGGTCCACCGGTTCGTTTCAGGGTCGAGACAGGACGTTCCCAACGCACGTTTACGGGGGCGACGCAGACGACGCCGGGATCGAAGAGTCCGTGTCGGGCGAGGGATCGAGCCAGTGGGATAGATCCCGGTCGAGAAGTCGGGAAAGACGACGTACGTCCTCTCGAAAGGTCTCCCGCAGGCGGTCCCGTGTCTCCGGCGTCATCGGAGGCTTCTCGAGGTTCCGATTGCGAAGCGCGAGGACCCAGTCGATGAGGGCTTGCGGCAAGAGCGGATCGAGGGCCGTGCGGAGGGGCTGAAGGCTCGAGATTACCCGTTGAACCAGTCGACTCCTGGGCACCCCCGACTTGTTCACACGCCGGTCGAGCGCAGGTGTAAACGTAGGATCCACCCCAATGAAAGAGTATAGATCGCGAAGCACAGTTTGAGGGGCCTCCCGAAACTCCTCGAACAAATAGACCCGGATCTGCTCGTCGTCGAATCGCTCGTAATATCGACGCAACTGCTGATAGTAGCGTCCCCGATCGACATAGCGGCCAAAGGCCCAGTTTGCATCGATTCGCTTCGGTTCCGCATCGAGGGCCGAGGCGAAATCGGAATATGGCTCGTGGCCGTCACGGACAAAATGCAGAAACTCCGAATAGGCTCGCTCGATGGGATTTCGGAGAATCGCAACGAGACGAGCCTCCGGCGCGTACCGCTCGACATTCGCCGGGGCCTCGGGCCAGTATAGGGTGGTGTGGGAGGCCTCCCCCCGCGCCTGTTCCGGGTGGGCATCTTCAAAGAGGGCCTCGTAGGCTGCCGGATCGCTGATGGTTTTGTGATTAATGCCCTGGGGATGCTGGTCCAACGGCGCCTCGAATGACGGGGGCTCATTGGCAAAGGCGAAGAAGTTGGGCTCCTTCACCGGCGCCATAAAGACGTCCGGATGCTGATCTAGGGCCTGATAGAGAGCCGTCGTGCCGGCCTTCATGGCTCCCATAAGGAGAAACGTTGGCATCATGGCTGCCTCTCATCCAGTTTCGGGGCCCTCTACACGGAGAGCCAGTGTGTGAGGTCGCGGTCAATTAAGGCTTGAAGGGTCTTTACGTCCTCGCGATACGTATCGACGAGGCGCATTCGAACCTCATCCGACAAGGGAGGCTTTCGTAAATTTGCGTTTTTCAGCCGGGTCAGCCACCGATCTCGAACCGACTCGGGAAGGACGTATCGCGAAAGCCGTCGAAGAAAGTTGTCCGGGTTGTAAAGGAACTGCTGGAAGCGATTGCTCCGGGGGACCCCAGTGGTCCGGCGTCGAAGGGAGGTGTCGGGGTCGAAGGTGGGATCCACCCCGAGCCGACGAAAGACATCGGTCGTGACCTCCAGGGGCGCCTCCACGAAGTCCTCGAACAGGTAGATGGTAATCTGCTCGTGGGGAAACTGATCCAGGTATCGCTGGAGCTGTTGGCCGTAGAAGCCCATGGCCTGATAGTGCCACGACCATTCCCACCCCTCGCTTCGACGTCGCGGTTCGGCATCGAGAGCAGCCGCAAATGAATCGAGAGGTTCTCGCCCACTGCGCAGGAGGTGCAGATAATGCGAATAGGCACGCTCGACGGGGTTCCGAAGGACGGCAAAGAGCCGGGCGTCCGGAGCCATTCGGTGGATACGGGAGGGGGCAGACTCGCTGTACAGATAGTTCGGCGAGGCCTCGCCCGCAGCTGCCTCCTCCACCGCGGGTGCGAAGAGTGCTTTGTACGCCTCTTCAGTGAACACGGCCTCGTCGTTTGCCGCCTCGTCTCCAGGCCCATTCATGGGCGGGGGATCATCAGCGTAGGCCATGTAACGGGGCTCCTTTACCTCCGGCATAAAAACGTCCGGATGCTGCCGAAGATACGAATACAGCGAAGTCGTTCCCGATTTTGCCGCGCCAAGAATGAAAAAGTCGGGGGGGAACTTCATGTCGGGAGCGTCTCTCGGTAAAATTCTGCCTTCCTCCCCCCTCCACGTCCTTCAAGCATTCGTCCTGGTCTCTATTATTCAACGCGTGCATTTCCCAAGTACCCCTGCCGACGGAGCTCGGGGGCAAGCAGCCGGAGTGCTTCCTTCTCTTTCGTAGACAGCGCCTCCCGCCACGTTTCCGGGGGAGGATGGATCTTCTTCAGGGCTCGACTGCGGTCTGCCCCAAAGAAGAAATCCGGGTCGAGGTCAAGGGCCGCAAACAGTCTGCGCAATACGGCCGACGGTTGCTCGACGAGGCGCTCGTAGTAGACCGTTCGGAACTGATCGTCGGGAACGCTAGACTTCAGCTCGCGGGCCTGTTCGAGACACTGCAGCCACGTCCAGGCCGCCTGCTCGATCGGTGACCGCGACTGAATCGACTCCCATCCGGGAGGCCGAACGCCCCACCACTGATCGAGGCCTCCTCGGTCTCTGGCCCGCCGCTTCAAGATGGAGGCGACCACGGCCCGCCCATCTCGAACGAGATGGACCACGATACAGGAGGGAAACACGTCCCGGAGTGCTCGCAAACGAAAGAGATTCCGCGGGGTCTTGCTCAGAAATCGCTGTCTCTGATGATAGCGGCAGTGCCAGCGGACAACCTCCCGGAGGTAGCTCCGGTCGTCGGCAGAAATATCGGCTTCCGTCGCGTGATGATCGGCGGACTGCCCAAAAACATTTCGCCAGACGGAGTGTCCTTCGTGGGTTTCGAGGACCCCCGAGAGTCCTAACGACCCGTCGTACGGCCCCCTGAGAAACGGCGGCAAAAAGGAGGACGGAAGAGCGTTCACGCCGCACTCGGCGAGGCGCACGGCCCGCGGAGGCACCCGTCGAAACCAGGACTTTCCACACACCCAGTTGGTCATTGGGGTAATCCAGGCCACCTCCGGATGCAGCCGGACAAGCTGATGAAGCACTCCGGTGCCCGATCTCGGACATCCGACAATAAATATTGGGGCTTCAACCTGGGTCATGAAGTCCGATGCAAGATCTCTTGTGAGTGACCCGTATGCCATTCGACGCTCTCCCTTCCCAATACTATCCTGCAACCCTCAGGAAATCCACTCCCGGCCGTGGCCTCGTGTTGGTCTCACTGGCCGTTATTTTCGCAGAAATGTTTTCTGCCCCTCTTTATGGCATTGGTACTCATCACTTAGATTACAGGGAGCCGTTGGGTCCCTGAGTCCCATTGCCTCCTCTTTGTGTCTGGAGTCTCCCCTCCGAGCCCCAGACTTCCACACTGCTTCTCCCTGGTCGTGCCCCTCCTCAACGTCCCGCGTTCCGATGGCAAACGACTCGTCCTCCTCTGACGATCTCACCCACGAGGTGGCCCAGGGAAGCAGCTTCGTCTTTATTGGGAACATCATTGGCAAGGTCGTTTCCACGGCGCTTCGGATCGTACTCAGCCGTACGCTCGGGGCGGCAGGGTACGGACTGTACACGCTCGGTCTCAGTGTGCTCAAGTTCGCCCGGGAAATCGCCTCACTGGGGCTGCAGGGAGGCATCGTCCGCTTTGGGGCTGCCGAATACGAACGAGGAGAGACGGCTCGCGTCAAGGGCACCTTCCTGAGCAGTATCGGCCTCGCAGTCGTCTCCGGTGCCATCCTGGGAGCCATCGGCTACCTCCTGAGCGGCTGGATGGCGCGCGTCGTCTTTTCGAGCCCCAACCTTACCCTCTCGCTCCAAGTCTTTAGTGCCTCTCTTCCCTTCCACGTGGGGCTGTACGTGACCTCTCGGGCCGCTCGGGCGCTCCACAAAATGCGGTACGATGTCACCATCAGCACGATCCTCCAACCCTTTATCAACCTTCTCTTCGTGGGCGGGGCCTTTCTCTTGGGGTTTCGGCTCGGAGGGGCCCTCTACGCCTTCCTGGCCTCCGCAGGCCTCAGCTTTTTTCTCAGCCTGTACCTGATTGGACGCATCTTCCCGTCCTTTTTTTCCTCGCTCCCTCCTGTGGCTGCCCCGGGGCGCCTTCTCCGCTATTCCGTCGCCGTCCTCGGGGCGAGTTTTTCCAACCTCCTTCTCGACCAGACGGATCGCATCATGCTCGGCATCCTCGCCACGGAAGTCGAGGTGGGGATTTACGACGTCGCTGCCCTGGCAGCCCTTCAGCTTCGCTTTGTTCTCAATTCGGTCAACTCCTCCTTTGCGCCCATTATCAGTGGCTTGTACCACAAGCACCAGCTCGATCGCCTCCAGCGCCTCTTCAAAACGACCACTCGCTGGATCCTGGCCTTCTCCCTGCCTCTGTATCTCATCCTCCTCACCTTCCCCACGCCTCTCATGCGAATATTTGGGCCCGACTTCACGGTCGGTGCCCTTCCCTTGATGGTCCTCGCCACGGCGTTCTTCATCGATGGGAGTGTGGGCGCCTCCGGATACATGCTACAAATGTCCGACCACGAACGCGTCGTCCTGGCTAATAATGTGGTCCTGGCGGGGCTCAACGTCGTGCTCAATGTCTGGTTGATCTCTCTGTACGGGACCCTGGGAGCGGCCCTGGCGACGGGCCTCTCCATCGCAGCGGTGAACCTGGTGAAGCTCGTAGAAGTGCAGTACTTCCTCGGGATGCATCCGTACCAGCTCGACCAGCTAAAACCGTTCCTGGCCGGGGGGATAGCCACTGCCGCCGGCTGGGGCATCCACCAAATGCTCGCTCCGCTGTGGGCCGGCAGCTGGATCGTGGGAAGCGCCGCCCTCGGCCTCGTGTATCTGGGAGGCCTGCTCAGTCTCGGCCTCAACGAAAACGACCGAGAAGTGCTCGCCCCCCTCCTGGGCAAGGTGGGCATTCACCTCTCCAAGGAATCCTCGTAGACGTGTGCGGCCCTAAACGTGAAACCCCGAGGGTTCTGCCTCAAGAGGAGGTCCTCTTCTCCGACCGCCACGGCATTTCAAGGGGAGAGGTCGGTTGAAGGACGTGGAGCCGAAAGCGATGCCAGTGCTTGCGCAGGAGCTGAGCGGCCATCCGCAGGAGCGGCCCGATCATCGCGGGACGCCACGCCAGATTTTCCGTTGGATATCCCCAGGCTTCCATTTCCGTGCCGGCCTGCCATTCCACCACCTTCCGCTCGGCCGGGGACATCTCCTCTCTCCACTTGTCTTTGTTCGTCGGATCGATGGGCCGGAGGGCCTTCTCCTTCCAGGGCTCTCGCTCCGGATCGAGGGCTCCTCCTTCCTGCTGGTTCTCCACCAGCATGCGCGGCTCAAATGCGACGTCGATCGTCCTGCAGATCTTTTGCAGAACCTCCTCCGGCCTCTCAATGAGCTGCTCGTACCGAACGACGTGAACGTTCAGCGACGGCTGCTGCCGATAGGCCCTCGTGAGCCGCGCATACTGCGCCCACCGCCGGGCGTGGTCGAGGGCCGTGCGCCGATGGTTCCAGGGCATCTTTCGGAGAGAGAGGCTCACGTCGCGGGGATCCCGGAGGAGAACGAAAAAAACGGCCTCCGGAAATGCCGTGGAAATCTCCTCCACGTATTCCAGATGAGCGGGGGTCTTTTCCCCCCACCGCTCTCCGCCGTGCTTGTGAACAAAGGTCTCAAGCAGGGCCTCGAAGATGGTCCGGTGGGAGGGGTCCGGAGCACGCTCCACCGTCCGACGCACCGTTGCGATCTCGTCGTCGGTCAGGGCCATGTCTCTGACTCCCGGCTGTCGAAGAAGGCACTCCAAAAGCCGCCGGGCCTCTTCTTTGTCGGAAACGCCTTGTCCCTCCCAGCACCGCGTGAAGTAGTGGGTTTCTGGGGCAATGGCGAGCTCCGAATGCGCGTGCAGGAGGGTGCTCAGCAGCGAGGTGCCCGAGCGGGGCATGCCCACAATGAAGATCGGATCCCGCATGAGAACACCGGCTCAATGAAACGAGGCGTGGTGCGTTGACTGAGTCTTTAATCCCTCCCTCAGAGGAGGCGTTGATAGGCTTTCAACGTCTGCCGTGCAATCGTCTTCCATTCAAACGCGTCGAGGGGAGGCCGCGAGGGTCGGTCTCTCGTTCGAGCCCACGCCAACGCGTCCCGCAAATGATTCGGCGTCAGCGAGCCCCGGTAGGTTTTCAACCACTCGGGCCCGACCTCGTCCTGCAACTCTCCCATGGCTCCCTTCTCGGGCACCAGAACAGGACGGTCGAACGACAGTGCCAGGAGCGCACTGCCAGAGTTTAGAATTTCGGTGTACGGAAGGACGACCCCATCCGCCGCTCGAAAAAACAACTGGACCTCCTCCTTCGGGATAAAGTCGAGATGCAGGTGCACCCCGGAGGCTCCCTGAGCGGCCGCGTACACTTTTTCTCTCAAGAAGTCCGTCTGAGGCTTCCCCGCAACCACGAGCTGTGCCTCCGTGTCGAGACCGCGAAAGGAGTGGATGAGGTGAGGGACGTTTTTGTAGGGACGGATGTGGCCAAAGTATAGCACGACCGGGGACGACGGAGCGAGCGACAGGGCGTCCCGTGCCTCTTCCGGTGTGACGTCATCAGGGTACGCGTCTCGATAATGACCATGCGGAATGACGAACGACGGACAACGCTGCAGGGCGGGGTATTCCCGCTCCAACTTCTCTTGTCCGCTCCGACTCAGGCTGATGTAGCCGTCAAGCTGGCGAGTGAGGTCCCTCCACGTTCGCGTTTCCAGCCGTGGATGCCGCGTCTCGTGACTGCCCGTGTTGTGGGCCGTCCAAATGAGGCGGATGCTTCGGGCCCGTGCAATCCGCAATAGCGTTCGGAGTCCAACGGTTCCCGTCCAGGCCCACAGCCATGCGTCTCGATTAAAGGCTCCGTCGGGCCAGTGCATGTGCCACACGTCATGGGTCCCTGTCAGGACCCGTTGGGGGTGAAACTCGTCGACCTCTACATCAAACTCCTGCAGGGCCCCGTAGAGCAAATGGGTGTATGGATTGCCTCGTCGGTTCGAGTAGGGCCAAGCAAGCACGCGCATGGGAATCTGCAAAGAGTCTTTCTGAGCTGTAATCACGAGGAAACAGCATCATCGAGCACGTCGGCCAACTCGCCCGTCTGTGCCTTCCGTCGATACGGCGCAGTCGATTTTGGTGAAGCCCCAAGACGGGGGGCCCCACGGTTCCAGTCTCCATAGTGGGAATGAATAAAGTGCTGCACCCCCGACACGTCGTCCCGCCCGAACACCGTTCCTCCGTCTGTCTTGCGAAGCAGGGCCGCCGCGTCTCCCTCCGCGGGGCCCACGCCGAGCACGGGCCGGCCGGAGGCCAGATATTCGTAAATCTTTCCGGTCATCATGCCGGATGCCGCGGGAAATCGCTCGATCGACAGGAGCAGAAGTCCGGCCTGTCGCATGTAGTCGACCGCTTCTGTGTGGGGCACATACGACACGTGCTCCGTGATGTCCGCCAGCCCATGCCGGCGAAGCGAGTCGTGAACGGGAGGATCGACCGTGCCGACCAGTCGAATGCGAAGCTGCGAAACGCTGCCCGTGTCCCGCAGGCGTCGCACGGCCCGCCAAACCCCCTCGGGATTACGCGAGGCGTACAGAGAACCGACGTGAGTGATGAAAAACTCCTCGTCCGACGGCGCCCCATTCGGAGAAATGTCATCGGGATCGTACCCGTTTTGCACCACCGAAAACGCCCTTGCGTCCGAGCGATCGGTCTTTTGAAACAGCAGGTCGCGCCACGTAGGACTGACGGTCGTGACGGCCTGTGCCCGACGTACCACCATCCGCTCGAGGGTGGCGTCGAGGCGTTGCGCCCAGGCCGTGTGCGGAAGTTCGTGGTAATAGTTGATGTCGGTCCACGGATCGCGAAAGTCGGCGACCCAGGGCACCCCGGTGCTCCACTGCAGGGCGGCTCCGATGAGATGGGTCGAGTGGGGCGGTCCCGACGTCAAAATCACGTCGACGTCCGTCTCCGCCACCAACTGCTGGCCCCGCCAGACCGCAAACGGCACCCACCCGACCCGCGCATCCGGAAGAAACAGATTGGCTCGCACCCATTGTGCGAGCCGCTCGGTCCAGCGCTGTCCCTGCCCCTCGACCGATCCGACCGCCACCCCGTCGTCAGAACGTCCCACGAGCCGGGCATAGAGGCGATGAGGATCCCATGAGGTCGTCCGGTAGACCTGCGCCTCGGCCGGCACGTCGTCCCCCAGAGAGGGATCCTCGGCGGGATAGGCCCCCTCCCGAACGGTCAGCACGAGCGGGATCCAATCAAAGTCAGGAAGGTACTTTGTGAACTTGAGCACGCGCTGCACGCCCGGTCCGCCCGCCGGGGGAAAATAGTAGGACAGAATCAGGACGCGCCGCGCCATGGACACAACGGATTCAAGTCGAAAGGGCCTGGCAACCGCTCAACGGAGACGAGACTCACGAGTCGCGATCCGACTCTTCGTCCTCCCCCTCTTCAATTTCGCGACGTCGTCGATATTGGATCCCCACCATGCTGATGATTCCTCCATACACCAGCACCGTACTGACTCCTGCAATCCAACGCCCGTACTGTTCTGCCTTCGGCTCGAAGCGCATCACGAGCGTGTGCTCACCTTCCGGGACGTGGACGCCCCGAAGGAGATAATCGACGCGACGGATGGGCACCTCTTCCCCGTCGAGATAGGACTTCCATCCGGCTGGATAGTACACTTCACTCGCCACAAACAGGCGGGGAGCGTCCGTCTGAACGGTCCACTCGATCTCTGACGGGGTGTGACGCTCCAGCTCGACGTTCGCAGTGCTGGCACTGTCGATCGGCGTTACCGGTCCGTCCAGGGGCTCAGACAGGAGGGCCGTCGTCTGGGGATCGAAGGAGGAGTCGCGGAGACGCGCCCACATGTCTTCTGTGTTCTCCACGATCTCGGTCTGCCCTACGAAAAAGCCACGCGGCACGGCGTCGGGGTTTTCTAACACCAGTACGCCGGACTGCTGACTTTTGAAGGCCACCTCGGTGCCCGGTAGCTGCTGACGCGCCACGATGTAGCGCGTGTTCATCAGGTCGAGCGCATTTTCGTTGGGCGGCCCCGACTGGTTAATCTGGAGAATGTGATCCAGGTAGTCCTGATAGCGCTGCAGCTTGGCCCCATGGTAGCCGCCGATCTGTTCGTAATGATAGGACGGCCGAGCCGTACTCGTTGGGTTGCCTTCGGCCAGGGACAGCACACGGAAGTGTCCCGAGCCGCCCGCTTCTTCTTTCTGCTGGTTGATAAACTGATCGAACTGATAGGTGGGGATCTCCTGCTCGACGTCCTGCTGCGGCGTAAACTCTTCCTCTCCCAGATATCGCTTGTCGACCCCCCAAAGGTCCACGGTGACAATCGCTACGACGATCAGCCCGGCCAGCCACGGCTGTATCTTCTCCTGCCGGTAGAGAAGGAGCGCCCCGGCCGCCAATACGAGGAACAGCAACGTCCGCTGGGCATCCGCGGTGAACACGTCCTGCCGCTCCTGCTTGACCTTTTGCATTTGTTGGTTGATGGCCCGCTGCACCTGCGGATTTTGAGGCGAGAGGTCCGGATTTTGCTGGAGCAGCATCTGGGTGTATCGCTGCTCCTCGTTCGGCTTTTCGAAGTCGAGGATCACATTGGGCATGAGCCAGAGCACGGCGACCACCCCGAAGACGGCCCCGAAGGCAACGAGAATGGGCCGCTGTCGGGGGTCGGCATTCTGCCGTTGACGCCGCGAGCGCGAGGGGTCGTGGCGCAATGCATAGGCCAGCCCGATGCCGGCGAGTACCGCCAGGCCAAGTGCACTCACACTAAGCCACGTTTCCGGGGCCCGGAAGGCATCAAAGAAGGGAAAGTACTGAAACATGGGCCAGTTTATCCAGGCCGCGTGGTCCCCCAGCGAGAAGAGAATGGTCGCCAGGACCGCGGCCCCGAGCCCCCACGTCATCCAGGTACGCACGCGCCACACGGCGAGGCCTGCCAGGGCGGCAACCACTCCCCCCACGTAATGAGGTCCCTCTGTGAAGGCCTTCGGCCCCCAGTACGTCTGCCCGCCGCCGCCAAAGGCTTCAGCCACGATGAGCGTCAGGAGCTCCCACACCCCTTGGCTCCACTGCATGGCGCTCTCCCAGCCCATCGACCCGCCGCCGCCTCCGGCGCCGGCTTCTGCCCCCCGCACAGAGAACTGCTTGTACTGATACGTGGCGAGGTAGGGCTGGGCCACCATGAGCAACGCCCCGCCCGTGCCGAGTGCCAGCCACCCGGTGGATTTTGCGAGGGGTTTCAGCCGCTCCTCCCGGACGGCCCCCACGAGCTCGACCAGCCACCAGACCCCGAGGACCATCATCACGTAGTACACAATCTGTGGATGTTTGGCCCGAAGCTGCAGGGCCAGGGCTGCGGCAAACAAGAGGCTCCCCAGGACGGACGGATTGCGCAGGGTGTACACGAAGGCGAGCAGAACGTAGGGGGCGTAGGCGAGCGCAATAAACTTCGTATTGTGCCCCACGGCCAGGATGATGGGAATGTACGTGGTAAACCCGAACGCCACCCCCGACAAGAGCCCCGACAGGTGATTTCGGGTCAGGTAAAACACCAACAGGTACACCCCCATCATCAGGACAAACAGGTGTCCGATGGGCCACGCAAACGAGCGGACCTGCTGGACGAGGGTATCGACCTGTGGAATGTCGAGCGTATAGTTAATGAGGAAGGCGGGCATCCCGCCGAAGACATTCGGGGCCCAGAGGGCTCGCTCTCCCGTCTGCTCGTAGTGCTCGATGAGCGCCTCGGCGTTGGCTCGCCAGCTGATGGTGTCGGTCCCGTGGATGGTCTGCCCCTCCAGCAGTACCGGTGCATAAAAGGAAGCCGCAATCACGAGCAACACCCCAAGACAGAGGGCGTGGCGCGAGGACGGTGAGCGCTGCGTCCAGAAGGAATCGGGCTCACCACTCCGAGAGGACGAACGCTGAGAAGAAGCCATGTGGAGGAACGTAACTGGTGGCACGGCGAGAAGTCAGACGGGACGTCCGCCTGGAGAGTCGATTCTGCCGAAACGGTCGGTCTTCCCCCCTGTTCCACCCCGCACCTTTCGAGCAGGAGGCATACATCCATTGGTTTGCGTCCCACGTTCTGCCCATGCACACTCCTCCCTTCCTTCCATGAGCAAAGTGAATCTCTTCGTCATTGGCGTAAACAAGGCCGGCACGAGCTGGCTCTACTACCTGCTCGACCAGCACCCGTCGGTCTTCATGACCGACGCCAAAGAACTGTATTTCTTCGGGGACGAGGGAGTCGCAGACGAACGGCCGGCGTCCCTCGACGACTACCACGCCCACTTTCCCTTCGACGACGACTACCGGTACTTTGGAGACGCCACCGTGATGTACTACCGGAGCCCAACGACGGCCGACGAGATTCAGTCGTACAACCCGGACGCCAAGCTAATTGCCATCGTCCGTGATCCGATTCAGCGGCTCCTTTCCCAGTTTCAGTACCACAAGCAGCTTGGCATCCTCGACGAAGCGACCTCCCTGGAGCAAGCGCTGGACGGTCGCGATCCGCAACTCCTCCGTGACAGTCACTACGAAGAGACCCTTCCGGCCTATGCCGACCGCTTT
>CAYXAD010000016.1:0-25082 GCA_964462965.1 uncultured Salinivenus sp.
GTCCGTCGGGACCAATTACCTCGACCGGCAGGGTCACCGTGTTCGACGGGAACTTAAAGAGATTGAAGGAGAAGGCCCCTGCCAGGAGGACGAGCACGAGCGCCCCCGCCGGGAGGGCGAGAAGGCGGGCTCGATTCGACGAAAAAAGGCTTGGGAGTGCTTTGAAGGAGCGAGCACATCGCCCCAGAAGAGAGGGACGCTCCCGAAACCGGGCCAGCAGAAGATCAAGGCCCATTCCCGCGACCGGGAGAGCGATCAGACTAAAGAAAAGAAGCCAGTCCGACATAAACGAAACAGTGGGTGGGACATAAGTGGAACCGAAGGGTCTCCAGTGCTCCAGAATGCACTATCCCCTTTGGTCTCAACTGGTATGCCAGCACATCGCTGCAGCGCATTCCAGGTGAGATCGGGGAGGAGAACCGGGCTCCCTCTCTTCGTCGGGGCCGTCATTTTTCAGGTAGGTCCGTATCCTTCGAGATAATTCGGGGCGAAACTACCGATCGTTAAATATCGCGGATTGGTAATCTCTACCGTGCTCCTTAGGGGAAGTCGCTTCTTCTTTTCCACGTCCTACGCCGTGGGCCTCAACCTGGTAAAAAACACGCTCAGCGCGCGCTAATAGGGGCTGATATTCGCGCTTATTAAGCTCCTCTGAAGATCTCTCTTTTCGCTTCTGGCGCTGTTGCTTGGCTTCGGTCTCTAGGGTCGTTTCATTCCGGACTTTTCGATTCTTGGTGGCATCGACGTCATACGGAACGAAATTACACCCGTATCGCCGATTGACTTCTTCAATGACCTCGTCGAGGTGCTTGGTGGTCTGATCGAAGGGGCTCACGACGATCTCTTCGAGGTACGGAAGGAGGGTCTCGTAGAAGCCGATGTACGAGCGGAGGGCCTGGCGCAACGTTACATACTGCCAGCGGCTTACGAGGGAGACGACCGCGCCGCGAGGATGTCGCACCGTGACGACGGTGGGGATGTCCAAACGGACCGCCTTGATAATTTCGGCGGGCGAATGGAGGTGGTGGGCGATTCGGACGGACGACGACTGCACCGACTTGAAGGCAACCGTCGCGTAGCTATTGCCCGATCCCTGAAAGCCGTCCAGGACGAACTCTGTGTCCGGCCCCACCCGACATTCGCTCGGGGGAATGATGCCCCACATCTTGTACTGGGTCCACCACACGATGGGCCACCGCAGGGGGGCGAGCCAGGGATGGCGCGAGACGAAGGAGCGATATTCGAATTTAGCGCGTGCGAGGAGGGTCGAGATCTTCATAGGGGGAGGAGTCTCAGGAAGGCATTGTGTCGTTTAATGCGGCAGCGAGGACCTCGTCCACGCCCTCGATCATGGTCGACACGGAAAACCGTTCTTCGGCTCGCTTTCGACCGGCTTCAGCAAGTGCGTTTGCCCTGTCGGGGTCGTCGAGGAGGGACTGAAGCGTGGTGGCGAGTGCCTCGGGGTCATTGGGGGGCACGAGGCGCCCGGTCTGGCCGTCCTCAACGATTTCGAGAGGCCCCCCGGCTCGAGTGGCCACGACGGGGCGTCGGGCCAGCATGCCTTCCACGATCACACGCCCGAAGGGCTCAGGGGCCACGGACGTGTGGACGATCGCGTCGCACGCCTTCATCAGCGTGGGCACATCCTCGCGGAATCCGAGAAAGTGGACGCGGTCCGTGACGTCGCGCCTGTGGGCCAGCGACTTTAGCTCGTCGACGTACGGGACGTCCCCCTCGAAGAGAGCGTCGCCCACGAGCAGCGCGTGGACCCCGGGAAGCTGGGCGAGGGCGTCGATCAGGACGTGTTGGCCTTTCCAGGGGGCCAATCGGCTAAAGACGCCCAGGAGAGGAGTGCCATCGAGGCCGAGGGTGGATCGAAGGGAGGTGCCTGCCTCTTCCGAGATGGCATCAAAGGAGTCCGCGCCGAGACCGTTGTAAACGACGTGGGCGTGGTCCACCCGTCCGCCGGCGTCGGCGAGGGCTGAACGCGTCGCCTCGGAGTTCACGATGATGCGGGTGGTGGTCCAGTTGGCGACGGTGACGGCCAGGCGACGGTTTAGCGCCGTAAAGTGGTCGGCGGTCAGTAAGTCGTGCAGGTTCCAGACGAAGGGACGCCGGGCAAGGGTGCTTGCCAGGGCCCCAATCAACATGGACTTTTGGGAGTTCGCAAAGACGAGGTCGTAGTCTCGGGCGAGGCGGGCGATGTGGAAGACGAATCGGAACCCGCCGGGGATCGCCTGCAGGACATCCCAGACATTCGCCTTGCGGGGAACGTCTAAGACCCGTTCGGGGGCGGGAACGACGGAGGTCGAGATGTCCTCGGCGCGAAGCCGGTCGGCAAAGGGCCCCTCGGTAAAGAGGACCACCCGGCTGGAGTCGGCGTAGGCCTTCGCCACGTCCAGCAGGTATAGCTCTCCCCCGCCGAGGGTCGCCGTGTGGTCGAGAAATAAAATGCGAGGGGACGAGGTCGGCATGGGGCAGAGGGGGTTACAGCACCTCTTGGTACACGTGTCGGGTTTGCTCCGCAATGGCACTCCAGCTGAAGTTTTCCCGGGCATAGGCGCGACAGGCCTCGGACGACGGGAGGGAGGAGGGATCACGCAGCGCCCGACGGAGGCCGCGGGCGAGGGCGTCCGTCTGCGGACTGGGAAGGATCAGGCGCTCGTCCAGGCCTTTCACCGTCTCGGGCAATCCCCCGATGGGAGTTACGAGAACGGGCGTTCCCGCTGCCAGCGACTCGATGGTAATGAGGCCAAACCCTTCGAGTCGAATCGAAGGCACCACGGAGACGTCGGCCGCACGATACACGAGGGGCAGCTCCTCTTCCGGGACGAAGCCCAGCAGGGTGACGTGCGAGCTGAGGCCGCGGGCTTCAATCCGTGACGCAAGTTCCTCTCGGAGGGGGCCTTTTCCGGCCACGTGGAGCAGGAGGTCGGGAACGTCGGAGTGGAGCTGGGCAATCGCGTCGATCAGGTTCTCAAGTCCCATTCGCCGCGCCAGCCGACGGACCGACACGACAATGGGGCGGTCCTGCGGCCAGCCCAGGAGAGCGCGGGCTTCGGACTGGGAGGGCTCGACCGCGAAGCGCTCCACGTCTGCTCCCCCCGGCACGATACGAATGCGATCCTCGGCCACCCCATATTTTTCGTGCAGCACCTCCTGGAAGGCACTCGAGAGGACGATGCAGCGGTCTGCTTGCCGATACACCAGCGTTTCCAGGGCCTGCTTGGCCCAGGTCACCACTGGGGATTCTCCTTCCGCCTCGCTCTCTTGGGCCCAGGGGCCGTGGAAGTGGACGACGAGGGGGACCTCTCGGAGGAGGTCGAGGACGGGAAGGGTGTAAAGGGCAAAGTGGGAGGCCACGAGGTCGACGTCCTCAGTGAGGACCTCTCGGGTGGCGCGGCGCGCGTTTCGGAAACGGTGGAGCAGAGAAGATGTCTCGGGGGCGAAGCCCCGGACCCGTCCTTCGCTCGTGGACGAGACCTGCTCCGACCCGGCCACGAGCCCCGTGACCCGCAGGCCCTGGTCGGGGAGGGTGTGCAGGAGCGAGTGGTACACCCGGTCGAGCCCGTTCCCGGGCTGCTCGGGGAGCCATCCCTTTCCAATCTCGAGGACGTGCGATCGATGATCCTGTACAGGCGTGACGCCGTCCCCCGTTGTTGGAGGGGAAGAGTCTGAGGGCGAATCGGCCATGGACTCTACGGAACGTAAAGAGGAATCCGTCATGGGGAGGGCTTTGCCAACGTGAGGATAGAGATCGTCATCCGTGGACGGAGCGGCTCAGGCATCACTTGTCAACTCGCCACTGAAGCAGATGGGGGTGAGCTGGACGTACCCGTGCGAAGCTCCCCGCACCTGCCTCGAGGGAAGAAAAGACCCGTCAGTATCCGTAGCGAGAGCGAGCCATCCCGGTGACGAGGTACACGAGCAGACGGCTAATGGCCGGCAGGCGCGTCTTCCAGCGCTCATCGAGCTCGATGGGACGATCCTCGTACCGCATCGGATTGCCGGCGATGGTAAAGCGGCTGCCGGAGCGCCAATTTTCCACGGCTGTCTCTTCGTAGTCAACCCCAATAAGGTCGCAGATGTCTTCAAAGGTCTCGTGGGGTTCCGAAGCAATCTCTTCGTACTTCAGGAGCCTGTAGGAGTCGTCGTCGAGGAAGTGGGTGGCAATCCGTCGGAGCAATTCATTTCGGATCAGCCAGGCCAGGGACTGCCGGGCCGTATAGTAGGACTGGGGAAAGACGGACGTCCAGCTTGTGCGGTGAACCCAGTCCTTGGTCACCGAATAGGCAAAGCCACAGGGATGCTTGACCATGTGGAAGACCTTTACATTGAATAGCCCTGACCGTAGCAGCCAGAGGAGACGGTAGGGGTCCTTAGAGGCGTCGACGACCCAACTGGGACGCGACCCCGTCTTTTCTTCGACGAGATCCATGAAAGTCGAGAAGATCTCGTAGTTATTGAGGCCGTACTGACGGATGCGGCCTTCGACCTCTGAGGGCACCTCTCCAGGGGTGAAGTCTTTGAGCCGGGAGAGCCGGAGGGTGCGCCCTCCATCGTGCTCTTCCCGGAAGGTGTCGATTCGGGGATCGGGCTGTGCCAGTGGATCGACGCGATGTCTCATTTCACTCCAGAAGGGGCAGTCCTGGACGTGGTATCCGGTGCCGCAGGGCTGCACCCCGCCCTCGCGAATCTCGTGGGGCCACAGGTGCAGCTCCCCGAGGGTGTCCATCTGGCTGTGGGCGCCGAGCATCGACTCGAACAACGTCGTTCCGCTCCGGCCGATGCTCGCCACGTAGATGAGATTGATTTTGGGACGGGAAGAGGACATAGGGGTCACGCGTGCTGAAGGGAGATGGACGGTGTTGAACGTTGGGCCTGCTCGTAGTAGTCTAAGTGCGTTTCGGCAATGGTTGACCAGGAGAAGTCCTGAGCCCGGTCGAGGCCTTTGTGCACATAGGAGCTGCGAAGCGACTCGTCCGTCAGAAGGCGGACACAGGCGTCTCCGAAGTCGGCGTCGTCGGCAAAGAGGCCGTATTCTCCGTCGTTCAGGACGTAGCGGGCCCCCTCGTTCGGGGTGCAGCACACGGCCGTGCCGGTCGCCATGGCTTCGACGTAGGGGATCCCGAATCCTTCGTACACGCTGGGGTAGGCAAACACCCAGGCCTTCTGATAGAGACGCGCGAGCTCTTCGTCACTCGGATGCTGGGGGACCCTGACGCGAGGGTGCTGTCGGCAGGGGGCACTTACCGTGTCGCTCACCATTACGAGGCGCGCCTCCGGCAGGCGGGGGAGGATCTCGTTTCGGAAGGAGTGAAAGAGAAACTGGCCGCGTTTGCGGCCCTCCCAGGTGCCCACGAAGAGCAGGGTGGGATCCTCTGCCTTCGGGCCGGGGTGAAAGAGCTCTCGGTCGACGCCGTTGTTGACGAGGTTCGGGATGTGGTACAGCTCTGCCGTGTGGGGCCCAACGGCCAGGGGGAGGGTCGCCAGGCGAGCCGACAGGTGCTCCAGGGGATACAGGAGGTGCTGGGCCAGCCACCGCTTCCAGGAGGTCGCCGTACGGGCCTCTTCCAGCGCCGAGCCGTGGAGGGTGCGGACGGTGGGAAGAGAGCGTCGCCAGAAGAACCAGTCGTCCCCGTGGAGGTGGAGGACGTCATAGTCCTGGAACGAGTGGCGATTGAGCAGGAACGGCAGGACGAACCACCGGAGAAGCGGTCGTTGCCACAGCTGAGGGGCCTCCTCGAACAGGCGGACGTGTCGGTACTGAGCGTCCGGCGGACAGGACGTAAGGCTGAAAACGGTAACCGTATGTCCCGATTGCTCGGCAAGGGCATTCCCCAGCCGGTGGACGACCGCTTCGACCCCACCGACCTTTCGGTCTGGGGAGGGAAGGGTGCTATGGAAGAGGGCAATCTTCATGGGAACAAGGTTAGTGGGAGGACACCATGGAGGGACCAGACGTGGCCTTCACGGCGTCGAGTCGCTCCTGGTGGAGGCGGGAGGCGAGGACGAGGCTCGAAAAGGACCACAGGATGCATCCCTTGATTTCCACGACCTGTGGCCCCATCAGCATGAGCGCAAAGTAGGCCACGGCAACCCCCGCACAGAGAGAGACAAACTTCTCCTCGCTGGCGGGGCCTCCAAACACGATCATCTTCCCGAGCATGAAGAGGCCCGACAGGTAGAGCAGGCTCCCGAGCCACCCGAACTGGTAGATGATCGTCACGAGGCCGCTGTCAAAGCGCGTCGATCCGAGCCCCTCCCCAATGGGGTTGAGCAAGGCGTCGATGGTCGCCGTTCGATACATGTGCTGGCGCGCCTGGAGGCTGCCGTCGTCTTCGAGGTTGCTAAAGCTCTCGAAGCGGTCGCCGGTCCGGTTCCCGATTTGGCTGGTCGTCGCGAGGGGAACGAGGACGGCCAGCACGACCGCCAGGGCCAGCACGAGACGGCGTCGACTCGCCCCTCGACTTCGCAGTACAGAATATCCAAAGGCAAGCACCCATCCGCCCCAGGCCCCCCGGACGAGGGCGAGCAGAAAGCCCAAGTATCCGGGAATGGCGGCGAGCTTTGGCAGCACCCCGCGCCCATCGAAGAGCAGGATCAACCCGGCCATCAGAACCATGGCGTAGGGCCCTGGGGAATCGAGCGGTCCAAACACCCGAATCTTCATGGGTTCAGGGATCCCCACGGACAGCATGCCGGAGCCCTCCATCCACAGGGTGTCCCAGGGAGGAGCGACGAAAAATTGGAAGACGCCGTAGGCCCCGAGCACGAGAACTCCTCCGGCGAAGACCGTGCGAAAGATGGTGCGGAATTTGGGGTAAAGGCCGGGCCGGGCCAGAATGTGGAAGCCCAGCAAGAGGGGACACAGCCAGCCCAGTAGGGCCTTCAGGGCTTGAAAGCCGCCCGATTTCGGAAGCCCCACGAGGAACCCGTACCCCACGCCGAGCAGGCACAGCATGATGGGGGCGTACCGGCGTTTGAAAAGGCGTTTGCCAAACCGGGGGAGATCAAAGATGCTGAGACAGGTCACCGCGTACGGGGCCAGCAGGGCAAAAGCCATACCCGGGGGGGTGAAGGCCCCAATGGAATAGTCGATCACCCGGCGGACGAAGGGGGACACGAACCAGATCCACCAAGTAAACCCAATGTAGAGCGGCGGATTGGTGAGGTAAAGCCAGAACCCCACTCCTGCCGTCCCGACGAGGTAGCCCAGACTCAGGAGACGCAGCAGCGAGGGGTGCGACGTCGCAAAAAGAACACTGTAAGCACAGAGGGCCAAGATGATCATTCCTAGGGCCAGGAGGGTGGCCCGTTCGTCGTCCTTGGCGACCTCGGCGAGGGTTCGAATCATGGGGTGCGCGAGGAAGTCACGGGAGAGGACACACGCGCTGTGAGGGAGGACGACGAGGAGCGGAGGGTGTCCATCATCGTTTCGACAATGCGAGGCCAGGAAAAGCTCGATTCGAAGAGCTCTTTTCCATTTTGGGCAATCTGCTCTCGGCGGGCATCATTCTTTGCGAGTGTGAGGGCATGCTCCTGAAACCTCTTGAGGTCGTCGTCGGGAGCGAGGAGAAAAGCAGAGCCCTGATGTTCATAAAAGAGAGAGTCCGTCTGCTGTCCATAGGTGCTCACCGTAGCCACCCCGTGCTGGAGTCCGACGAGGAACGATCCGCGCCGGGCGGAGACCCCCTTTCGGAAAGGGGCCAGATACAGATCCATCGCCGCAAAGTGACGGGACACCTCTGCAGCCGGCAAGGCTCCGGTACGAACATTCGGAATGCCGTCCAGAGCTCGCTTGACCTTTTGAATGGCCGGACCCACGTACAGAACCCTTGCGTCCCGTCCGCTCCGTCGGAGGCGGTCGACGGCCCGACGAATGAAGGAAAGGAGGCGCGAGGAGTGACCTCGGCCAAATAGTCCGACGACCAGTGTCTCGGGAGGAAAGTTTAGGGACTTCCGAATTTCCCCTTTATCGGTCTCGACCCGCGGCATATTGGAACTGACCGGTAAATGGGACACTCTCGTTTCCGGAAACCACGTATCGAACCGCTCGACCCAGGGCTCAATGGCCATAAAAGCTACGTCCGCGAGGTGCCCGAGCCACCAGAATTGGAGGCGTTGCCAGAGGGTCATGACCGCAAACTTCAGGCTTTCTACAGGCACAAAGGGCTCGTGGACGGTGAGGGCGACCCGCATCTTTGGGCAGGCCTCTTTCATCTGTCTAAGGACGAGTGGGAGATAGGGGTTGAGCCCCCATCGGCCGTAACTAAAGGGGTTGTACTGCAGCAACAACCAGTCGGGCTGTCGGGCAGAGATGGGGCCGATGAGGTCCTTTACGCCACTTCGGTGGTCGAGGGTAAATGCCCGCTGTACGGAGACATCGGTTCCTTCGAGAGGCGCTGCATCGGGTTGAGCGGTGAGAACCCGTACCTCGTGCCTCTCAGACAATTCCTGGGCGAGGCGTGAGGTATAGTCGCCAATGCCGTCCAGTTCGGGAGGGAATGCAGGGAAGACGAGGTCGATCTTCATACGGGCTCGATCGTCGTAGAGAGGGGCTTACAGATCAACAGACACCCCAACATGCAAAAAGGAGCGCGACGACGAAGGGGAGATTTGGATACTCAGGCCTGCACTACATGCCAAGTTCAGAGACGAAAAGAGCTTGATCCGTAGGAAGAAGCACTGTTGTGTAGCAAAGGGTCGACATGCCTCAAAGGCGAGCGCACGAGAAACGAGAAATTACGAAAGGCGACCGTCTCGGAGCGTAGACACAATTGCTGAGTTGTTGAGGGATTGCCACGTGGTACGAGCCAGAATTGACGGGCCCTTTTTAGCAGTAGTTCGAAGGAAGTGACGACAGTACTTTGGATGCAGCAGTTGACGCAAGACGGACGGAGGAAGCCCCCTTGCCGACGTCTGATGATTTCTCTTTATGTCGAGGCACCACTCGGTCATTCGATGAAAGCAGGATGCAGGAGAGAACCAGGATTTCCAGGCTTCCCGGGCTCTTTCACCCATTTCGATTGCCTCGTGGGCTCGCTCGGCGAGACGGCTAGGAATCTCGCCAACGTCTTCTTCATCGACTCGGATACTGAACTGATCCCAGTCGGGGCCTTCTGGAGGGACCCACTCATCGGAAATGATGACCGGAGCACGGCCCATCTTCATCATCTCGAACAGCCGGATGCTTGAGGTGCCTCTTCCGCGGGGACAAAGCACAAACTGACTCCGCTGTGCCACATCTACGTATTGATGTTCGAGCTTCTGTTGAACAGCCTCCTCGAGTTCCCCATAGGGCCAGTACGGTGACGTATTAAAGATGAACTGTGAGGAATGAGACAGATTAGCAATGTCTTTCCGCACTGGGTGGGTGGACATCTTCCCGATAAAGGAATACAGATAATCCCGGTGGGGATCGGAGGGGTCGTAGGTTATAAACTCCTTGTCGAAGATATCGAGATAGAACCCAGATCGGGTTCGTGACGGATCGTACCAGCGGCGGGGAATGGATGGATAGATGCCCGGCAAGAAAGGGATGGGGTGGTCATCCTTCGTAAATAGAAAACATTTTTCAGGGTGAGCCCGATAGATCGGATGTTTCAGGACTTCGAGGTAGTGCCTGACGGTAGTACAGTTCTCGACGAAGAGAATGATGTCGGCTGCATCAGGGTCGTCCGTCGTTCGATGTTTGTTGTACTGATCGCGATCAGCGGCTCGCAACACCCGATTGAGGTCGTCATGAGCATAATCCCACTGTGGATTCTCCGGTGAGGCAACAGATAGAAGATGGACAGATGCCACAAGGAAGGAGGGTTATATAATAAGACTATGAGAAAGAATCACTGTTTGAAATAAGATATGATGCTATTTATGTAAGTCTGAACGATGGTGGGTCATACGTCTCAGTGTTGTGGTTTCTATTCTGCTCGAAGGATATGGTCGGGTTCTCCTTGGAAGGAGGACGGGGTAGCTGGTGACCACTCAGTCTCTGAAAGGGGGAGATTGTGATTGACGACAGACAATTCATAGTCGAAGTTATAAAGGAAATCAATTAATGAATTTACTGAATAACCAAATTCAGTAATCAAGTTAGGATGAACCTCAACGTATAGTAAAGGTTTTGACCGTGACAACGTTTCTGTCATTGCAGAGAGGACATTTTGTTCGGCGCCTTCCACGTCTATTTTAACGATAGTAGGATCATCGTTATATCTTGTGTAATCATCTATTTTCAATGAATTATTTCTATTTCCAACCCGTCTATTAACTGTGTTAATGTTGGTATTATTAGTATTCTTTTCCAGGATGCTATATATAAAACCATCTGACTCAAAGGTGTGGATTAGATTTTCGGGCACACCAACTGCCTTTGCCACCATACTGTGAAACCCGAAATGGGAGCCAATGTCATAAAATACACTCTCTGAGTTTAGTCTATTCTCTAACTCTTCTACTAAACCAACCTCTGGTATATCCTTGTACCAGTCCTTATTTTTAGTAAACGTGAACTCTAAAACCTCTTTGCTCTTAGGAAGAATGAATTTTTTAGTCTCCGTCGGTTTTATAGATTTTAGTTTATATTTTAAGCTTTCTGGCATCATCTGACCCGTGAAGCTTAAGACCGAGTCCGGCGTTCCCCTTAATATCCTATTGAGTGTTGATCGTATCATGCTTCTTGGTCTCTTGTGGGAAGTAATTTCCTATTGGATCGGCGTGCTTACATTCTCTGATTCCTTGCCGCTAGTTCGCGCGTATATGGCCTCATGGCGATCTGTGAAGTCGGACATTCTGTAGTTCTTTCTCACATAGGCGTGTCCGTTCTCTCCCATCTGTTCTGCCTGCTCGGGATTTTGGCAGAGATGCCGGAGAGCATTGGCGAGTTCCTCGGCATCGTTCGGAGGCACGAGGACTGAAAACGAGGGATCTGCATACTCAGGTATGCCTCCTACGGAAGAGGCCACGACCGGGCGTCCCATGGCGGCCGCTTCTAGGGTGACGAGTCCGGCGGGTTCATGCCACAAGGAGGGGACTGCTACGACCCGCGCATTGTGAAACAGGGCCTCGAGCTGATCCCCCTCCTTCCATCCATGAAACGTGACTCTGTCGTTCAGTCCGAGTTCAGCGGCTTGCTCTTCGAGGGCAGCCCGGTGGTAGCCTACCCCAGCAATATCGATTTGTACACTCGGTTCGAGGTGGTTAGCGGCACGAAGGAGCCAGCCCACTCCTTTTTCTGGGACGAGACGACCGAGGAAGAGTATGCGTGGAGGTCTACTCGTGTCGATCGGAGAGGGAGGGAGCGAGGTCTTTGGAGCTGGAGACCGCAGCACTTGAATGTTGTCCCCCTGGTATCCGAGGGCAATCATCTGATTCTTTAGATACTGGCTAACGGTGATGGTGTGAATGGCCGGAAGGACGCGTTGATTGGCAGCCAGGTTTTGGAAGTTTTCCCACACCTTGTGGGGACGCCGACTCCCACAGCCATCGACATAATGACCGAACAAACAGGCTGGGAGGTTGGAAATTCGATTGCAGGGTTCCTGATTCCGTTTTAAGTACCGGGTGCCACTTGGACAGGCGGCACTGTTGTCATGGACAGTCCGGATCGTTGTAAGCCCCTCGGGCGGGCGCTCGGAGACTGCTTTATGGAGGTGTAGCACGTCAATCCCCCTTGCCTGGGCCTGATCGTACAGGTCCCCTGTATCCTCGACGCAGATGTGCTCAGTCGAGGAAAAGTCCCCTTGGAGGCCGAAATAGAGCACGTCGTGCCCCCGTTCCGTCAGGGCTTGGCCAAGGCGACTGACATAGGTCTCAATGCCTCCTTGACCGCTGAGGTCACAAATATAGTGTCCGATGCGCATGGAGTTAGGAGGCCAGCTCTAAGGGCTCTGGCGTAAGTGGGTGGCGGGAGATGTGCTCGAGACGCGCGCGGAGGGCTTCTACATCGTCGGTTGGAATAACGTAACCGTTGACCCCGTCGGTGACGTACTCTTTCATGCCCGTGTCTTCGGTGACGATGACCGGTACGCCGCAGGCGAGCGCCTCCATGGGCGCGTAGCCGAAGCCGTCTTCGTACGTCGGCTGGACGTAAACGTCAGCGGCTTGAAGGGCCGGAAGAGGATCTCCGGGGGCGATCTCCAGGCGAGGTTCACGGTCCAGCCAGTCTTCCATGTAGAGACGCATCTGGCGGGTGGGCCAGCCCCCGACGATGGTCAGTTTTGCAGGGTCGGGGAGCGTCGAGAACGCTTCGAGGAGAACCGGTATCCCTTTGGTCACGTCCACGCGTCCTACGTAGACGACGCGAAACACGTCATCCTGGGGCCGCTGATCGGGCGGTTCGAAGCGGGGGGCCGGATGAAGGTACGTTCGTTCGAGCTTGGAGGCCGGAATCCCTTTCTCGAGAAAGGACTGCCGGGTGTATTCTGAATGCACGTAAATTCGGTCGGCCATCTCGTATTCCTTCAGGGTCTTCCGACGCTGGGCCTCGTTCAACCAGGAGCTAGAAATCCCCCACCGCTCCTCGGCCCGCCTGTGGAGGCGTCGCACGTTGTCGACGTGGCTGTTGGCAGCAATCAGCTCCAAGGTGTTGAACCCCAGACGGTCGGCTCGGCGAAAGCTGTGGAGCGACTGTCCCACGAAGCCCATGAACCGCTCGTGGGGGGTCTCCAGCGTGCGGGACACGCGCCGGTCGAAGAGCTCGTTCTTGACGTAGCTCGACCACCGCTTGCTGTATCGAATGGGCGTCCATTGATACAGCCAGTCAAAGGGCCAGGCCGTCACTTTCCGTCCGGCGGCTCCGTCGTCGGGATTGGGAGACGAATTGAAATAGTGGGCAAGCCCAACGGTGTCCTTGGTCTCTTCTACGAGATGGGCGAAGTGCTGACCGACTCCCCCTTCACCGTACGCCGACTGACAAGAAAGCACGCGCATGGAGCATGAAGATTGAACCTACTGAATCGCACGTACACGGTAATAGCCGGAGTGAGACCGATGCGTAGGAAATGGGAAGGCTCGAGGGGGAAGCTTTGGATGAGGTGAGCCCCCGTTCGGCTGGACGGGTCTAGATTCGAGGCCTCTGCCTTGTCGAAAGGAACGATTTCGTTTGTAACTTCAGGAGCTCAGGGAGGCACTTGCTGGAGGCTATCGACGAAGACAGAAGCAGTGACGGGTGCGTTCACGAGAACAGTCCGGCGAGTCGGTTTCTCAGGGCACCGACCTGCCGCCGCAGCCGCTTTCGGGTGCGAGAAAACATTGGGGAGAGGACCGCAAAGTGCCGATCGTGCCGGTGCCTCCACCACTGAAGCCACCAGTACGCCCATTTCACACCGAGGTCGAGAGCCCCGCGCCACGACATCGAGGGATTCAGGCGCGAGTAGTCAAATTCTTCCATCTGATCTCGGCACACCGTTTCCACAATCGCAATCTCCTCGTCCGTGAGCTGGCTCTTCCATTCATCGACCTTCTCGTCTGAAATGGGTTCAGTGGCTGCCTCATTATAGGACGATGCGGCTTCGTCGAGCATGTACGCCTCCGCATCCACGTGGAAGCGAAGCATGGACGGCTCATACGGGAGCTCGAGGAACGTACAAAGGGACTGGAGCGTCTCTTCAGTATCGGTGACGAGGTCTTCGTAGCGAATTTCGATGCGCTGTGAAGCGGGAACGGAGCGGAAGAACCACGTTCGCCCATGGGTCATGATCTTGCGGCGGTACAGTGCATTAAACGGTACGTCGTCCAAGAAAAAGGAGACGCGTTTCATGGACGCCACACCGGCTCGGGGGTCGCGCACCACGTGGATGAACTGTGCGTCGGGAAACATGTCGATCAGGATGTTGGCGTGATAGATGTTTCCCGGCGTTTTTTCTCCCCACCGAGAGGCATCCTGGTGTTCGGCCCAGCGCTCGAGCAGAGTTCGATATGGGCGGCGGAAGGTTGTAGGCCCCTCTAAAATGTCGGTGCGGATCGCTTCCAAGTCTAGGCCGGGCACCACCGATCGATTGTCTTCCAGAAAACGATCGACGAAGGAGGTGTAGGATTCGTCGGAAAAAGCAGGGGTATCCCAGTTTTCGTAGCCCGACTTTGGGGTGTAGAACCCGTAGAAGTAGTTAATTTCATCCGGAATGGCAATCTCCGAATGCGCATTCAGGAGCAGGCGCAGAAGGGTGGTTCCGGAACGATTGGCGCCGACGATGAAGATTGGGGCATTCATGGAGAGAGAATTGTTTGCGGCTGACAGATGAGGTAGCACTCCTGACGAGATAAAGGGGGGCAGGCAACAAAACCCAACGGGAGTGCCGAAGGCGTTTCCACTTTGCTTTGCCATGGATTGAAATAACGGGGTCCTCCACGTCAGCCTTCGGATGAGTTGCTTCGAGGAAAACGGTTCGATCTATTCGTGGTCATCGCTCAGTGCGAGAGATGTCAGGAGGCTCCTGCTGTTTGTGGTGCTTCAAGGGTCTCTCCTTCCAGAGAGGGAGTCACACGTTAGTCGATGGCAAAGCTTTCTTTCGAGTAGACCTCGGTTGCCACATCTCCCGCTACGTCGAAGATTTCCTGGCGCACTTGTTTAGAAAGGGAATCGCGCCGGAGCTCGAAGATTTCCGAGCTGTTCCGCTTCAGGTCCTGGACCCGACCTTCTTGAGCGGCCGCCGATTCGCCTTGTGTTAGCCCACGAATTTTTTGAGCGACAGATGGAGACCAGGGTAACCCTAATTCCTGGTAGAGGGCCGAAAACGTTTCAACCGGACGTGCACAGAGCTCTTCGTGGGTGACGGCTTGCCAGGAGGGATATTGCTCGAGTTGTGAGAGCAAGACCTTATTGATGGCACGCCAGTACGCGGCCGCGGCTTGGATGCGATTCGGCCACTCCTTTCGTACAAATTCGGATTCGTTCGCAAAATAATCCTCGATCAAGGAGGGTTGGTCGAGCACGTTCTCGGGGTGAGGCCACCAGTTCACTCGCCTCAGGCTGGCGATAAAGGAGGTAGGATGCCGTATGATGATAAGAGGTTGGATCCCAAAGTGGGCGTAGAAATATTCCGTCAGCAGCGCGCCCGTGGGATCCTTAATTACGGCCGCTGTATGGAAGGGATTAAGCTTTGCGAGTCGGAGGTAAAAGGGTCCTCTGCTGCCGACGATTTGCTTCACAAGTCTCCTGTACCACGGGTCTTTGTCCGATTCTGAGGTTCGAAGGACGAAATCGTATTTGAGGAGCCGAGACATGACGTCATGGTACTTGTCCCGTTTCTTGCCCTCTTCGTGGAGCCGGAGATAGCGATAGCGCTCTTTCATGCCCGGCACCCCGCAGTTTATGTTGAATGGTTCGTGGATGTAATCCACTTCTTTCGGTAGGCTCATCACCTGTCCCGAGAAGGTGGTGCCACCACGGATCACGCCGGTTACAAAGACCCAGGTGTCAATCTGGTTGACTTGAATGCCCGACACAGTTGAGGAAGACACGACTGGTTGGCGAATGGTCTATCCAGGAAGCAAACGATTCTTCTCTATAATTTGGGACCCCCTCAGGGAGGAGAAGGACGGGAGAAAATTGGCACTGCTCCCTCCAACTCTAAGAACCACCTTACACATGCTCATTACAGATAGCGGAGGTCGAGGACTCGCGGCAGGTCGCGGGGGGCGGAGGGTCTACACGTTTGAAAGAGACCAGTTAGATCTTCTCACGATCGCTCACATCCATTCTTAGAGCGTCCCTATACGTAGTAGTACCATTGGAGAGTTTGTTCGCGCTAACAACTCCCTGAACGCCTTGCACTCCAATTTCACAACCAGGATAGAGCTCTCTGAACCCTCTCGGCTACATTCCCGAGTGAAAATTAAAGCTGACGGAGATTGGTCTGCGGATGAGCCGCATCTACAATGTCCGTGTCCACAGTGTCATCGTACCGTCGCCATCGATGGCGAAAATCTTTAATCTGTTTGGGGGAGTAAAAGTGTTTGGCGTACTCGGAAGAGTAGACGCGATCGAGGACTTCTACGGGCAAGTACGCGTCTTCCTTAATTGCCTGGTACGTGGAGTCCGTTCGAACCCCCGTCCAGGTGGGCGAAAGCTGGCGTCCGACAAAATCACTGATGACGCTGGGAATGAGAGTAGAGAGCCGCTCCATCTGACAGACGAGGACGTCGCAGCGTTCGGTCTCGATTCGGGCGTATCCCTCCTCACGGTTGAATGGATACGCCATCACGTCGACCCCAAACACCTGTTGTAGCTCTTCCTCGAACCAACGGACCGGATACTCAAAATCGCTATTGTGCAGTTTCTCCTCGATAACCGTTTCCCACGCGCGATCGTAGGACGAGACATCTACCCCACACAGCTCGGGGCTATGAAAGCTCCCAGAGAGCGCGCGGGAGACGGGGTCCCGAACCAGCGTAATAATGCGCCAGCGCTGTTGGTCGAGCCGTCTCTGGAGGGCACTGCTCACCCAAAAATGGTTCGGAATGGGAATCCGCTTCTCGACGTGGGTGTGAAGGTGTTCGTTGAGGTTTGTGAGAAAGTGAATGTGCACCGTCGAAAGGTCCGCTGCCTCTAGTGCTTCTTTGACGCTCCGCGAGCCCACTTTGGCCATCTGATAGATCAGAATTGGATGTTCGAGTGAGTCCAAGTATTGCTTTGCCTGATAATGCCGAATGCTACGCCGAAGGGGCAACGTCCATTTCTGAATGATGCGTGGAAGCATGAGACCAACATGGAATTGAATGAAAAAGAGAGGCCATGAAGTGACAGAAATAAGTTGGGTCTAAAAAGGGAGGTCGGAATTCTCCTTTGGATAACTCCCATATGAAGACAAAGGCCCTCTCTCACCAAGGAATCGACGATTACGGGAGTAAGATGAAGCGTATACAGAGAGTAGAAACACGATGCCACTAAAAATTCACGGTGGAAGAATGGGAATCCCACCGACCAGGCATCGACGTAGAGTGGGAGTTAGCACGAAGACCTCTACCGTCTTCTGTCTATTTGGTGACGGTAGAAGGAGACGACACACCGGATGCAGAAAAAATTATCCTTCGACGACGGACGCCGGTGCCGTGGATGAATCGGACGTAATAGATCTGACTGCCTGAAGGACTTGCTCGAACGATCGAGCGCGGGCTGTACTCCGAAGCTGAGGACGAAGGGAGGAGCGGTCGACGGATAGATCCTGGCCGACAAACGTGCGGGAGGCGAGGTCGGCAATGACCTCGGCCATTTCCTCGGTTCCTTGCGGTTGTGTCTGGTAGACGCCGGGCTTGTCGAAGAGATATTCAGCATTTTCGCCGGGGGGAAGGGCGGCGAGGATGGGCCGATCCGTCATGAGATACTCGTATGTCTTTGCCGAAATGCGGCCGCCCGGTTGATCGTCGTCCCGGTCCGGAAGGGTCATAAAGAGGAGGTTCGCCTCCTGAATGCGTTGGAGGGCCTCCCGGTGAGGAATGACGGGGTGAACGTGAACGATCTCCTCGAGGTCGTGGGCTTCGAGCACCTCCTGGACGAGATCTTCCGGAAAGGTATTGCCGTAGACGTGAATTTGGATGCGGCCCTCCCAGTCTGGATGCTCGTCGAGAACCCTCCGTACGGCCTTTCCGACGTAGATTGGACTATGGGTATGTGGGTCGACCTTTGCAACACGGTGTCGTCCCCATTCCTCCCAGGCGTTGTAGAGTCGCTTGGCGAGGGAGGGCGTTTCGTCGGAGAGATGATTCTGGTGCAAGTGCCATCCGCTCATGCCTCCGGTATACACAATGCGAAAGGTTGAATCTTTTGACGGGGACTCAGACCGCTCGGGAAGGGGCCGCACGCCTCGGCGAATCAGGTGAAACTTGTCCTGATGTTCGGCGGGTTGGCGGTCGCGAACCCGGTTCATGTTTCGGCGAGACACGAAGATGACCGCATCTGCGTTCTGTATGAACCAGTCTTCCAGGGCCTGTGCCATATGGTAGTGCAGGCGGGAGGGATAGCCGGGATTCATGTCGGTACAGGTCAAGGAGTCGTTCATGTTCAGAACGAGGGGAATCCCGGTCATCTTCTTGAGAAGCACCCCTACGATGCCTGTCGAGAAGGGCATCATGAAGGTGGCAATGAGATCTGGGGAGCGGGACTGGGCCAGGGAGCGAGCGCGCAGGAGAGCAGGGAGAACCCAGAACACGAACTGGTCGGGCCATACAAAAAGGTCGATCAGTTTCGTGAGGCGGAGCCGTCGCAGAAGCTGCAGAATCGTCGTGGGCTCCCAACTCGGGACCTGGTGAATGTTGACGCCGTCGAGGTCGGCGTCTGGGGCCCGAGTGACCGCGTCGATCGCCCAGCTTTCCTTGAGGTGGTTCAGAAAGTACTTGACCCGAATGGCCAGGGGATAGGTCTCTGGAGGGAACCGGTACGAGATCGCCAGGAGGGAACGCTTCATTGGATAGGGTACAGCGACGTTCGAACGACGGAAGAGGCTACGGATGTTCGTAGAAAGCGTCCATAAAGGAATAAACACCTTCCCGAGCGGAGCGGCGGAGGCGAGTTGGAAGTTGAGAGGCCTCGTATCGGAGGTCGGATGCGTACTGGCGGAAGTGGTCCGTCGGACCCAGGGACGTTTCCTTGGGCTGATAACCCAAGCGAGCCAATTCCTCCCCACCGATCCAGTTGAATCGAATGTGTCGTGCCTCCGACCAGGATGCCCATCGCTTCTCGCTGCCAAACGAGTCGGGCTTGTCCTTGGGTTGCCACGTCACCTCGTCGTCTTCGTCTCCGACAAACGAAGATCCATAGACGGGCAGATCGAGGGCGTCGTCGAAGTCATAGGCTTCCGCATCTAGAGGGAGGAATCGGAAGATTCGATTCAGCGTAGAGACGGGATCTGTGTTCAAATCTTCGTAGTAGATGATGCGGTGATGGTCGGAGGCGTGACCGTGGGTCTGTTGCAGGTCGAGGACGGTCTGAGCGGCTTGGGTCCACCGACGGGCGGTCGATTCGAACTCCCAGCCAAATCCCTTCATGGCGGAGGTCACTACGGACCGGCCGTCCCGCACGAGCACGAGGAGGTGACCGTGCGGAAAGAGGTCGAAAAACCGTTGTACGTTTCGAACGCTCGGCGTTTTGGTAATGACAACGGGAGCGTCGGGGTCAGGACTCAGAAAACTCGTCAGCCCCCAACCGAGGTGAGCGAGGAGTTTCCGACACACCGGCTCTGCGTCCCCCCAGTGTCCCCACTGCCAGGACAATCGATCTGCATATTCATCGAGAGCATCGGCGTGGTGAAGGAGGAAGTCTTCTCTCACTGGATCGTGAGGAGGGCGTTCACAGGCCGGATGGAGCGAGAGAAGACGATGGAGGTAATTGGTTCCACTGCGCGGTGTAATGCCGGCGATCAGCACCGGGTGCGCAAGGGACTCGGTCGCGGTTGTTTTTGACTCGACCTGAGACTGCGGGACGGTTGACATCTACTCTCGGGATTGGTCGCTCAAGAGAATGCATCGAACGGGAGCGGTCTTCGGCTAGCTCGGGGAAGAAGGGACCTTACTGACGAAGGGCAGGGTTCTCTGGAATTTGCGGAGGCGGGGGAGCGGGGGATAATGGATGAGGTGAAAGCGATCATCCGCGTGTTGAAGGCGCTTGGCGGCGACGTAGGCCAGCTTCAGATACTGGTCTGCTTTTGCTTGCGCGGAGGGTTGTACGCCCGTTGGCTCGTACCCGTAGCGTTCCATGTCCTTCTTGCAGGTGGATTCCACCAGTGCAATTTGATCCTTCGACATTCCCTTCACCCATTTCGGTTGTGATGCATGATCACTTACCGGGCGGGTAAGGGTCTTGTCTCCCCCCAGTGTATCCGAGGCGGGGTGCATATAGTCGTCCGCCGTCTCATAAAAGCTCAGCATGTCTGGATCGAACGGCTCCTCCACAAAGTCGCAGAGACGCTGTGCCGCTTCCTTTGGGGCAGCGGTGACGTTCTCGTAGAAGAGAGTCAGGCGCCGCTCTTTGGGGACTGTCTGTTCGAGAAGGTCGGCGCCGCGCTCGATATATTCACACCAGTTGGTCGCGTTAATGACGGTGTCGTCACCGCAGCGGATGAACCGATTCATCGAGTGAACCACTGCCCGGGGGTCGCGCACGAGGTGGATATAGCGGGCCTCCGGAAACATGTCGTCAATCACGTCCACGAAAAAGAAGTTCGTCGGCGTTTTTTCGCCCCATCGAGACTTGCCCTGCGAGCGCGCCCAGGCGTACAGGGTGATCTCATAGGGCCGTCGAAGGTTCTGCGGGAGCGACGACTGCAGAATGGAGGCCCGGACAGACGGAATGTCGAGGCCCGGGAGCGTCGTAGACTTTCTCTCGAGGTAGTCGGTGACGAATTGCTCGTAGGCGGTGGGAGACAGGTCGGGGGCTTCCCAGGAGTCCGCCTGGACCGGTAGGGATACAAAGTAGCTTTGCTCGCCCGGGACGGCAATGTTTGGATGTGCATTGAGCATGAGCCGCAGCATTGTCGTTCCCGAACGGCTCGCTCCGAGGATGAAGATCGGTTCGTTCATGTTAAGGGGTACTTCTCGTAGAGGAAGAAAAGTGCTACGTGAGCTGGTACTGAAGCGAGTGGTATTCCCAGAGCTGTCCTCGTTTCTCGATGAGTTCTTGGTAGCGTCCCTGCTCCACCACCTGGCCGTCTTCGAGGACGATCACCCAATCGGCATCTTCGATTGTGGAAAGGCGATGGGCAATCGAGAGTACGGTGCGGCCCTCCATCAGTCGTTCCAGGGACTCCTGAATTAAATTTTCAGAGACGCTGTCGAGGGCGCTGGTTGCCTCATCGAGAATGAGGATTTCTGGGTCTCTGAGGAGCGCACGTGCAATGGCAATCCGCTGGCGCTGTCCTCCAGACAGGCGTACGCCCTTGTCTCCGAGCGGAGTATCGAAGCCGTCTTCCATGTCCAGGATAAACTCGTACGCATTGGCCTGCTTGGCGACCTTTCGGATCTCCTCGAAGCTGGCCGAGGGGGCACCGTAGGCGATGTTGGCCTTCGCTGATTCGTTGAAGATGTGCGTTTGCTGGCTGACCACCGCAATCCGTTCGCGAAGCGAGTGCTTCGACAGCGAACGAAGGTCGACGCCGTCGTACAGGATACGTCCGTGCGTGGGGTCGTAGAAGCGGGGGACGAGATCTGCAAGCGTCGACTTCCCTGCGCCGGACGCTCCCACGAGGGCCGTCATCTTCCCGGCTTCCAATTGGATGTTGATGTTTTTCAGTACCGGCTCGCCGGGTTCATAGCCGAAGGTCACATTGTCAAAGACGATGGCGTCTCGAAGGGGCTTGGCCTCTCGGTCGCCGTCCTCCAGGTAGGGCTTGTCGTCGCGCTTCAGGAGAGAGGCGATGTTCGCCATTCCCTCTCGGTTCTTCGCCCAGTCGCTCCGCTGATTGTTCAATTCGTGGACGATCGGCATGGCGCGGAACAGAGCAAAGAGATAGGTCAGCACGAAGGCGACGTCCAGGTTTCCGTTCACCACGAAGAACTGGATCGTGATGACCAGGAAGATGATGAGGATCGTACCCAGGATGGCCTGCGAGAGCGGCTTGACGACCGATTGCTTCTTCGTAGACTCGATGACGGAATCCGACAGCTGTCGGGCAACCTGGTACAGCCGCTTGCGCTCGAATTCCTGCTGGTTGTAGGCAATAACCGTGCGGATGCCGTTGATGAATTCAGTGATTGCGGACGTAAATTTCCCGCTGGCTTCCGTCACCTTCTTCCCCCGCTCCCGGACCTTTGAAATTAATTGACTGAGTCCTAGTGAGAGCAGTCCAAAGATGCCGAGAACCAGGAGCGACAGCTGCCAGGAGATCCAAAACATGAGGGCCACGTAGATGAGCAGCATGGTGCCCCGAGTCACGCACGTGAACAGGATTCCCAGGGACGTGGTGGTACGCGTGATCTCGTTCAGGATGCTGTTGAGCAGTTCCCCGCTGCGTGTTTTCGAGTAGAACCACAGCGAGACAGCCTGCAACTGGTCGACGATCCGCATCCGCAGGTCCTCGACGATACGGGTCCGGCTGATGGTGGCAAAGACGGAGGACGCATAGCTACAAATTCCTCGGCTCCAGGTGGCGAGGAGGATGGCTCCGCAGATTCGATACAGGCGCCCGAGTCGAGAGGCCTCGGCCCCGAGGACGTACGTGTCGAACCACGCGACTCCGGTCGTGAAAGAAGCGGAATCGTCGGTGAACGTCTGCAGAAAAGGGATCAGCATGCCAATGCTGAACCCCTCAAAGAGGGAGGCTGTAAACGACAGCGCAATCGTGATTGCGATGTAGTGCCAGTACGCCTTAAAGCTGGGGAGCAACGTACGGATGTCGTGCTCCTCGAAGTAACTGGACGGGTCGAAGTAGCTGGAGAGTCCATTGATGGAGGTAGACAGCTCGGCAAGGGAGCTATTCTTCTTCACGGTTGAGGAAAGGAAGATGTGGAGGGCCAACTAGGAAGGTATCGTCCACCTACACGTCGGTCGCGCTGCAATTTGGCGATGACAGTATAGCAGTGGCGTCGTAGGAGCGTCGGCTAATTCTGCTTGGCCGCCGTGTGGGATTGTGCTATTCCGCCATTAGCCTTCGGATGAAGAAGAGAAGGAGGGACCAGGGGACCGGGCTGACGCGGACAGCTATCACTGGGGGACAGGAAAAGAGAGCGGAGGACGATCTTCTCCAGTATGTAGATCCCATCGGGGGCGTACTGAGGTTCGGTCACCGAGGGAGGGCCCTCGTCCCGAAGGTTTACTTCGACGGTACTATTGAAACGGTTGTACTCGACCCCGCAGCTGGAATCGTAGAGCCGAACATAGATCGAGTCGCCCGGATGCAAGGCGTGTTCTGCAGACATGGAGGTGGGAGCGCCCCCCCAAGCCGTAAGGGCGACGGCCTCGCGATTCCACGTGCTACTGCCTGCACATTGGTTGTCTGGAGTGAAGACTGCAATCTCGAGGGGCCCTTCCGGCTCGTGCCCGTCGATTTGAAGCTCCAAGCTGTCGGGGAGTATGACGGTGGCATTCGACTCTGTACGGTGTGCACAGTCGACGAAATGCTCTTGGGCCAGGGCTTCTGTTCCCACGAGTAAACTGAGTATGCCCAGGCACAGCGAAAGAGATCGACGCCACAGTGTATCATTCAGCATGTGAAATGAAGGCGGCTCACCGAAACAACAGAGCTTCAACGTAGCCTCTTCTCGTTAGGGGCTTGTAAGAACTTCGTCCCCTTGCCTGTCTACTTTTGGCGTGGATGGATGTGACCCAGAGGGAGGAGGAAAAGAGACGAAGAGCACGGGTCGTGGTGAAGCGCGGCAGTCAACGAGTCGGGCTGGTAGCCCCCGTCAAATGTCCACCGGGACCGTCTCTGGGCGGGCCGTCCCTCGTCTCTGGCGGAAACAAAGAAGGTGTCCCTCTATATGCAGCCAATGGGGATTTTACCCATTTCAGAAAGAGTTTTTTAAACCACGTGGTTCTACGAACAAATACCGGGTCATCCGGAGGAGGGACTCTCTTCCGTACTCTTCATATAGTGGCGAATTGTCGGTTAGAACTGACAGTGGGGGCGCTTATGTTGCGAGACGATGCTGTACGGGAGGTGTGCGTGTTATGAACGGACACGTTCTCGTCTTGAATCAAGACTATAGCGCACTCACCGTCTGTAGTGTCGAACGTGCCATCGTTCTGATGCACCTCCAGAAGGTGCATCTCGTGGAGTCCGTTGACGGCCAGTACATTCGTTCTCCCAGTGTGGAGCTTCCATGGCCGAGTATTGTGCGGCTGAAGCGGTACGCACAGGTGCCCTACAAGCGCGTGATGTTGTCCCGCAAGAACATCTTGAAGCGGGATCGGAGCACCTGTCAATATTGTGGGGCGCAGAGCAATCTCACGATCGATCACGTGGTGCCCAAGTCGCGAGGGGGGCGAGACACGTGGGAAAATCTGGTCGCGGCCTGTGTGTCTTGTAACAACCGCAAAGGTGACCGCACCCCTGAAGAGGCAGACATGGAACTCGTGCGGGAGCCCTTTCGACCCAGTTACGTCATGTTTCTGCGGGACTTTGCTGGAGAGGTGGATGAGACCTGGAAGCCGTACCTCTTCCTTTCCTAGAGGAGGCTTTTCACAGGTATTCCCTTGGATTGGCCGATCGTCGTGGGACGTGAGCCGTAAAGAAGAATACCAGCCTCTTTCCCAATTGCTTTCGATTCGTGACTGATACGGTTTATCAGCGCGTCGCGCAGTTCGCCTGGATTCTTCCCCTTTTCTTTGTGGCGCTGTCGTTCCACCAGGGCAAAGTCGCGTACGATCTGTACGAGACGAAGACCCAAGGGACCCCAGCGACCGCCGACGTGCGGGAGATCCACATAGACAACCGAAAGGATGTAACCTTCGATTACATCAGCCTCCGCGTAGAGCTTTCCGACGGGACCATTCTCAGCCGGGAGAAAATGTCTCTTCCGCATGGTCTCGTTCCGGTGCTCGAAGGGAAAGAAACGCTCGAGGTCCGTGTCCATCCGGGCGGGGCACGTGAGATTGCCGTCACTGAGCAGATTGAGTCTACTCCCGTCGTCGACACCCAGATCCGAATTGCTGGTCTCAACGGTCTGATGAGCTTTGGTGCTGCGCTGCTGTTTGGCGTCGGCGTATGGTTCTGGAACCGAAGTCTCCGAAGATCCGGGGATCCTTCTGCGCGGGGAGTCAGCGAGCCGGATCCCGATCATCCTGCGCGCACAGTGCTCCGTTAGCCTCTCTCGCTTCTCGAGGTGGACGCTTGAATCTGCAGAGGGACGGTGAGAGTGTTTAGGTCCTACTCAGGGAGAGAGACGGCAATCGAATCCCGACGAAGACAATTCTTCTAGACCGTCGTGGCCGTCGAGAAGAGGGTGACCTCGGTTGAGCGGACTTGACTCCGTTCTTGTGCTGGCAGGCTCAAGCAAACGTTGTGGACCCACAACGACCCGTACGTAAGACGAATATGTTCATCGCGAGAAAAAGAAATGAGAAGAGGTGTTGACCTGTCAAATATTACTTGGTCAATGCCATAGGTCCTCTTCATTTATCTTCTCTGCATCTATGACACGATACGAATCCT
>CAYXAD010000017.1:0-2862 GCA_964462965.1 uncultured Salinivenus sp.
GCAATGAGAGCTCCGGTGTACGTCTCTGCCAGCTGGGTTACGGCTTCAACCAGTTGATCGACGGGAGAGGCGCCGCTGTCCAACGAAGAGCGGCGCGTGAACAGCCACGTGCCGGCCCGATTGAGCATCCGTCGGAGGTCGGACTGATACACGACAATCGCCACCAGGAGGATGAGGGCTAAGAGGATCTCGATGACCCGCCCAATCAGGTACAACTCGAAATACCGAACGGGCAGATACAACGTCACAAAGACCGCTACCACGACCCCCACTCCCCGTCGAGCGCTCTCTGATAGGTGCCGCCGCATCCACCAGAGAAGGACATAGAACAGAAACGCCACCAGGACAATGTCGAAGAAATCCGCCACCCGGAGGGTACGGAGCAGATCATTGACGGAGGCCCACAGGGTATCCATCTAGTGACAGGTTGCGTGGAGAGTGCTCGAGAGAAGAACCTCCCTGGATGCGTGACGGTCCCCGGAGGCCTACAGTGGATGCAACCGCACTTGAATGAAGCCCTCTGGCCCCTGGAGGTGATTCCGAACCTTGGCCCGGTACCAGCGCCAGCGACTGTTCCCCGTGCGCATGCGGAGGAGCCACTGACTGCACTTCTTGTAATGACAGACCATGTGGGCTAGATCGCGCATCACCCGACGCAAATTATCCCCGTGTACGTGAGAAAAGAAGCACGAATCGAGTGGAGCCTCAGAAGAATACTCGAGAACGCGCTTTGCAGCCTCCGTTACGTGCTGGATCGTTCCCTCCTGATCCAACGAAAGCATCGGCACTTGAAGGGCTGTCCCCATCGTCGAACTTCGCTGAAAGAGGGCGCGACCCAGCTGACGCTCCATCTCGTCGAGGAGAAAGGCCGCCACCGTATGCCCCAACTGCACAGGCTCCTCAACATCCGGCGTCTCGCCCGACGGGTTATACCGAAAGCGTTGCTTGGGGCCGTCGGTTATCTCGACGCGGATGTCATGAACACTGTCGCCGAGCCGAGGCACCGTACACTGGGCTTCAACGGTCAAATCCTCTGGCCCCCTAATGCGAAACGAACGCACCGGAGGGGATGACTCCGACGTATCGCATGCGGCCAGATACAAGGTGGCTCCGTACTCTTCAGGACAAAGGTCCTCCAGAGCATGTTGCAGCCCCCGATGAAGGTCGTCGAGAACCTTTTGCTGAGCATCTATGAGAGAGGTAGCCATAAACGTGAAGCAAACGTACAGCTTTGGATACAAAGTAGAAATCCCCCCATATCCAGCAGCAATTGGCAGGAGTCGTCGAGTCCTCAGAGACGTGTATTCCGCTGGTGTGAAGACTCACCTCGGAGATTGACGGCGTCAATCTTCCAGTTCTAGGTCGACTGTTTTCTGAGCCCGCCGTTGATTGTTTCGGTAAACGGGAAAGTCAGAGGTGCGAGTGAATTGCATGAACGCGTAGCGCGAGGAGAGGCGTCGGGCAAAAGCCCCGCTGTGCCACTCCCCGCAGTGCTGGACAAAACCGCATCTCCCAGGATACCAAACACCTCGGACCCGCAACTGCTAAAAATCACGCATCTCGACGTGGGAAATTGTATACATCGCAGGGGCACCTTCTCCCCTCTGTACAAACTGCCCCTCGAGCGTCTGTGACAAGTGGCCCAGTCTCCGTTCGATCGGCCAAAGGGGCAGTCAGGACCGTTCATGTTCCGTGCCGAAGTAGCGCCCCCCGCCGAGAACCGTTTCCACTGCCTCAAGCAAAACCTTGTTCACCCTGTCCTTCAGAACATATCCCCTGGCTCCAGCCTCCAGCGCCTGTTCTATATAGTAGGCGTCGTCGTGCATGGAGACGATGAGGACCCGCACCTCCGGACATTCTGTCTCTAACCGTCGGGTAAGCTCAATTCCGTCCATGCCATCGAGGGAGATGTCTACGATGGCGAGATCGGGGCTGTCGTCTATGATTCGGGGCAGCGCGTCCTCCCCACTCTCGGCCTCCCCCACGATGGAAAGATGCTCGAACTGATCGAAGAGATGACGTAGCCCCATCCGAACCACAGGGTGATCGTCAACCAGGAAAACCTCTGCCGGAGTCGTATTACTGGACATGCCTCAGTCGCAAAAGTGAAGAGACACAGGGAGGGAGGGCCGTTCGACCCGAACCGCGGAATGGTCGAAAAGTGGGGGAGCCGGATCCCGCTCCTTCGCCAGATTCCGGACCCGCTCATCCATTCCCCTATTTCCTAACTACTCACGCTGAAGGGGGAGGCTCAGATCCAAAAAGAAGCACTGCTCTAGCCTTTGTTACAAGGGAGAAGATGAACCGAGTACAGAATAGGGCCGAACTGTTCATGCCTCGACACGACGTGGAACTTCCCTGGCGTAGAGAGGAACGTGAAAAGCCAGTCCAGCCCCTCGTTCCACCCTCCCATTTTTGATCGATCAGGAGTCGAATGGACCGTCGCAACCGCTCCGCCGAACAGCTCGCTGTCGTTCTGGACACTCACAGCAGAGTTCTGCTCGACACATACTCCGGTGGCCGGGTGCCTCGGCGAGAGGAAGAATGAAGCAGAGCCGTCCTGCAGGAGGATCGCCCCCCGAGGAAGGGGAGCAAAAGAGTCAGTGTACCAAAATGATGACGGGCCGCCCCGCGGCAGAGAGGAACTGCCTCTTCCCCACTGCAGCTTCGATACAACCGCTTGGCGTACTGTCTGGACGACCCGCCGGACGTTCCTACGACATCGAGGATTTGCGTATGCGGCGGAATGCTTTTCTCCACCCAGATTGGTTGACGCTGCCCCCCCTTGCGTACTCGGGCAATCCTCTCGGTCGCCCTTCAGAAGGAGTCCAGACGAACGGTTACGAGCCCCCTCCGTCCGTC
>CAYXAD010000017.1:2962-24085 GCA_964462965.1 uncultured Salinivenus sp.
GAGATTCCGGAATGGGAACGTCGTTGAGGACCTCTTCCAATTCGTCAAAACGATTGCCGAAGCCAGCAAAGTCACCGTTCTGAAGGGCCTCGCGGGCTTCTTGAATAAGCTCCTGCGCACGCTGAAGGCCTTCGACTTGCTCCGGCGCAGCCTGGGCAGCTTGAGCAGCAGCTTCTTCGACGGCAGCAAGCGCTTGCTCCCGAGTTTGGACCACCTGCTCTCCCATAACGACGTTCAGAGACTGTCGCATGGTTCGCTCCATGGCCACCCGGTCCTCATAGGCCACGATCACCCGTTGCAACTGGGGAATCTGTATGTTCTCGGCGATGAGATAGATGGGCTCGACGTACAGGAAGGACTCTTCGATGGGAACGACAATCAGATTTCCACGCACGACGTTCGACCCCCGCTGGTCCCACAGCGACAATTGACGGGAGATCTCCGTATCTTGATCGATGCGGGATTCAATCTGGTTGGGCCCGTAGATCAACCGCTCCTTCGGCAACTCGTAGACAACAACTTCCCCGTAATTCGGAGGGTCTGATTTCGCTGCAATCCAGCTAATCATGTTGTCGCGGTTTTCCGGCGTCATGGGCGTCATGAGCATAAACTGGAGACGGTCCTCGTCGGGCAGCTCGGCCACGACGTAGTAGGGCTCCATCGTGCGTTGCCGCCCCGCATACTCCTCCATCGGCCGGGTCCAGAGGTCCTCATTGTTGTAGAAAACCTGCGGCCGGGTCATGTGATACCGGCGGAACCGCTCGATCTGCATTTCGAAGAGGTCCTGGGGGTAGCGGATGTGGGACTGCAAATCCTCGGGCATGTCCTCAAGCGGCTGAAAGAGATCGGGGAACGCCCGCATGTAGGCCTGTAGCACCGGATCATCCGGATCCGTCACGTAGAGGGAGACATCGCCCTCATAGGCATCCACGACAATTTTGACCGAGTTGCGAATGTACCGAGTGCCCTCGTACCCCTGCTGATCGCGAATGGGCTCCGCATACGGAAACGACTCCGTCGTCGTGTATGCGTCCTGAATCCAGTATTGCCGATCATTGCTCAAGACGAAGTACGGATCCTGATCAAACTGAAGGAACGGAGCCACACGTCGCACGCGCTCTCCCAGGCTGTTCCAGATCTGCATTCGACTCTCATCGGTGACGTAATCGGTGAGAATGATGTTGAAGTCACCGGTGTAGTAGGCAAACAACAGACGCTTCAGAAAACTATCCTGGAGCACCCCGCCCGACCCGTCGTACGTCGTGTAGACATTTTCGTCGCCCTTCGGATAATCGAGCTCGCGGGCCGTGGTATTCACAATGCGGTAGGTGGGTACGCGCTCGCCGTAATAAATGGCCGGCTCGTCGACGGCGAGGCTCGAATCTTCCGCCACAGGAGGTATATCCTGTACGAGAAAGTCGGGAGTGCCCTCCGTGCCCTCACGGGCTACGAGATTGGCCACGGCCCCATAGCCATGCGTAAACTGCAGATGTCGATTGACCCAGTTGTTCGATCCCTCAGGCAACTGCTGAGTGAGCTCGCGGGGGCCCACCATCACCTGCCGATAATCGCCATCAATCGTGTACCGATCGACGTCGACGTTGTAAAACTCGTAGTACGTCCGAATTTGCTGCAGCTGCCGGTACGTCTGAATGAGAAGACGCGGATCCCACAGACGAATGTTGTTGATGGTCTGCTCGTTCGCCGCGATGTCCTCGGGGGTCAGGGTCGGTTGTGCCGGATAAGATCGTTCTTGGAACTGATTGAGCTGAAAGGCTTCCCGTGTCATCTCGATGTTGTTCTCGAGGTAAGGCCGCTCTACCTCAAGTTCATTCGGATCGACCGTGATGGAGTTGACCAGAGAGGGAAGCAGCACGAGCCCCCCTACCAGTAGGGCCACGTAGCCGATGACACCCGCTCCCAACCACCACAGGCGCTCGCGATAAAGATTGAGGGCGACCAGCCCAGCGAGCAGGAGACTTGCCACAATCATCACCCACAGGGCGGGAAGGACGACGTTAATATCCGTATATCCAGCCCCAAACACGGCGCCGCCGCCCTCCTGCAGCATTTCATAGCGATCCAGATAAAAGCCCCAGGCCCATCCCAGCAGCAGAAGGATGACATTCCCGCCGAGGTGACGCACCGCGGCAGGCCGTATTTGGAACTCTCCATTTTGGACCCCGATCTGCCCGGCAATGACGTATCCGGTCACGAGGGCCAGCAATCCCAGGAACGCCAGGCCGACGACCCCGCTCTGCAAGGCCTGCCACAAGGGCAATTCGAGCATGTGATACGCCAGGTCGATGCCGTAAACGGGATCGGTTTCCCCGTACGTCCCGGCGTACCAAAATCGCAGCAATTCGTCCCATCGCCCAGAAAATCCGGCGGCAAAAAGGAGACTCAGCACCCCGGCAACGACGTAGGCCAGACGCTTAAGGCGATCTCGCGTCAGGGGTTTGCCGCCAACCTGCGGCGGCTCGCCTTCCTGGGCCCAGCGCGAGGCCCACAAGGGTGGAATTTGTCGAATCAAGTAGTTGAAATTCCCCCCGAAGTACAGGGCAGCCACGGCAAAGACGAGAAGGAAGAGCACCACCTGGGTGCCCCGAATGGTCCAGAATACACTCTCGTATCCCAGCTCTCCCATCCAAAGATATTCCACAAAGAGCTCCGGGGTAAAGAGAAGGACCGTAAGGAATACCCCGAGCACCCCCAGTAGAATCTGGACGATGCGGCTCGATCGAAGGATGGACATGACAAAACAGGGTCAGTGAGGAAAACCGTGACGGCAGGCCTCCACGATGGTCGAAGCGAAGGAACGTATCGCCGCCAGTAATGGAGGTATCAAATGAATGGCCCGTAGGCGAGATTCACTCTGAGACGGATTGGTGGATTTTTGTCTTCCTCGGGGAAGAAAGAGCAGCCCCCCCGACAGGATCCAAAGAGCTACCCTCGTTCCACATCGAGAGTCGGACGTGGAGCCCGCTTACTCCGTCGCCTCGTCTGCCTCGAGGGATTCAATGGGGAACCATTCTGGAGTGGGCTCGACCGTGATGGTCGGCGCCGGGCCAGGATCGTCCCATCCCTGGTCCTCCACAGTCATAAGGGGTGCAACGGTCATATCCCGATCGACGACGATCTGGCAGGAGAGGCGCATATTGTCGAACTGGCCGATGTCTGTCAGCTTCTCATATTCGGCCTCGGTCATTACGTTCGGCTCTCCTTCCGCAAATTGAACCCGACAGGTCGTGCACTGAGCCTGTCCCCCACAGCGGTGGCCCACGTCTACCCCACAGTTTTCAATCGCCCGAACGAGGCGCGTCCCCTCTTCGACTTCAAACGTACCAACGCCTTCAATTGTAAGCTCATGCATAGCCAGGATGGAGAGTATATGTACAAAACGCGTGAGGAACCATAAATGCCTCTAAAAAAGACGAACCGCACACGAGCACGTCAAGTCCCCCCGGCACGTTCACCAATCCTTGCAATCCTTCTCCGGTCTGCGTCGTATCCACACACCGGCGACTTCCCCATCCAGTAGCATACTCCTCTTCGATCCGTCAGCCGCCGTTTCTTTCTCGCAGCTTATGTCCACCTCCCTTCTCCTCGTGGATAATCACGATCGCCCCCTCGGCACCGCCGAAAAGCAGCGGGCACATGCGAACGGATGGCTCCATCGAGCTTTTTCCGTGTTCATCTTCGATTCCAGGGGCCACCTCCTTCTCCAACAGCGCTCTCCCTCTAAATATCACTCCGGAGGCCTCTGGTCCAACACCTGCTGTAGTCATCCCGCCGCCGGAGAGACAGCTGTAAAGGGGGCTCATCGCAGGCTTAGACAGGAACTGGGGGTCGACTGCCCCGTACAGCCAGCGTTTCAGCGGACGTACCGCATCTGGGTGAGCCCGACGTTGATCGAGCACGAATACAACCACGTCCTCTTTGGCGTTGTTGATCGTCCAGACATACACCCGCATCCCGATGAAGTCATTAACTGGGCCTGGATGTCCCCGGATGCGCTCCGCAGGGACATCACTGAGCACCCCTATCGTTACACTGGATGGTTTCGTCTGTTGCTCGATGAGGCCCTGTCCGACGCTCCGAGATAATGGACAGAAGGTATTGCACTGGAGCGAGCCAGCGTTCTCGAACCCTCTGCGAAACGGTTGGACGACTCCCATCGGGCTGCGTCCCGGGTCTCCGATCGGAAACCCTTAACAAAGCTTCCTGCGAGCCCATTCGATTCGAGACCGTTACATTTCCGCATCGTTTTCATTCCGGGTGGTTGAGGATAAAGCCCGTGAAAGCCACGTTGTTGCCTACATTCAATTCCTTCCTTGTACTTGAACCTCCGGGCCTTCGTGGTACCATCAGACCGTCCTCGCTTCGTGCGAATGCGCATCCCTCCTGGCCTACTTCTCTGTTTCCTCGCCACGATCCTGTTCGGATGGGCACATCCCCTTTCTGCCCAGTCCCTCTCGGCGGACCCCCCGACGACGTCCCTCCGAGCGCACGCACTCGATGCGACCGGCTCGATACAATTGGACGGCCGCCTCGATGAAACCGCCTGGCAGGGGGCCCCCGCCCGCACGGAGTTCACCCAGCAGGAACCGGTCGAAGGTGGAACGCCGTCGGAGCGCACCTCGCTCCGGGTTTTGTACGACGACCATGCCCTCTACATCGGCGTCCGGCTCTATTACAGTGATCCCTCACAGATTCGTGCCAATCAGCTCCGGCGGGACGCCCCCCTTAGCTCTGACGATCGCCTGATGTGGACGCTGGACCCTTACAATGACGGCCGCAACGCCTACTTCTTCGAGACCAATCCCATCGGTCTGCGTGGAGACGGGTTGATGTCCACCGGACAAGGATCGAACCTGAATAAGTCGTGGGACGGCATCTGGGACGTGGAAGTGGCCCGTCACTCCGATGGGTGGACCGCCGAAATCCGGATTCCCTTTCGCACGCTGCAGTTCGACCCCACGCAGTCCACCTGGGGATTTAACATGCAGCGCACCGTTCGAGTAAAGAACGAAGAGATCCTGTGGGCTGGACACGAGCGCGATCAGGGTCTGTTTCGTCCACAATTTGCCGGAGAGCTTCGAGACGTGCAGGGCCCCTCTACCACCGGATTGGGCCTGGACGTCACGCCCTTCGGCCTTTCGAAGGCCTCTCGCACCTGGGGTCGCAACGAAGCTACAAACCGAACCGTCGACGCAGGGGGCAACATCTCCTACGCATTCACCCCCGGACTCCGGGCCGCCCTCACCGCCAATACGGACTTCGCTGAAGTCGAGGTCGACCAGCGGCGTGTCAATCTGACGCGGTTTCCCCTTCGCTTTCCCGAGAAGCGGGATTTCTTCCTCGAAGGCTCCAGTGTTTTTGACTTTGCCCCCCGAAGCAGTCAGTACCCGTACTTTAGTCGTCGGATCGGCCTCGTCGAAGGAACGCAGGTCCCCATCCTTGCAGGGGGACGCATGAATGGGCGCCTGGGGCCCTACAACGTCGGCTTCTTCCAGGTGCGCACACGCGAGGCCGACGTTTTCGAGACCGGCCCGGCCCGCCCGGCGGAGGACTTTACGGTCGCTCGTGCCGTGCGCAACGTGGGGGCCGAAAGCCAGGTGGGCGTCATCTACACCCGTCGAGCTACCCACGCCAGTGGGCCTTCGTATGATTGCTACACCGACTGCCACACCCTCGGGGCGGACCTGGAGCTAAGCACCTCGACCTTTCGCGGCGATCAAAACCTCCAGTTCCAGGCCTTCTTTGTGGGCCACAACGCACCGGCTGTGGGGGACACGATGAGCTGGGGCCACCGCACGACGCGAGGGCTTCGCCTCAACTATCCGAATCAGCCCTGGGCCGGCCACGTCTCGTACCGTGAGTTCGGGGCGGCCTACGATCCAGCCGTCGGGTTCGTCGCCCGCCGGAGCTTTCGACGACTGCAACCCTCTCTCCAGTACGCACCGGTTCTGGAGGAGCATCCGTCCATCCGTCAACTCAGGTTCGGCCTTCGTTTCGAGTATCTGACGGACCTTGCCCTCGAACCGCAGACCGTGGAGACACAGGTGACTCCCCTGGCTCTTCGCTTTAACAGCGGCGACGAAATCGGCACAGAAATCGGGTACGTCTTCGAGCGCCTGAACCGTCCCTTCGACATTCTCGGAGACGGCAGTATTGTCCTCCCTCCCGGCACATATCCCACCTGGGGAGGGGAAATTGAGGGAGAAACGGCTGCCCACCGGTTCGTTTCTGCCAACGCCGAACTGGAGTACGGCGGATTCTGGTCCGGCACCCGCACTCAGGCCGAACTCGGGACGACCCTTCGTCCCCTGGCTGGCGTAAACGTAGGGGGTGACTGGGAGCACAGCCGCGTCGACCTGTGCGAAGGCAACTTTCGAACTCACCTCCTTCGCTTTGAAGGGAACGTGGATCTGACCCCGGACCTGGCCTTCACCTCGCAGGTGCAGTACGACAACCTCAGCGAGCGGCTCGGCCTCTTTGCGCGCCTCCGGTGGATCCTCCAGCCGGGGAGCGACCTCTACCTCGTGTACACTCACAACTGGCGCCGGCTGGATGGGCGCCTGTCCCCCCGCTCCGTAGAAACGGCCGCCAAGCTCACCTACACGATTCGACTGTGAACGGGTGTGGAGGTACGAATGTGTGGGGGTTGGGAGACGAGAGAGTGCCACTTCTGTATTCATCCTCCCTCCGTCCATTCCTGAATCCTGCATCCGGATTCGGTGTCCCTACGTAGGCAAACAAAAGTAGGGACGACCGGCGGGTCGTCCTTATTCTTGGTCTGGGGACATAAAAAGGACGGACGACCCGAAAGCCGTCCGTCCCTTCAACGAATTCAAATGTGGGAGAGGCGGTTAGGCCACGGCCGCCGGCTCTCGCACGTTCCTGGCGGCCTGGACCATGTTCTTGAGCGACGGTCGCACCTCGACCCAGCGGCGCGTCTTGAGGCCGCAGTCGGGATTGACCCACATCTGCTCGGGATCGAGAACCTCCAGGGCCTTTTCAATGAGGTCCTCCATTTCCTCGACCGTGGGCACGCGCGGCGAGTGGATGTCGTAGACGCCGGGGCCAATCTCGTTCGGATAGTCGAACTCGTCGAACGACTCGAGCAGCTCCATCTTCGAGCGCGACGCCTCGATCGAGATGACGTCGGCGTCCATGTCCGCGATGGCCTCGATGATGTCGTTGAACTCCGAGTAACACATGTGGGTGTGGATCTGGGTTTCGTCCTGCACCCCACTGGAGGCGAGCCGGAAGCATTCGACGGCCCACTCGAGATAATCGTCCCACTGGCTCTGCCGCAGCGGCAGGCCTTCGCGGAAGGCGGGCTCGTCGATCTGGATGGCTTGAATGCCGGCCTCTTCGAGGTCGACGACCTCGTCGCGGATGGCGAGGGCAATCTGCCGACACGTCTGGGCTCGGGGCTGGTCGTCTCGGACGAACGACCACTGCAGCATCGTGACCGGTCCCGTGAGCATGCCCTTCACCGGCTTGTCGGTCTGGTCGTTGGCGTAGGAAAGCCAGCGCACCGACATCGGCTCCGGCCGGCTCACGTCACCTGCAATGATGGGCGGCCGAACGCAGCGCGTGCCGTAGCTCTGGACCCAGCCGTTCTCGGTAAAGAGGAAGCCGTCGAGCTGACGGCCGAAGTACTCCACCATGTCGCCCCGCTCACTTTCGCCGTGGACGAGCACGTCGAGGCCGATCTCCTCCTGGGCGGCGATGGTGTCGGCAATCTGTTCCTCGATAAAGTCCTCGTACTCCTCCCGCGAGATCTCGTCCTTCTTGTACTTGGCGCGCATGCGACGCACGTCGTCGGTCTGCGGGAAGGAGCCGATCGTAGTGGTGGGCAGAATGGGGAGGTCCAGGGCGTCCCGCTGAAGGGTCCGCCGCTGGGCGTGGGGCGAGTCGCGCTCCGTCATGGATGCGTCGATGCCGGCGGTGCGGTCCTGCACGGCGGCGTCGTTGATCCAATCGGACTCGGCCCGGGCTTCCATCGCTTTTCGGCTCTTCGCGAAGAGAGCCTCGGTGCCTTCCTCGTTGCCGTCTGTGCGCTCGGCCAGCGCCACGATCTCCTCGATCTTCTGAGTGGCAAAGGCGAGCCAGAGCTTTTCGTCCTCGTCGAGGGCCGGCTCCGTATCGAGGTCGACCGGCACGTGCAGCAGTGAGCAGGAAGGGCCGACCAGCACGCGATCCGAGCCGAGGGTCTCCACGGCCGTCTCCACCGTCTCGAGCAGCTCGTCGAGGTCGGCCCGCCACACGTTGCGCCCGTCGACGACTCCGAGCGAGAGCGCCATGTTCTCCGGTACGCCGTGTTCGAGGGCTTCGTCGAGCTGGCCGGGGGCCCGAACGAGATCCAGGTGGAGGGCCTCCACCGGCAAGTCGAGTGCCGTGGACATGTTGTCGTGAAGCCCGCCGAAGTACGTTGCGACGTGAAGATCGATGTCGGTCGCGCCGGCGAGGGCCTCATACGCCGTGCGGAAGGCGGCCCGCTCCTCGTCGGTCAGGTCGAGCACGAGGTTCGGTTCGTCGAGCTGCACGGCCTCGCAGCCCGCGTCGGCAAGCTCCTGCAGGGCTTCCACGTAGACGGGCAGCAAGTCGTCGAGCAGATCGAGGACGTCGAGGGCGTCCTCCTGCGTCTTGCCGAGCAACAGGAACGAGACCGGCCCGATGAGCACCGGCCGGGTCTCAATGCCGAGGTCCTTTGCCTCCTTGTATTCGTCGATCGGCTTGGTGGAGGCGAGCGAAAAGTCGGTCTGACGCGAGAACTCGGGGACGATGTAGTGGTAGTTCGTGTCGAACCACTTCGTCATTTCCATGGCCTGGACGCCGCTGCCCTCGCCTTCCAGATCCTTTTCCTGGAGGCCTCGCGCCATGGCAAAGTAGGTGTCGAGGTCTACTTCCTCTTCGGTCCAGGGGAAGCGAGTGGGGACGGCCCCCACCATTGCGCAGGTGTCGAGGACCTGGTCGTAAAAGGAGAAATCATTGGAGGGGATGACGTCGAGCCCCAGCTCCTGCTGCTCCGTCCAGTGTGATTTGCGGAGCGCCTGAGCCGTCTCGAGAAGCTCGTCCTTGGAGAGATCCCCTTTCCAGTATCCTTCTACCGCGCGCTTGAGTTCACGATGAGCGCCGATCCGTGGAAAGCCGAGATTGGTTGCCTTCGCCATGAGCGTACAGAGAAGGTGTCGTGGAAGAAGCTATCGGAGTATGTAACGTCAGTGACAGACCCCAGAATCGCTACTCATATCTCCACATTTCCCAAAACATCCATATGATCTCAAGATTGTGTGGAGGACCGCTTCTTCGGTCTATAATCGATCTCATCCTGGCGATATCTGTGTCCTCTCCTCCGTATCAGTGAAACTCTCATTTTCTCCTCCCATTTTCCGTCCACGTCCATCGTTCCTTCGACCCAATCTCCTCATTTTACATGGCTATTGCTCTGGACCGGGTTCGCGCCGACACGCCCGGGTGTCGGAATGTTCTTCACTTCAACAATGCCGGGGCCTCCCTTCCTCCGACGCCTGTGCTGGAGGCCCAGCTCGAACACCTGCGCCGGGAGGCGTCCATTGGGGGCTACGAGGCGGCCGCCGAGGCCACGCCCCAGCTCGAGCGGACCTACGAATCCATTGCGACGATGCTCGGCTGCGCCCCCGACGAAGTAGCCCTCGTCGAGAACGCGACCCGCGCCTGGGACATGGCCTTCTACGCCATGCCCTTTGAACCGGGAGATCGCATCTTAACCTCCCGAGCGGCGTACGCGAGCAATCACATTGCCTGCCTGCAGGTCGCCGAAAACACGGGCGCCGAGGTCGAGGTCGTCCCGAGTGACGAGACGGGACAGATCGACGTCGATGCGCTTCGATCCATGATCGACGACCGGGTGGCCCTGATCGCCCTGACCCACGTTCCCACGAACGGAGGCCTCGTCAACCCTGCGGCCGAGGTGGGGGGCGTCGCACAGGAGGCCGGCGTTCCCCTCCTGCTCGATGCCTGCCAGTCGGCCGGTCAGATGCCTCTGCCGGTGGACGAGCTCGGGTGCACCATGCTGTCGGCGACGGGGCGGAAGTTTCTGCGGGGGCCGCGCGGGACCGGCTTCCTGTATGTAGACCGCGACTGGATCGAGCGCCTCGAGCCGCCAATGCTCGACCTGCATGCAGCCACCTGGACGGCGCCCGGTGAATACGAGATTCAGCCGGACGCCCGTCGCTTCGAAACGTGGGAAAGCTACGTGGCGGGCCAGGTGGCCCTCGGCGAAGCGGTCGACTATGCCCTCGACCTGGGGCTCGACGCGATCTTTGATCGGAACCAGTCTCTCGCGGCCACCCTGCGCACAGCCCTTTCCGAGATGTCCGGCGTGACCGTGCACGACACCGGCCGCACCCGCTGCGGCATTACCACGTTCAGTGCCAGTCAAACCGACGCCGAGCACATTCGGGCTGCCCTCCGAGAGCAAGACATCAACGTCTCTGTGTCCACGCCGAACTCGACTCGGCTCGACGCTGAGGCTCGCGACCTGCCCGACCTCGTCCGCGCATCGGTGCACTACTACAACACCGAGCAGGAGATGACCCGCTTCGTCGAGGCGGTGCACGACATTTTGCATACGTAGCATCCGTCTCTCTCATTGCCGACAAGCAGGAGGGACTCTTTCGGCTGGAGATCGCCTGGATTCGAGGCGTCGGGGAGGCGTCGAGCCCCCGGATCGGTTTTCGCACAAAAGCCACCCGTGGAGGTGTCGACTCTAGGGCGGGCCTCCTAGTTTAACGAGCCGTCGCACGTTCGCGCTTTCTTCGATTGCTCCCCAATGCCTACGCTCTTCGACGACGCATCTCGATCGAAAAAACACGTCGCCATCTCCGGCAACATCGGTGCGGGAAAAACAGCCCTGACGGAGGTGCTCGGGCAATATTTTGATTGGACGACGGTCTACGAACAGGTCGAGGACAATCCGTACCTCACCGATTTCTACAATGACATGCGACGGTGGTCTTTCAACCTCCAGGTGTTTTTCCTGTCCCGTCGCTTCAAGCAGCTCAAGCAGATTGAAGAGATGGAGGAGTCGGTGGTCCAGGACCGGTCGATCTACGAGGACGCACACATCTTTGCCCGCAACCTCTACGAAATGGGACTCATGAGCGCTCGGGACTTTGAAAATTACTCCGACCTCTTTTCGATCATGACCACCTACCTCAACCCTCCCTCGTTGCTCGTCTATTTGAAGGCTTCCGTTCCGACCCTCGTCAATCACATCCAGGAGCGTGGGCGCGACTACGAGTCGACCATCCGGATTGACTACCTCGAGCGACTGCAGGATCACTACGAACACTGGATTACCAACTACGACCGGGGCCCCAAGCTGATCATTGACGTGGACGAGCTCGACTTCGTCCACGAAGACGCCGACCGGCGCGCCGTCCTGAATCGGATCGAGAGTCGGCTCTTTGGGTTATTCCCGGACGAGGAGTAGCTCCCCGGCCGTTCCGTTCTCCCGACCCGGGCCTGAAACGTCATCCCCCGGACATGTCCTCCTCTCTATTGACCGTTGTGACCCCCCCAGGACTCTTGCCCCTTCTACCGCGGAGGGCGGTTCTCGGGGTGACCCTCGGGCTCCTTCTCCCGTTCTTTTCTCCGGCCTTTGGGCAGGTCGACTCGACGGAGGCCGCCCCCACCGACACGGTCGAACGACCCTCCCAACCCCCCCCGGCTGACACCCAGGATGTCGAGGAAGTGACCGACCCCCGCTCCTCGGCGCCCTTCATCTACGGCACACCGAGGACCGACTCCCTCCCGGGTCGTCTGCCCTACGTCGGCGTCGAACACATCCTTGCCCGTGAGCCTGGAAGCTTTCTGTACGATCTCGGAGCTGTGGGCTGGCCCCACGGATGGAGCCCCGAAGGATTTGCGCCTCATCGTCCTCACCTCTGGATCGACGGGCTTTCCTACAACGACCCACTCACCGGACGTCCCCGCTACGAAATAGTCCCTCCCTCCTTTCTGAAACGTCCCCGGACGGGGGTCGACCCGGGAGGTGGCCCCGTAGGGGTACACCTTTCGAGTCGTGACTACGCACAGATCCGTCCCATCACAGAGCTCCGATACCGTCGCGACAGCAACGGGCTCCACGCCATTGAGGTGGGACACTCCCAGAAGCGGCGCCTCTCCTTGTTCGGGACGCCGGGCCTCGTTCAAATTACGTTCGGCTACGGAGGGAGGAAAGCGGAAGGAAACTACGAGGGCAGCGACCTCCGCAGCGAACGACGCCTCTGGGGACGCCTGCGCTATCAGACCGACGAATGGATGGTGGAGCTGAACGATCGGTCTACTCGCTATCGCATCGGTGCCCACGGGGGCGTTCAGCCCCCCCGTCCTCAGTTCCGCTCCATCTACCAGCTCCCCTTGGCCGAAACCAGCGTTCTGAATGCGGATGCCCGACGTCGGACCTTTCGCAACGACCTCACCGCACGCGCCCGAGGCCCCCTCCTGCCCATCTTCTCGGCCCCCGCGACGGCATCAGCAACCTGGACGTCCAATACCTTCGACTTCGTCCCCGGAACCGAACCCCCTCGTGAATCCCCGGACACGACGTGGACGGTCAAGATGAATGGAGGGCACGGCCGAATTCAACAGCCGCTGAGTGTGGGTGCTCACCACCTCACATTCACCGGGTATGGTCGCCTCTGGGGGGTTGCTCGCAGTAACGTCCCACAGATTGACGGGACCCGGTGGTCCGCGCACGCCCACGCTCGAGACTCCGTCCGTGCCGGGGCCTCTACGTTGACCCTCGACGCAGGCTGGCACGCCACCCACAGCCATCAGCATCCCTCCGCCAGCGCACAGGCTTCTCTTCCGGCGGGTCCTTTTCACCTGTCGGCCTCGTTTTCGCTGAGTGCTCAACGGGCGTCGTGGATTGCAGACGAGGGGTTTCGGGAGTTCGTCTCTCCCCTCCCGGCTGATGCGTCCTCTTCGTCGTCGCAGGTGCTCGACGGCCATATGGGACTCTCTGTCGACCTGGGGCCCGTCGACGTCGAACTCGAAGGGTTCGCCCATCAAATTCAAAAGGCGGTGGACCTCTACGTCTCGTCGTCGGATCCGGCTTCCCCTCCGACCACCCTGATCGATACGGTAGCGGCTCACCAGTTGTCCGCCCCCGTACGACGGGCGGGGGCAACCGTCTCGGTGGGCTGGCGCCAGGAGGCTCAGCGAGGGCTCTACGCCTCGGGACAAGGTACAGCCCTTCAGTTTCTGAATCCGGAGGCCTCGTTTCTACATAATCGACTCGCCTACACGTTGCCTTCCGTCTTCGGGCGGGCCCGCATCGGTGCTCGCTTCGTCCTTTTTCAGGACCTCCTCACAGATCTCTATGTGGAGGGGCGAGGCTGGAGTGCCATGAACAGCCGCTGGTTTCACTCCCCGACCGGGCGACTCGTCGTCCCTCCCCGCGAGGCACCCATCCCCGCCCTTCCCGGCAGTCCTGTGGGCCCGAGCGGCACCATCAACGTCCATGCGGAAGCACGACTGCGCGAGGCAACTCTCTTTTTCACCTTTGAAAACGTCCAGGCGGGAACTCAGCTTCAGCCCGGAACCTTTGTCGTCCCCGTCTACCCGCTTCCGGCCCGCCAATTCCGCTTTGGGGTGTTTTGGCCCATTTTCGACTAATCGCTCATTTCTTCCTGCGCGCGCGCCAAGAATCACGCTTGTTGACCTCTGGGTACAAGTGATACTGTCGCGCCCACACAGCGGATGCTCCTCTTTCGTGATTCCGAGGTGTATACATGCCCAGTGGACTTCCCCTTCCGGACTGGCTAGAGCCCCCCTTGGCACAAACCTGGGAGAGCACGAAGTACTACGCAAAAGGACTCTACCGGGAGCTTTCAACCAAGAACGTGTTCTTGTGGGCCCAGGCGATTGCCTTCAAGTCCCTCGTCACGTTCGTCCCCATTGTCATCCTGGCCACCGGAATTATTGGGCGAATGCTGAAGGGAAACGATGCCTTTCAGACCGTCGCGAGGTTCATTCGCGAGCTTTTGCCCCCCAATCACAGCCAGGAAACCATTCGGTTTTTGAACGAGCTGCAAGGGGCCAGTGGGACGATCGTCGGGATTGGTAGTATTGGCTTGTTTCTCTCGGCCATGTCTCTGTTCATTACGCTCCGAATTGCCGTTAGCAATGCATTCGAGCAAAACTGGCACGAGCAGCGCTCCCTCTTAGGCGGCTATGCCTTCGACGTACGGATGGTACTGCAGGTGGGGGTGCTTTTCCTCCTCACGGTCGGGCTATCGGTGGTCCTGCCTCCCTTCTTCAATGACGTTTTCCTGGAAGAGCTGGGAGGCCTTTTGCCCCAACTCCAGTGGTGGGAGCAGACGATTCGCATGGTCTTGCCCCTTCTCATCACCACGACGATGTTCTTCCAGCTGTATTATTTCGTCCCGAAGCCGCATCCCCGGAAGCGAAGCGCCTTGACCGGCGCAGTCGTCGCCGCCGTCATCTGGGAGGCGTCGAAACAGGCGTTCGCGTACTACGCAACCTACGTGGGGCGATTTGACCAGTATGGAACGGGAAGTGAAGGGTTAAGTGCGCTGGGAAACACCTTCGGATTGCTCGTGGCCTTCGTGTTCTGGGTCTACTTCTCGGGGGTACTGCTCATGCTAGGAGCCATCGTTGCCTCGCTTCGCGAGCACCGTCGTGTGACGGCCGGCCATCTGCCCGGCGACGAACCCCCTGCAGAAGTGCTGCCACTGACCGAGGAATCCTCCCCTCCGGCACACGACCCCGCAGACCCCGCCGTAACCGAGCCTCCGGACGACACCCCCGAAACGCCTTCACCGGATGATCCCGCTCAGCCCAACCCCTCTTCCCCGTAGCCGACCCGACCCCCGAAACGCCGTACAGGGCCTCTACCGACGTTCCTGAACCGTGTCTCGCATCGGTCGTACGCGCCTTCCCACTATTGCTGGTATTCTTAGTCTCGTAGCTCCGAACGTGTCTGCCTCTCTCGTCTCCCCCTCCCTCCGATCGGTCCCGTCGTGGCTCGGACTTCTTCTCGGGCTCCTGATCGGACTAGGCGGCGATGCCCCCTCTGCGTCGGCACAGGCCCCGCTTCACTATGCCAACAGTGAGACGACGGTTCGAGAAATTTCTTTCCGCTTTGTCGACCGACAAACGTTCGAACCGGAACGACTTCGAGAGCAAATCGTCACGGAAGCGCCCGGTTTTTTCGACCGACTGCGGAACTACTTCGAAGCCCTGCCGGGCATCCAGGGACGCTCGTTCCCGTTTGACCCTGTCACCCTCCAAAAAGATGTGGTACGCCTGCGGCAATTTTACAACGAACACGGCTTTCCGGAGCCGAAAATTGATTATCCGGCCTCCCAGCTCGACACCACGAGCAATCAGATCCACGTCATCTTCACCATCCGAGAAGGGCCGATCCTCACAATTCGCAGTGCCGACTTTCTCAACGCAACCGGCAGCAACGAAGCCGCGGCCCAGTTCCAGGGGGACCTGCGAGACGAATGGCAGGCCTATCGCAACGATCAGACCACCTTCGAGATTGGAGAACGCTACACCGACTTCAAGCGCACTCAGATCGAAGACAACGTGCAGTCCTGGCTCCGGGATCGAGGCTTTGCGTTTGCCCAGGTGCGCTCCGAAGCCGAGATCGACTCGACGGCTCACGAGGCCGCTCTCCGATTTTTCGTCGACCCCGGCCCACGCGGAACCATCTCTGAGATACAGATCGAGGGCAACCAGTCGGTGAGTACCTCCGTGATTCGACGAGAACTTCCCTTCGAAGAAGGGGACCAATTTTCGGCGTCGGCGGTCACGGAGGGACAACGGCAGCTGTTCGACCTCAATCTGTTTCGGGTGGCCCTGGCCGACGTGCCCCAGCAGCCGCAGGACAGCACCGTCGTGGTGCGCTACCGCGTTCGGGAGGCCGAACTCCGCTCTTTCTCTGGGCAGGCCGGATACGGAAGTCAGCCGGGGGTAACCCTAGAAGGAAGCTGGCGCCATCGCAACTTTTACGGCAATGCCCGCACCTTTATTTTCGGCCTTATTGCTGAAACGGGGTATCCAAAAGAGTCTCCCGGCTTCGTTCCAGATTTCCTGACCCGATCGTCCATTCAGGACCCAAGTCGGCGGTTCCGAGCCTCTGTCACTCTCCGTCAACCGTACATTCTCACCGGACGCTTGTCGGGAACGCTGGCTCCCTTCGTCCAGGAGCGCATTAATCCGGCTTTTGACTCCAATCCCAACCGCCCCCTGAGCCTCAACGAACGACAGATGGGAGTCAACTCCACGCTCCTGTACGACATCCTCCCCTTTCGGACCGTGTCCCTGCAGCACTCCTTCTCGCGCACCCGCCAGTACTTCCTGTCTGCAGCTCAGGACAGCAGTGCATTGGACGATCCGCTCATCGGAGACGACGACCTCTTCAACAAAAGTGTCTTTTCACTGAGTGGGACGTTTGGAGACGCAGATGATTTTATCAATCCGTCCCGCGGATACATCTTCCGCCCCTCCCTTCAACTTGGAGGCTTTTTCTTCGAATCTGGGGTCGAATTTGCACGAGCAAACATGGAAGTCAGCGGGTACCTGCCTCTCACCGAGGGGGTGGAGGTGGCTGGGCGCCTGTTCGGAGGAACGCTGAGGCCATTTGACGAAAGCCGAACCAACTTGAGGATTCCGCCGTCGGCCCCTACTGACCAGCGCAGTCTCAATCGCACGTATCAGAATCGCTTTTCGGACTATCTCTTCTACGCCGGGGGGGGAAGTGACGTGAGAGGATGGGTTTCGCAACTGGCAGGCGGAAAGGTGCTTCGCGAGTCCACCCTTTCAGGGGACTACGTGTACCGACCGATCGGCGCCCAAACAAAGGTTGGAACGAACCTCGAAGTCCGGCTTCCTTTCCCCGGACTCGGCTCGGACTGGCGAACGGCCGTCTTCGTGGATGCCGCGTATCTGACTCCTGGCTCCCTGAACCTCGTCCCCCCGCCGGATTTACCGAGTGTGGTCACCGATCCCGAGGGCAATCCGGTCGTCACCCAAGATCCTGCCCAGCTCCTCATTGGGAGTGGTGCCGGCCTCCGTTATGAAACCCCCTTCGGATTCATCCGCACTGACCTTGCGTATAAATTGACGCCCAACACGCTTGACCTGCGCAGTCCTGAAGAGGTAAAAAATACCGTCGAGGAAGGACGGCCGGTTACGGATGCGCCGATACAGTTTTTCAATCGGTTCCGCCTCCACTTCGGCATCGGACGATCATTCTGAGGTGCCTGGACGTATCTCTCTGTGTGTTCTACTGACTCCTTGCGATTGCCTTCGTGGCTGACCAGAATCAATCCTCCAATTCTTCCTCTTCTGCCCCATCCGCCGATGGGACGACGGAATCCCGCCTGCGTCGCTGGCTGCGGCGAGGAGCATGGGCGATCGGTGGCCTTCTGGGCGGCCTCCTCCTTCTCCTAGGGGCCCTCCTTCTAATTCTCCAGACGGAAACGGGCGCGACGGCTGCGGCCCGCCTGCTCGCCCAACAGGCCAACCCCCTCCCTGGCACCGAGATCACAATCGAACGCGCCTCGGGCAGCTGGATCCGCTCGCTCCGGCTGACGAACGTGTCTCTCACGCGCACGGACTCTACCACCGGCCAGTCCGTCCGGATGGCCCACGTCGATACCCTGTCGGCCCGGTACCGGCTGCGCCCCTTGCTCCAGGGGCGGCTTCACCTGACGGACATTTCGCTGTCCGCTCCCAGCGTGACCATGCGTCAGGCCCCCGATTCCACCTGGGACTGGAACCGTCTGCTTCCCGACACAGAGCCGGCCGCTGACGATACCACCACGTTTCCCATTCAGATCGACCGGGCCCGGGTGGTGCAGGGAGGCTTTACCGCCGAGTTCCACAGTACCACCCAGGACTCGACGGCCCAGGTTGAAGACCTCCGCCTGTTGTCGCACGATGTGAGCACGACCCCCTCGATCACGGGACGGATCGACACCCTCGGCCTTCGAGGACAGCTGCCGGACGATCCGACGTCTCTCCGTCTGGCCGCCCGCGGGGCCCTGTCCGGAACGCACCTCCGGTTGGACACCTTGCTGTTTGACTCGCCCTACAGTCACGTCCGCGGCTACGGCCAGGTGCGCCTCCCCGACCAGCCCGACGATCGGCTGGACGACGTAGACCTCACACTCCAGGCGCACCCCTTTGCGTTCCGAGACCTGACGGCCTTCGTGCCCACCCTCGACGTCGATCCACAGGAAACGGTCCGTCTTGATGCCGTCGTGTCCGGATCCGGCCGTCGCCTAACCCTCATCGCCGACGCCGCTTTCAGTGAGGGAGGAACGGTATCGGCACGGGCGGAAGCAACCCCCCCCACCGAGGTCGCCCTGGATGCAGCCCCCCTCCACTACCGTCTGGACGCCGAAATACACAACCTCACCACCAGCCTCCTCGGGCCCACAGATCCCACCGACAATCAGGTGACGGCGTCTGTGCGTCTGGATCTGGACGGGCAACAGCTCTCCACCTCCGACGGGAGCGGCACCCTGCGGATTGAGGACACCCATGCCTATGGCTACACCGTCTCTGAGCTGTCGGTGTCCTCGACCCTCCGTGACGGAGAGGCCCTCTTCGACCTCCAAGGGGTGGTAAACACGACCCCGGTGGCGGCCGATGGTCGCTTTCGCCCGTTTGACGATGCACCCTCTACCTCCCTGACGGCCCACGTACAAAATTTCAACGTGGCTGCCTGGGCCCCGGACACGGACGTCGACACCGAGATTACGGCCAGCGCCGACATTGAGGGCCGTGCCCTGGGGACCGACGAACAAGAGATCGAGGCCCTCGTCGAACTGGCCCCCTCGCGAATCGGTGTACAGCCCATCAACGGGGGCCGCCTCTCTCTGGCGCTGCAATCCGATCAAGCACAGTTTGAAGGCGGCTTCACGTTTCCCGCCGGACGGATCGAAGCCACTGGTCAGGCGGCCCTGGACGACTCCGAACAATTTACCCTGGAGACCGGTCGGCTCGAAAATCTCAATGTAGCGGCCCTTGCCGGGGACACGACCGACAGTCAACTCACAGGCTCCTTCCGGGCAGAAGGCCGGGGGTTTACCCCCGAAACCATGCAGCTCGACGCCGCCCTGTCCCTACAAAACTCGTTTTATGGGCCCCATCAGCTCACCGACCTTCAGGCGACGGTCACCCTCGACGATGGACGAGCCACGACAGAAACATCGGCCCGTCTGAATGGGGGCTCGTGGACCCTTGCGGCCACAGGCCGCCCTTTCGCCGCGACCCCGACCGCCGAGATTACACGAGGCCGGTTCCGAGAGGTCGACATCGGGCCCTTCCTTCAGGACACCACCCAGTCGAGCCAGCTTCACGGGACCCTTCGTGGCTCGGTCGTAGGGGACAGCCTTCCCACCCTGCAGTTCAACGGCGGGCTTACTCTCGACTCCTCACGGGTAAACCAACAGCGGATTCAAGAGGCCTCGGTCGATCTACGGCTCCGGAACGGTCGGCTCGATACGGACCTTGCCCTCGCGATGCCCAACGGGGCCACCCAGCTCGCAGCCACGGCGTATCCGTTCGAAGAGATCCCGACCTACCGCGTCCGAGAGGGCTCGTTCGAAAACGTCGACGTAGGGGCGTTTCTGGGCATGCCCTCTCTTTCGACCCGGCTCACTGGAGCTCTGACCCTGCAAGGGCAGGGAACGACGGTGCCGACCCTGACGATCGACTCCGAACTGTCCTTCAGAAACTCTCGAATTAACCAGGCCTCCCTGACGGAGGGTCGGCTCGTGGTCTCCTCGGGGAACGACCGCATCACGGCCGACGGACAGTTCGACGTTGCGAGTGGACGGCTCCACTTCGGCGGGCGGGTCGACAGCCTCAACACGACTCCCTCTTACACCATGCAGACGCGAATGGGCTCGCTCGACCTGAGCGCCCTTGCCGGGAGGGATACGATTACGGCTCACCTCGACACCCTGCGGGGCTCTCTAGAAGGGCGGGGCACCGACCTGGAAACCATGAATGCCTCCGCAGAGCTCGCCGCCGGGGCGCTTCAACTCGAGCGCCTCCAGGTGAACGCTGCAACGCTGGCGGGAGACCTCCAACAAGGGGTCCTTTCCCTCGACACCCTTACGGTCCAGTCCAATGCTTTCTTTAGTCGCGGAGAAGGAACGATTGCCCTGACCGAAACCGGCGCTCCGTCCAACTTCCTCCTCCAGAGCCACGTGACCAATGCTCGACCGCTTCGCCGCATTGTAGGCGCCGAAACGCTTCAACTTACGAGTGCCACGTTCGAGACGCGAATCTACGGCCAAACCAATCAGCAGCGATTCGATGGCTCCCTCGAAGTGGAAGGGCTGATCTATGACGATTTCCGCTTTACCGACGTTGAACTCAACCTGAATGGGCAACGAGGCTCTGACCAGCTGTTGCGACGACTGCAGGTGAACGGCACCCTCGGCTACCTGTCTGTACCAGGCATTGCGGCCGACGAAGCCCGCCTGGAGGCGCTCTATGACGGAACGGACATCGACGTTTCGACCCACGTAACCCTCGACGACACACATACCGCCGACCTCGAGGCGACGATCGAGCCCGGCGAGGAGCAGACCGAGGCGACCCTGCATCAGCTCAACCTCCGGCTCGGTCCCGATCGCTGGTCGCTGCTGCAAGAGGCCTCCCTCTCCATCGGCGACACCTACCGCATCAATGGATTTCTCCTCGCCAGTGGCTCCCAGCAGATCGCTGCCGATGGGATCGTCGACCCCACAGGGACGCAGAGCCTCGTCGTCACGATCGAAGATTTTCGGGTGGGCGGCGTGGCTCCGCTCATGGGATTGACGGGGCTGGACGGAACCATGACGGGCACGTTCGATCTCCGTGGAGAAGCCACGTCCCCCCAACTCGACGGGCACCTCGCCCTCGATCTGCGGTCGGAAAATCAAGACGTGGGCACCCTCCGACTCGACGTTGGGTACGAAGATTTCTTGATGGATCTCGATGCGCGGATGACACACACGGAGGGCGGGGTTCTTACCGCTTCCGGCACCATCCCCGCCGATCTTCGTCTCCAGACCCCTACGCCGGGGA
>CAYXAD010000018.1:0-8402 GCA_964462965.1 uncultured Salinivenus sp.
GGCCCGCCGGCGACGGCCTACCTCCTGACCGACCGCCTGTCCACCATGCTGGGCCTCAGCGCCCTCTTCGGGGCGCTCAGTGCCGTTCTCGGCTACTGGCTGGCCCACGCGCTCAACGTCTCCATTGCCGGCGCCATGGCGACGGCCACGGGCCTCTGCTTTGCCCTCGCCTGGGTGTTCGCCCCCGAGCGGGGTCTCCTCGCTCAGTGGCGACGACAACAGCGACAGCGGTGGCGGTTTGCCGAGCAAATGCTGGCCATCCACCTCCGCCACCACGAGAACACGCCCGAGGCGGCGCGCGAGTGCCGGGTCGAGCACCTGCAGGAGCACCTCGACTGGGACGCCTCCTTTGCCAAGCGCGTCGTGTCGCGTGCGGTGGCGAACGGATCCGTAGAGCGGCACAACGGGCGGCTCACGCTCACCGATGAAGGCCGTTCGGTCGCCCAGGAAGCAGCAACGCGGACGTAGCTGCCGTACGACCGCGGACCACGGCCGACCGACCGCCGACTTCAACCCTGTCGAGAGCAATTCTACCGGCTTGAGCGCGTTCCAATGTCGACCTGTCTCCCGTCACAGATCATGAGACAAGAAACGGCTACGGGCCAATCTGCTCAGCAAGTGCGTCGGTACGGTCTTGCAGGTGAGCCAGAAGCAGAGCGAAGAAACGGTGCTCGAGCTCTTCCCGATGGGCGAGATACGTTTCCAGTTCGTCTTCGGTGAAGTGACCGAGGAGAGCACCGACAAGCGTGTGTCGAAGCGTCTCGTCCCCCGTCAGTAGGGCCCGCAAGTCATCTTGCAGCTCCTCCTCGGTGGGGGCTCCGTCGTCCTTCGAATTGAGTCGTTGAGTCACGAGCCGATGGACGGTCGGCATGAGGAGCTCGAGCACGGGGCGCAGCGTGGTGTGCTGAAACGTGTCGTGGGGCCCCATGGCGTCCGACTCGACCTCCCGTTCAGGACGGAGCTGCAACAACCAATCCTCACGGGAGGCTGTGTCCCAGAGCGTAGGGGTCGCCAGTTCCACGCTGTTTCCCGCCGGATCGCGAACGTAGAGGGACCGGCCTTGCTCGCCCCAGTCCTTGTCCTGTTCGATGTCGATGTCGTGCTCATCAAAGTGGGCCTGCCACTCTTCGAGACGATCGTCCTGCACTGCAAAGGCCACGTGCCCCGCTCCATCGGCCCCGTGTGGCGGCACGTTGCTGCTCCGTCGGGCGGCCTCGGCGCGAAAGAGAAGCACCACGCCGGTGCCGCAGCGAAAAAACACGTGGCGGCCTTCCTCCCGAAATAACACCTCCAGTCCGAGAACGTCCCGATAGAACCCTTCGGCCGCCTCGAGATCGGAGGCGTAGAGGGCCGTCTCCAGAACGAACGAAGGAGAAAGAGCCATGGAACTCGCTACTGCAAACGGGGAAACCCAGGCTACGAAGAAACGGCCACGGGCCCATCGACACTTACCTCAAGGTCCTGAATGCGACCGTCCTCCAGCTGGTAGATCCATCCGTGAATGTCGAGGGCTTGTCCCTGCTCCCAGGCGCGCTGCACGACCGGGGTCTGGGCTATGCGATGAACCTGCGCCTCCACGTTGAGCTCACAGCACCGGTCCCACTGGGTCTGTTCGTCGAGCCCCTGGAGCGTATCGGCGTGCTCCTGAATGAGGTCCCGGACCGGTTGAAGCCAGTGGGTAATGACGTCGTCGTCTGTTCCCTGAAGTGCGGCGCGGATGCCTCCACAGCCGTAGTGCCCACACACGACGATGTGGGGGACCTCCAGCGCCTCGACGGCGTAGCGGAGCACCGACATGCCGTTTAGGTCCGACTCGGCGACGAGATTCGCCACATTGCGATGCACGAACAGGTCTCCGGGCCCGCAGTCCAACAGCTGGGTGGCGGGCACCCGGCTGTCGGCACAACCAATCCACAGGGCCTCCGGTGCCTGCCCCTGAACGAGATCGTCGAAAAGATCGGGCTGCTCGGCTTGGACCCGGGCGGCCCAGTCACGGTTCTGGTCGAGAAGCTGATCGGGAGTCTGCATATGGCGATTCCTCGTTGAGAAATGAATGTTAACGTCCAGACGCTCGCGAGATACTGCAGGACCTCGACCACTATGGACGGATGGACCGGGAAATGGTTGAAATGAAAAAGGCGTCTCCAGAGGAATAAATCCCTTTTTCCACATTCAGGACGAATCGGCGGGTGCCGTCCGCTCGATACCCGGCGAACGTATGGGGTGCAGCGTAGAACACGGCGGTGCTTCTCGAACCATCGACGTCCGGGACTTCGGAACCTAGCAATGGGCCCCTCAGGAATCTGCTTCTGACGTGGTAAGAGGCACTCCCGGCGTGGACCGCAGGAAGGAGAAAAGGATGTCCCGCCGCACGTCCGTGTCGGAGAGGTCAAACTGGAGGCGGACCTGATCTCCGCGCCGATCGACGGTTGTGAGGACCGGAGGCATCCGCTGGAGTCTTCGAACGGCCTGCACAGGCACCACGAGCTCCAACATCCATCCCTCGCCCCGAAGGCGAACGGTGTCGACCTCATTCCACGAGAGCTGGAGCACTGCCCGGCCATCGGCCCACATGGTGAACTCGTCTTGCGTGAGGCGGAGCCCTACGTCTGTGGCCTCGTCCGGAAATTGATTGGCTACGGCCATGGCAATCAGAGACGCCACAATGGCCGCGCCCCCCACGGCCAGAAGGATCGTCCACGTGTCGGCCGCCCAGACGTCCAGGGCCTCGAGCACGAAGAAGATGCCTACGGCCACGACCCCGGCAAAGACACGCCACAAATATCCGCCGCATCCGGCCGGTGCCTGCTGGTTGATCGCAAGCCCCGAAGGGCCGCGGCGATTGGCACGTGCGGCGTCATACTTCTCCCGACGTTCCGGGTCCCGGAGAACCTGATAGGCCTTCTGTATTTTCCGGAAGCGGTCCTCGGCCTTCGGGTCCTCTCGATTGAGGTCGGGATGCGTCTCGCGCGCCTTCTTCCGATAGGCCTCCTGGATCCGCTCAAGCGACGCAGAAGGACGAACTCCAAGCCGCGCGTAGTAGTCTGGTGGCGAGTCGTGAGCATCTCGAGCCATGGGCCCCCTCTACCTCGGGCGGAAGATGTACGAGACCCCGCCCCGTCATCGAGCCCCGACTTTCGGGGCCGAAAATCAGGGAGAGCCTGATTCAATCCGTTTCCGCATTTCGGTCGGCCTCGACGTGACGTCGGATGGCCGGAACGGTGTCTCCCCCGTACTTCCTCAGAAATGCATTCGCCACGGTGTAGGCCACCGTCGCCTCGGCCACAGTCGAGGCCGCGGGCACGCTCGTGATGTCACTCCGTTCGTAGCGCGTCGGCTGCGGCTCGCCCGTGGCGGTGTCCACCGAGTCGAGCGGTTTGATGAGGGTGGGAATGGGTTTCATGTAGCCCCGGACGACCAAGGGCATCCCATTGGAGGTCCCTCCTTCGGTCCCGCCGGCGTGGTTGGTCCGCCGCTGATAGCCTCCGTCCTCTCCGGGGATAATCGGATCGTGTACCTGTGAGCCCGGGCGGCGGGCGTTGTAGAACCCATCGCCGACCTCGGCGGCCTTCTGGGCCTGGATCGAGCAGATGGCCTGCACGAGCTGCCCATCCAGCCGCCGGTCCCAGTGCACGTACGACCCGAGACCCGGCGGCACTCCCGTTACGACGACCTCGTAAACCCCGCCGAGCGAGTCGCGCTCCTCCTTGGTGTCCTCGATGTGCTCGATGCAGCGCTCGGTCATGTCGTCGTCGAGCATCCGCGTGGCACTTTCGTCGGCGGCTTCATAGAGCGCCGTGGCCCCGCCCTCTTCAAGCAATGCATTGCGCCGATCGACCCATTCCTCGGGCTGGTCGAAGCCCACCTCGCCGATACGCACGACGTGGCTTCCCACCTCGATGCCAAACTCCTCGAGCAGGTGCCGGGCCACCGAACAGCACGCCACGCGCATGGCGGTCTCGCGGGCACTCGACCGATCGATGACGGGTCGGATGTCGTCGAACTCGTACTTCTGAAGTCCTGCCAGGTCGGCGTGCCCCGGCCGTGGCAGGGTGACCTTCTCCACACCCTCCCCCTCCCCTTCGACGGCCATCTTTTCGGGCCATCCGGCCTTGTCTTTTTCGTAGGCGCCATTGTCAATCCGGAAGGAAATGGGACTACCCAGCGTCTCAGAAAACCGAACGCCCGAGTAGATGTGGACCTTGTCGTTCTCAATCTTCGAACGGCCGCCCCGACCGTACCCCAGCCAGCGTCGGGCAAGGTGTCGATTGATGTCGTCGGCGGTGAGGGGCAGCTTGGCGGGGACGCCCTCGAGGATGCCGATGAGAGCTTCACCGTGCGACTCACCCGCCGTCAAATATCGAAGCATGGAGGTTTCTGCAATTGGCCTGTGAAGATGTCAAGTGACGAGTGCACCAGCACCGACGGCCGCCGAAGCACTCGTACGGCTGACGCTACAGTGCATGATATGTTCGAGCTTCAGAAGATGTCCCCTCCGATGGAAATCCATCCCATCCGAACCCCGCGCTCAACTCGATTGAGCATTGATTGAGCACCGACTCAGTATTGACTCAGAGCACGTCCGAGAGGAACTGAGCACCGACGGCTATCGGTGTCGACTACCGTCCGGGTCTATCAATCATCGGAGGTATTCACTGTCGATCAAATAGACCCCACACGAGCGAAGCGACTGACGAAACAAATCAAAGCCTGTGTGTCTGACCGCTGCCGGCATCTGGAGCGACGGAGGGAGTTGTTTTTGCCGCAGAAACAAACATGCCATGCACTCCGACTCCGAATAGACGACCACTATTCGCCTACTTCGTAGAAAGCCTGGGTGCCGTCTCGTCGCTGAACCTGAACGAGCACTGGACCGGCGGTTTTCTCCACATAGTCGACCGCGTCCGAAGGCGTCTCGATATACGTGTCATCCAGATGCGTGATCACGACGTCCCGAGGAAGTCCGGCAGCATCTGCCCGTCCTCCGTTCTCGACGTAGGCCACGTAGGCGCCCGTCTGAACCTCAAACTCGGACTGCTCGTCGGACTTGAGCGAACGAAGGCCCAGCGCCCATTCCTCCACCTCCGTAATGGCAGCGTCTTCCGATTCGGGACGGTCCTGCTCATCGGGTGATTCGAACTGAGGGCCCGAATTGGGACGCTGAGAGGACCGAAGGTCACTCAGCCACTCCTGATACACGGGCGTATCTTCGCCCATCAGCTCCACCTCGAAGCTTCGCTCCACCCCATCTCGCCAGACGCGGACCGACACCACATCGCCTGGACGTTGTCGGGCAATTAAACTCTGAAGCTTGTTGGGAGCATCGACGGGCTCTCCCATGACCGATACGACGACGTCTCCGCTCTGCAGTCCCGCCTCGTCGGCCGCACTGCCCCTCCGAACGTCTCCCACGTAGACCCCGCGGATTTCGTCGAGCCCGACCGTCTCGGCGACCTCTGCATTCACCTCCCGAATGCTCACCCCGAGATACCCGCGCCGGACCTCGCCGTACTCGATTAGGTCGGTGATCACGTGATCGACCAAAGTGGCCGGAATGGCAAACCCATACCCTTCGTAGGACCCGCTTCCGCTGGCAATGGCTGTGTTGACGCCCACGAGCTCCCCTTTGAGATTGACGAGCGCCCCGCCCGAATTGCCACGATTAATGGCTGCGTCGGTCTGGATGAAATTCTCGACCCGAAAGTTTTCATCAATGATGCCCTGTCGGCCGAGTGCACTGACAATGCCGGCCGTCACCGTTGAGGTGAGGTTAAAGGGATTTCCGACGGCCACGACCCAGTCGCCCACCTCCACCTCATCGGAATTGCCCAGAGGAAGGACGGGGAAATCCTCCTCTCCGTCAATCTTAATCACCGCAAGGTCGGTCGAGACATCCGTGCCTACAATGCGGCCTTCGAACTGCCGCTTGTCAACCATCGTCACCACAATGGTCCCCGCCTGTTCGACCACGTGGTTGTTGGTGACAATGTAGCCGTCTGGACTGATGAGCACGCCACTGCCGAGACTTTGACGAGGGGGACGATCGCCAAAAAGGTCTTCGGGGGTAAATTCCTCTCGATCACGATCGCCTTGGTCCTCGGGCTCGACGCGTACAGACACGACAGCCTGTCGAACCTCCGAGGATACATCCCGAAAGAGCCGATTGAGGGCGGCAGGCTGCGGGCCTCCTTCTTCGGCAAGCTGCGTGGCCCCTGCTGCTGCCTGGGTCGTTCCGGCCGGACTTCTGCTGTCCGCACGCTCTACGATCCGGGCAACGGCACGCTCCTCCGGCTCATCGTCGACGATGAGCATCCCCAGAATCCCGGACAGCAATCCTACCAGGACGAGCCCAATCCCAACGAGGAGCCGAGATTTTGGTCTGGTCGTAGACATCTGGAGCGAAGCCAAAGGAGGAGGCAGAAAAGAGCCGGATGAGTCCCCCACCCTAAACCGCCTGAATTGTTTCGGATCGGCCGACGATGAGACTCCTTCTGACACCGATGTTTCATTTTTGTAGTCCCTTCCCTTTCCCCCTCGGCCAGAAACCTTGCCCCTCTGCATTCATCTGATAGATGTACTCTTTTCTCCCCGAAGGTTCTTCTGGCCGTACTGTCCCGATGTCTCTCTTCCCCTCTTTTCGCCTCCTTCTTCTCGGGATCTTGGGGCTCGCCGTGCTTCCCGTCTCAAGCCAGGCCCAGATGGAAGTTCCGCCCCACTCCTTCGAACAGGCCCTCGACAAGGCACAGGCGCAAGACCGCCCCGTCCTCGTGGAGATCTATGCCCCCTGGTGTCCCTGGTGCCAGCGAATGCAGGACGAGGTATACGCGGACTCGACGGTCCGGTCGTACATTTCCTCCGAGTTTCTCTACGTACGACTCAACAGTGACGCCGACGAGGGCACGCATCAGCTTGAAAATCGGACCCTCTCGACCTCGGAATTGGCCTCGACGCTGGGAGCCCAAGGCGTGCCCACCACGGTCTTTTTGGCCGCGGACGGGACCCCCATCGGGCGACAACCCGGGTTTATCGACCGATCGACCTTCCTGCGCCTCATCCGCTACGTCGGCTCGGACGCCTATCGGGATCAGAGCTTCGACGAGTTTAATGCAACGCAGTCGTCGAAATGATCCGTTGCTCCCCTCCCGCTGCCCACTCTCTTGTGCTGTCGGATGCGAACCGGGAGGCGTGAAACGGATACCGTGAGGTGTAATCCCAGACCGCTGTACGAACGACACCTTCCCGCTTTACGCAGTACGCATTACGCAACATGCTATACGCCACATGCGCTGTGGTTCACGTGTCGTGAGAAGGAGGGGGGAAGGAGTACGATCCAAACATTGAGGTTTCGTGCTGTCCCATGCGTGTTAGCTATAGCGACGGGTATTACGTGCCCTTGCCGGAGGGGCATCCCTTTCCCATGGGCAAGTTTCCGGCGTTGCACCGTCTGCTCCGACGGGAAGGGCTGATCGATTCCTCTCAGGTAGTGGACCCCCGACAAGCCGACTGGGCGGATTTGCAACACGTCCACACCTCCGAGTACCTCCGTCGCCTCGCCCAAGGCACCCTCTCCCGCCGGGCCGAACGACGCATGGGCCTGCCGTGGTCGAAGCGCCTCGTCTATCGATCCCGCCTGGCCGTCCAGGGCACGATCAATGCTGCCTTTATGGCCCTGACCGACGGCATCGCCGCCAACCTCGCCGGCGGCACCCACCACGCCTTTCCCGACCGCGGAGAAGGATTTTGCGTGCTGAACGACGTGGCGGTGGCCGTTCGCGTGCTCCAAACGTCCTGCTGGGCTCAGCGCGTGCTCATTCTAGACCTGGACGTGCATCAGGGCAATGGCAACGCGGCGGTTTTCGCCGACGACGAGACCGTGTTTACGTTCTCGATGCACGGGGCAAAGAACTATCCGTTCGAGAAGCCTCCGTCCTCGCTCGACATTCCCTTGGACGACGAGACGGGAGACCGCCCCTACCTCGAAACGCTCCGCACCTATCTCCCCCAAACGCTCGACGCCGTCCAACCGGACCTCGTCTTCTACCTCGGAGGCATTGACGTCACCGCCGGCGACCGCTTTGGCCGGACGGCTCTCACTCGAGAGGGCCTCCACGCCCGGGACGGTTACGTGCTGGAGCAGCTCCGCGATCGCAAACTGCCCGTCGTGCTCCTGCTCTCGGGCGGCTACGCCGAGACCCCTGAGAAAACGGCCGACCTGCACGCCATCGCCCACCGGGAGGCCGCTCGCGTCTTCGATACGAAGAACCAGGCGCCGGCCGACTAGCTGTCCGCGGCTCCAGCCTCAGGGAGCTCGCGGCGGAGGGCCCAGATCTTCTGCCGATCCTCCTGGAGATCGGAGAGGGTGACATCCTCGAAATGCCGAAGTTCGCGGAGGTTCTCCTCCA